>JALQZP010000029.1 GCA_023258235.1 Terrimicrobiaceae bacterium | reverse complement strand
GATACCCGCTTTTACCAGCATCATGGCGTCGATCCAATCGGTGTCGCGCGCGCGATTTTTCGCAATCTTTTCCTGGGAGGCTTTCGCGAGGGAGCAAGTACGATCACCCAGCAACTGGCCCGCAACAGCTTTCCGCTCGGGGGAAAAAACCTCCACCGCAAGCTCATTGAAGCCGCTTTGGCTTTCCGTATCGAGACCGAGTTGAGCAAGGAGGAAATCCTGGAGGGCTATGTTAACCGGATTTATTTCGGTTCGGGAACCTATGGAATCGAGGCTGCCAGTCAGACGTATTTCGGCAAGCCCGCATCGAAATTGAATTTGCAGGAATCAGCGGCGTTGGCCGGCCTCATTCGCAGCCCGAACCGCTTCTCTCCAATGAACAACCCGGAGGGATGTATTCGCGAGCGCAACACCGTTCTCGGTCGCATGCTTCATCTGGGTCTCATTACCAACTTGGAATACGAGGATGCCATCGCCAGTCCGCTCGTGGCTATGCCGAGAACAAAGACCACGCCCGAACAGAATTGGGCGATGGATGCCATCCTGCGCGAGTTGGATCTCGTTCTTGAGTCCGGGCAGATGGGAGCGGGGGGACTGAAGATTTACACGACGATTGATGGTCCGTTGCAGTCTGCCGCGGAGAAGGCTTTGCAGGCCCGCCTTCTCCAAGTCGAGGCGCAACCGGGATACCCGCACAAACCCATGGCAGCATTCAACGATGTCATTCTTGATCACGAAAAATCCGCCCCCTATTTGCAATCCGCTGCTATCGCTTTGGACAATAAAACCGGTGGCATCCGGGCCATTGTTGGCGGGCGAGACTACGATAAAAGCAAGTTTCACCGCGCCCTTTACGGAAAGCGACAAGCTGGATCCGTCGTGAAGCCTTTCGTTTATGCCTGTGCCTTTGAAGCCGGAATGCCTGCAGATGAGCCGATCTCGGACGATCGCATTCAACCGGGCGATATTCCTCAGAAATACGGTGTCTACGACCCGTCGAATTCCGACAACACCTATCGTGGCATCCAGCCGGCCGGGGAGGGTTTGATTGATTCGCGGAATACCATGAGCATTCGCGTTGGCCTGCGTGCAGGGCTTGACCGGGTGGCCGATAAGGTCACGCTCGCCGGGCTTGCGGAGAAGCCGCCCCGATTCCCTTCGATTTGCCTGGGCACGTTTGAAACCAGTCTGAAGGATCTCACGGCCGCCTACACCGCTTTCGCAACGGGAGGTGTGAAGCTTCAGCCTTATCTGATCGACCGGGTCGTCGATGATTCGGGTACTGTACTGTACAAATCCACGCGCGGTCGCCTTCCGATCTTGCAGCCTGCCGCGGCACAAGCCACGGCTGCTCTTTTAGAGAAAGTCGTTGAGCGAGGAACGGCTTCTCACGCCCATGAATACGGGCTCAATGGATACGGAGCTGGAAAAACCGGAACCACCAATAATTTTCTCGACGCTTGGTTTGTGGGCTTTGACTCCCGTCTCACCTGTGGGGTTTGGGTTGGATTTGACAAACCACGTCCGATAAGACCGGGTGGCTACGGAGGCGCTTTGGCACTGCCTATATGGGTCGATATCATCGAAGCGGCGAAGCATTGAAACGAGTTCAATTCGGTCTTCCAAAGATCGAGTTTTTCATCTCTGGACGCCTTTTCCTATTGCAAGGGATCTCCAGAGAGTGCAGGGTTGGACTACGGGGCGTAGCTTAGCTTGGTAGAGCGCCTGGTTTGGGACCAGGAGGTCGGAGGTTCGAATCCTCTCGCCCCGATTTTTTTTTCTTCTTCGGAAATACAATGAAGTGCTTTTGGGGGAGGGGAGCAACTCAGTCCTTTTATTCCTTTATGCCATTCCGTGAACTTGGTCTTAACGACCACATTAATTCCGCCATCCGTGATGCCGGCTACACCGAGCCGACTCCGATTCAATCCACAGCCATTCCTGAAGTTCTCACCGGTAAGGATATCATTGGCATCGCCCAGACGGGCACCGGCAAGACAGCGGCGTTCACATTGCCGATTCTCAATATGCTGGCTGCAGCGAAGCCAGCCCCGCAGCGCCGGACGTCCGCGCTGATCCTTGCTCCGACTCGCGAGTTGGTTGTTCAAATCGAGGAAAACGTACGTCGCTATGGCAAGAACCTTCCGATCCAAATCGCCCTTGTTTACGGCGGTGTGGGTGAGCGCCCTCAGATGGCCGCTCTGCGAGATGGTGCGGATACCATTATCGCCACTCCTGGTCGCTTGCTGGACTTGATGGGGCGTGGATGCGCAAATTTCTCGGCCTTGCGTTTTCTCGTTCTCGACGAGGCCGACCGGATGTTGGACATGGGATTCCTTCCCGATATCCGCCGAATCGTGAAGGCCCTGCCGCGTCCGCGGCAGACACTGCTTTTCTCCGCGACGCTTTCGCCAGATATTGAAAAAATCACCCGTGAGTTTCAGGAATCGCCCAAAGTTGTCCAAGTCGGCAAGCGATCGAATCCCGCCGAGACTGTCGAACAGTGTGTTTACGAGGTTCCGCATCCCGGTAAGCAGAATTTGCTTCTTCACCTTCTTCGCGATCCAGCAATGCAGATGGTGTTGGTATTTACTCGTACGAAGCACGGGGCTGACCGTGTGGCACGCAGGCTGGAGCAATCCGGCATCAGCACCGCAACGCTTCATGCCAACCGCTCCCAGAATCAGCGCATTCGTGCGCTCCGTGATTTCAAGGCCGGGACGGTTCGTGTGCTTGTCGCGACGGATATCGCCGCTCGCGGGATCGATGTTGAAGGCATCTCCCACGTGGTGAACTTCGATTTTCCGCCCCACGCCGAGGATTACGTTCACCGTATTGGCCGCACCGGTCGTGCGAAAGCCGTGGGTGACGCTATCAGTTTTGTCACTTCCGAGGACCGCTCATCCTTGCGTTCACTTGAGAAGTTCATTGGGCGTGGAATTCCTCGCAAGCATGCTCCTATCACGATGTCGGCCTCCGAGGAACCCAAAGGGCCGCGTCCGAGTCGCCCTGTGCATCACGAACCCGTTGCAGTAAAAAGCCCGTCCAAAGGAATTCGCCGTTTCTTCGGTCGATATAAATAAGCCGGCCGGATTTGCCGGTGTGAGTGCGAATGGGGTTACATTTTCTCCGGGCAGCGAATGCCTAGGAGAGAAAGCCCGTGGGAAAGCGTGCGGGCGGTGAGGGAACTGAGCAGGAGTCTGCTGGCTCGGATGGCAGGGGTAGGAGCTTTGAGCACTGGACAGGCTTCGTAGAACGAATGATAGGTATTCGCCAATTCGTAGAGATAGTTGGCAAGGATGTTCGGTCGGAAGTCATCTAGTACAACAGGGATGGTTTCCGCATACTGGAGAAGTTTGAGACCAAGAACGCGCTCGGCGGGTTCATCCAAAAGAATCGGCGAGGAGATATCCGCATCTTCTTCGGCACGACGGAAGATGGAACGAATGCGGACATACGCATTCTGAAGGTAGGGAGCTGTGTTTCCGTCTAGGGCGAGGAGTTTGTCCCAGGAAAATACATAGTCGGTGAGGCGGTTTTGGGAGAGTTCCGCATACTTGACCGCGCCGAGACCAATTATGCGGGCGGTTGACTCGATTTCCTCTTGTGGGAGTTTGTCGGAGCGGGCTTCCACCATACGTCGCGCGCGTTCGACCGCTTCGGTGAGGACCTCGCTCAGACCGACATTATCGCCCGAGCGGGTTTTCATGATTTTGCGGTCCTCGCCGAGGATGCTTCCAAAAGCGATGTGGCGCATGTCGCATTGGATCCCCATGAGTTTCGCGGCGGCGAAGATTTGTTGAAAATGGAGTGCTTGAGGGGCACCGACGACATACCAAATGGAATCGGGGTGCCAGTGACGGACGCGATACTCGATGGTCGCCAGGTCCGTTGTCGCGTAGAGGAACCCTCCATCACTTTTGCGAACGATGGCGGGTTTGCCCTCAAGGGCAGGAATGGTGGGAAAGAAAATGCAGAGAGCACCTTCGCTTTCGGTCGCGATGCCCCGTTTTTCTAGTTCCGCGCAGAGCGGGGCCAGGGCGTCATTGTAGGCGCTTTCTCCCAGTCGCTCGTCGAAGCGGATGTCGAGAAGTGTGTAGAGTTTTTCGAATTCCCGCCACGATAGTTCGACGGTTTGTTGCCAAATGGCGAAATTTTCGGGATCTCCAGCCTGAAGTTTCACGAGTTCTTCGCGGGCTTCGCGTTTGATGGCCTCGTCGCTTTCTTCGAGGCGGTTCACCTCCCGGTAGAGGCGCACCAACTCGGAAATGGCGTCCTTTTCCAAAGCCTCGCGATCGAGGAAATGCTTCCATCCGTAAATGACTTTTCCAAACTGGGTACCCCAATCGCCTATGTGGTTGTCTGCGAGGACGTCGTGGCCGAGGAAGCGGGCCACGCGGACGAGGCAGTCTCCGAGTATTGTGCTTCGGATATGGCCGACGTGCATCGGTTTGGCGACATTCGGCGAGCTGAAGTCGACCACGATTTTGCGTGGTTGGGCGACTTGGGAAACGCCGAGGCGCTCGTCCTTCGCCATCTCCGACAGTGCGGTGGAGAGAAAGGAGTTTTCCAAGCGGAAATTGATAAAGCCCGCGCCAGCGATCTCCGGAGGACAGGAAAGCCCGTTGACGTCCAGTTTGCTGATGATCTGGGCAGCGACATCGCGCGGGTTGGCGCGTTTTTCCTTCGCGAGAGCCATAGCGGCGTTCGCTTGATAATCCCCGAAGCGGGAGTCGGCGGATTGGGTCACATCACCTCGGGCGGGGTCGAGGTCGGCGGACTGCAGTGCGGCACGCACACGCGCAGCGAGAAGTTCGCGCGGAGTGGCCATTATTGACGGGGCGAGCGGTTTTCGAAGACGTTCAGGATTGCTGCCGCATCTTGGGCTTTGCCGAGTTCCTCGCGGACGGTTTTGTCGTTGAGAAATTTGGCGATGGCGGCCAGGGTTCTCAGATGGGTCTGAAACTGATCCTTTGGCACAACAAAAAGCACGATGAGTGAAACGGGTTGCCCGTCCAGCGATTCAAACGGGATGCCAACCGAGGAGCGTCCGAAAGAGGCGACGACATCGTGGACCTTCGAAGAGGAAGCATGAGGGATCGCGATACCAAAGCCGATGCCCGTGCTCATGGTCTCTTCCCGCTGCCGGATGGACTCCAAGATCGAATCGCGATCGGATGTGTCTACCTTGCCCGATTTAACGAGTATGTCCACCATTTCACGGATGGCGTCCCAACGCTCTGTGGCGGCGAGTTCCGGTATGATCTGGGGCTCTGATAGCAGGTTTGCGAGGGTCATTGTGAGAAACGATATTTCAGCGCACTAGCGGTCGACCTCGCCGAAAACGGGGTCGAGCGAACCGAGAATGGTCACGACATCGGACACCATGCTACCAGGAAGCATTTTAGAAAGAATGCTGATATTGCAGAACGAGGGCGAGCGGATTTTCATGCGGTAGGGGACGCCGCCGCCTTTGCTGTTGATGTAGAATCCGAGTTCCCCTTTCGGGTTTTCTGCGCCGAAATAGATTTCTCCGGCTGGGGCGTGAATGCCCTCCGTTGCGACAATGAAGTGATGAATGAGTTCCTCCATCTTGGTGAGCACCGTGGTTTTTTCGGGGAGGATGCTCTTGGGGTCGTGGCAATTGATCGGTCCGGAAGGAAGTTTGTCGACGACTTGGGTGAGAATCTTGATGCTTTGGCGGATTTCCTCCATGCGGACGAGGTAGCGGTCGAAGCTATCGCCGGCGGCACCGATCGGGATATCGAAGTCGTAGTTTTGGTAGTCGAGATAGGGGTGCTTTTTGCGAAGGTCGTGATCGACTCCCGAGCTGCGAAGATTTGGCCCGGATAGGCCGTAGGCGATCGCATCCTCCTTGCTGATGACGCCAACATCACGACAGCGATCGACAAAGATGCGGTTGCGGGTCACTAGCTTATCCACATCATCAAACGCGGCAGGGAAGGTGGCTAGGAAATCCTTGAGCATCGCGAGGAAGGCCGGCGGAAGATCGCGGGTTTGGCCCCCGACTCGCGTGTAGCTGGTCGTGAAGCGGGCACCCGAGAGTTGCTCGACCATGTTGTAGATCTTCTCGCGCTCGGTGAAGGTGTAAAGGAAGAGGGTTGTGGCACCGAGATCCATGCCGAGACACCCTGTGGCCAAGAGGTGGGATGAGATGCGGGCCAGTTCGCAGCAGATGACGCGGATCGCCTTGCCACGGGGAGGGAGTTCCCAGCCCATGAGTTTCTCAACAGCCAGAGCGTACGCGACATTATTGGCGATCGGCGAGAGGTAGTCCAGTCGGTCCGTATAGGGCACAAACTGGTTGTATTGCATGTTTTCAGCGATTTTTTCATCTCCACGGTGGAGATAACCGATTTCAGGGACGGCCTTGGTGACGACTTCGCCGTCGAGTTCCAGCACCATGCGAAGAACGCCGTGGGTGGAGGGATGGGACGGTCCCATGTTGATCACCATCTTCTCGCCCAGCATTTCGTCTGTTTCCTGCATCGCCTTCAAGCTACGTGTGAGGGCATCTGGGTGCTCGAGTGTCGTTGTCGCCATTATAAATTATCCGTATTTGTTTTTGGAAAAAATCACCGCATCCGTGACCGGGCAGCTAAGACCCGTTGGATGTGCAACGAAGATTCTTTGGAGCCCCCGAAAATTGCAAGCCACATATTTTGAGAGAATTTGATTTTAGGCATCCTGATGCGGGTCAAAAATACAAAAGAAAGTATCGACGGAGTGGGGGAAGGCTTGGTAAGTGTCCCGTACGTCACCCCCAGAAGTTTTCATCTACGAAGCCGAATCCGGTTCCTGAAAAAACGACTTGGGCGGTGATTCAGCGCTAACTTACAATCCAATAAATCCATCATGCCAACCACAGAAAAACCCAAACGCAAACCCAACGCAGCCCTTCTCAAGCCAGTGCAACCCGATGCGGTGCTGGCCGCAGTCATCGGCTCGACTCCTGTCAGCCGTGGCGAACTCACCAAAAAAGTGTGGGACTACATCAAGAAGAATGGTCTTCAAGATAAGACGAAGAAGACCCTCATCAACGCGGACGCCGCTCTCAAGGCCGTTTTCGGAGGCAAGTCCCAAGTGACCATGTTCGAGATGACCAAGCATATCTCGGGTCATATCGTTAAGTAAGGGATTCGCCAATATAGGCTTTATTGCCCCGCCTGCGTGAAAGCGGGCGGGGTTTTTTTTGGAGGGAAATCGGGGATCTTCAGGCAATGTGTCGCCGCTCACATCCAAGACAGGCGATAAAAAGTCCGGCCGCGATATGGGCCAAGAGGATCCATATGCAAAGAGGGAGCGAGGAAAGCGGGCTCTGGACCACCGTTTGCACGATATCGTAGTAGCGTTCCGCTTTGAGTGTTTGCAGAATGCCCGACCAACTCCAATAGGCCGAAACAAAAGGCCGAACGATGGACCCAAGGAGTTCCGGTAGCGCCAGCACAGCGCCGGAGAGGGGAAGCTGAAAGCCCACGAGATAGATGGAAACAAGCGAAGCTTGCTCAGGTGATCTCATAAGGCTGGATATCGCGAGGCAGATCGAGGTCATCGCTGCATTCACCAAGACGAGAAGGAAAAGTTGTGCCTCGAAGTTCCCGGGAAAGCCACAAACCTGGTGAACAAAAAATCCCATCCACAAGGATTGAGCGAGAACCATGAAGCCAAGGAAGACCGACTTGCTGGCAACGTAGGCGACGGTGTTCAGCCCGGAGAGTTTCTCCTTCTCAAAAATGAGGCGCTCGGCGGCGATTTCACGCCCGGAGTTGTTGGCCCCCATCAGGGTGAGAAGGATGACTTGGAACATGACAATGCCCGAAACAAGGCTGCCGACCTTGCTGGATTGGATTAAAAAATCCCGGGCCTCGTTGAGTTGCTGAAGCAGGTTGAGATCGAGTCCCATGCTGAGGTTTTTAACCGCAGGCAGGCCGTTCCAGGCAAAGATGGCCACGAGAAGAGGGAACCCAAAAATGAGACCGATCTGAAGAAGGAGTTGCTGCCGACTGCGGGCGAAGACCAATAGGCGGCGTGAGAGGAGCGTAAAAAACTGGCTCAGAGGTCCGGGCAAGGGCGAGGTCTTCTCGAGAGGTTCGTCCTCGCTTTTGGTGATGGTCACAGGTTGTTCAAGGGCTTTTTTCTTCGATTTCCTAGGCTTGGAGGCTTCCTTGAGTGCGTCGCTGTGCTTGATCCAAGAAGCTCCCCACTCTTCCGGAGTGCGAAGCTCGAGTCTTGCATAGACTTCATTCGGGTGATCAACCCCGAAGTAATGGGCCAGAAACTTGGCTGGACCGTGGTAGGTCACGATGCCTTGGAAGAGGACGAGGATGGAGTCGTAGAGATCGATGTGCTCGAGGCTGTGGGTGACCGAGAGTATGAGTCTGTTTTCCTTGCGGGAAAGACCATGAAGAAGGCGAACGACATCATCCTCCGAACTCGGATCGAGGCCGCTGGTCACCTCGTCGCAGAGGAGGATATCGGGTTTGCTGGTGAGTTCCATTGCCAGCGCCAAGCGGCGGCGCTGGCCGCCCGAAAGAATCTTCACGCTACGGGATTCCAGATCCAATAGATCCACCTCGGTTAAAATCCCGTCCACGGTCGCCTTGAAGTCCGGGCAATCAGCCTGGCGAACGCGCAAGCGGAGGGCGTAGGTCACACATTCCCGCACGGTGAGTTCCTCGTGCGCGATGCTGAATTGCGGGACATAAGCAATCTCGCCGGGTGAGAAATCGTCTTCTTCGAGGTTGCGGTTTTTCCAAAAGACCTCGCCCTCCTCGTCTCCGGGAGCGATACCGGCAATGAGTTTCAGAAGCGTTGTCTTGCCGCAACCCGATGGGCCGATAATCGCGCCAAAGTGGGCGAGGGGATAATCGGCGCTCACCTCCGAGAGGAGCGGGCGATCGTTTCCAGTGACGCGGAGCGAGACGTTTTTGATTTCCAGCATGGCGGGGGATTCCGTTTAAAATTCGGTTCGAACGAGTTTTTTGAGCCGCAGCATTCCACGGCGGATTCGGGCTTTGACGGTTCCAATCGGAGATCGGATGCGCATGGCAATTTCCTGCTGCGTCATGCCGCCGAAGTAAGACATTTCGATCACTTGCCGTTGCTCGCTGTTGAGCTTCATCACGGCAGCCCGCACGATCCGGGATTGCTCCGTGGCGTCAATCGCATCCGCCGGAAATTGCTCTGTGACAGGCGTGCTTTTCCCGGCTTCATTTTCGACCTCGTCATGGAGGCGCATGCGGCGCTGGATCGAGCGGAGGCGGTCGATAGCCTTGTTGCGAGTCATGGTGATCGCCCACGTGAGCGGTTTCCCGCGTGAGGCATCAAACATCGGGGACTTCTCCCAAATCATGAACATCACATCTTGCATCACATCCTCCGCATCTGATTGTTGGTTGAGAACACGAAAAGCGGTGGAGTAAATGAGGGCGGCGTAGCGGCGGTAAAACTCTTCAAAACTGGATCGGTCGCCGGTGCCGATCCTACGAATGAGATCGATATCCTCCGCAACCTGTTTCTCGCTTTGCACGTGGATATGGTAGTTCTATAGACTGGTCATGGCAATCCTTCGGGAGTCGAACGACACGGCCATGTTATGGGTTACGTCGACAGGATCCCGAATACAGTGCGGTGATCAATCCGCTTGGGGGGATTTGAGTTCGAGGGCTTTGACGCGGTTGTAAAGCTTTCGAATGTTTTTCAGGAGCGCGTAGTTCTCTTTGTATTCACGGATCGGTTGGGCTGGGGCGCCAAACATAATGGTGTTTGGTGGTACATTTTTAGCCAACCCCGACATCGCGCCTATCATGACCTGATCGCCGATTTCAATATGACCGCTCAGACCGACCTTGCCGGCCAGGGTAACATAGTTGCCGAGTCGTGTGCTGCCGGAGATGCCGACTTGAGCGCAGAGGATGCAATGGCGTCCGATGGTCACATTGTGGCCGATCTGAACCAGATTGTCGATTTTCGTGCCCTCTTGGATCCAAGTGCGACCGAAGCGGGCGCGGTCAACGGTCGAATTCGCGCCGATCTCGACGTCGTTATCGATTTGAACAATGCCCGTTTGGGGAATTTTTTTATGACGTCCCTCGCTGAATTCGTAACCGAATCCCTCGGCGCCAATCACAACGCCGTTGTGGAGGGTTACACGGCTGCCAATAGTGCAGCGCTCGCGCACGGAGACATGTGGATACAGATGGCAATCGTCTCCCAGAGTCGTTTCCTCACCGATGAAGCCGCCCGCCTCGACGATGCATCGAGCACCGAGCCGGGCGTTCTTTTGAATGACGACATGGGCACCGATCGAGCATCCCTCACCGAGAGTGGCGTCCGGAGCAATCACGGCGGTGGGGTGAATCCCGGCGGCATGGGTGATCGGTGCGCGGGCAAAGAGGGGAAGGATCGTGGCGAAGGCCTCGGCCGGATCCTCCACAGCCAGACACACGGGGCCTATTTCCTCGTTAAAAGTGGTCGGCACAAGCACTGCGGAAGCGCGGCATTTACGGAGAGCCGTGAGATACTTTGGATTCCCGTAAAAGGAAAGTTCGCCAGGGTTGGCATCCGCGAGGGATGCCAATCCGGTGATTTCCATGTCCTGCGATTCTGGTGCGAGCTTGACGCTGATGCGCTCGGCTAGCTCACGGAGTCGCATTATTTCTTGGCAGGTTCGGCGGTTTTCGCTGCGCCTTGGTTCAGGGTGTCGATGATGTCCTTGCTGAAGTCCATGGATTCCTTGGAATAGACAAGTACAGGGATCTGCCCGATGCTCATGCCGGATTTATCGAGGACGATGTCGTATTGCGCTTCTTTGACCTTCACTGTGACGACTTTCATGATGTCATCAACGATGTCCTTACGCATGCGCATGAATTGCTCTTGAAGTTGGCGCTCGCGGGTGCCACGGAATTCGGCGATTTCGCGATCCAGATTGCGGGCTTCGGCGACTTTTTCATCCCGATTTTTAGCCGCTTTTTCTTTGGCGTCCTTGCTCAGTTCGGGCTTTTCGATGTCGGCGCTGATTTTATTGATTTCGTCCATCGACTTTTTGAGTGTTTCGAGGCGGTCATCGAGTTCTTTTTTGGCGGAGGCGCGGGCTTCGTTCAGCTTCGTCTCGGCGTCTTTCGTCCGATAGTATTGAGTAAAGACGTTGTTCATATCGAGCGTGCCGATCTTCATTTCCGCTTGGGCGGAGGAGGCAAAGCCGAGTGTGAGGGTGGCCAAGACGGCGGTGGAGAGCAGGGATTTGAGCATGATATTATATTGGGTTGGTGAGTTTGTTGGTTTGTGTGATGAGCAATTGAGACAATAGAGGTTCCTGTACGTTCAAGTTTTGAATCGTTTTCTTAAAATTGATACCCGATGTTGAACTGGAATTTTCCGGGAGGGCCGTTCCATGTGTCGTAGATCACAGGGATGCCGTAGTCCACGCGTACGGGACCGATGGGAAGATCCAGGCGGAGACCGATACCGATATCAACATTGGCCCCGGCGGTTCCGAAGTCATAGGTGTCGCTGTTAACAAAGCCGGCATCGGTGAAGACGGCTCCACGGACGCGAGTGATGATGGGGAAGGTGAGTTCCATGGTGATATAGCCGAGGGAGTTGCCGCCGATCGGGTTGCCGTCGGAGTCCACCGGACCGACTTCGCGGAAGTTGAAGCCGCGCATATTGTTGGCTCCACCCAAGTAGAGTCGGTCGAAGATCGGGACGCCATTGCCGTAGCCGTCGTCTTTTGAAGATTGATTCGATCCCCAACCATCGGTGAGGGCGAGCTGACCCTTGAGGAGGAAGATCATGTCCCATGGGAGCGGGAAGTATTTGGCAGCTTCGAGAGAGATTCCGTAATCCTGCACGTCCCCACCCAGTGGCCCTCCGCTGACAAAGCCGGTCAGTTCCAGCAACTCGCCCTTGCGGGTGAGGAATAGGCTGTCGCGTGTATCCCATATGAGAGAGCCTGTGATGGCGCTCTTGTTGTACGTTCCAGCCGAATCTTGAATGACGGGACCGTAGCTTCCATTTCCGCTGAAGTCATCGAATTCATTGTAGCTGGTGCCTATGTCGTAGATGCGGATGCGCTCGATGCGATACTCAGCACGGGCTGCCAGCGCGCGCCAGATTTGCTTGCGCATTTGAAGGGCGACGCCTGCGTTTTCTTGGGAGTAGACGGACGAGAGGAAATTCGCGTTGCGGTAGTAGCCTTCCACACCCGTGGAGAGTTTGTATCCCATGAACCATGGCTCGGTGAGGGAGATCACGAAATCGCTGCGCTCGAGACCGTATTGGGCTCGAATGCGGAAACGTTGGCCACCACCGGTGAAATTCGGCCAGTTTGTAATATCAAAGTTGGTTTGCTGGAGTTCCGCGAATCCGATCAAGCTGTCAATCGTGCTGAACCCGACACCGAAGTTGAATGAACCGGTGCGTTTTTCCTCGACGATCAAGTTCAGATCCTTGCGGCCGGGGACAATCGTATCGGATGGCTGGGTATCCACGCGGGAGAAGTAGTTTAAATTCTCCAAGCGTTTCTTGCTCACATCGACGAGTGTCGTGTCGAAGACATCTCCTGGTTTTACGGCGAGTTCGCGGCGGATGACCTTGTCCTTCGTGCGGGTGTTGCCTTGGATGTTGACGAGGTTGACGTAGGATTGAACGCCTTCGTCGAGTCTGTAGGTCACCTCGACGGCTCCCGGTCCTGCTGGCAGGACTTGGGGGGTGACGAGCATATCAACGTATCCCCGGCTGCCATAAAAATCACGCAGGGCTTTGAGGTCGTCGCTCATGCCTTTCGGGGTGAAGAGTTGACCGGCCTGCATTTTCATTTGGCTCAAAACTTCGCCTTCAGGAACGATATTGACTCCGGAAAGGGAGACCTTGTTGACGCGATACTGGGTGCCCTCTTTGATGGTGAAGATCAGCTCGACGCCGTCCTTTTTGAGTGGTTCGGTGCGGGCCTCGGATATCTCAACGTCGGCGAACCCGCGGTTTTGGTAAACAGTGCGGATGGCAGCGCGATCCTCTTCGACTTGGGAGGGCACGAGACGACCGCTCTTGGTGAAGAAAGTCAGCAGGTCTTCAGACTTCGTTTTCATCGCCGCCCGGAGGTCCTTGGCGAGAACGGAATCATTCCCGACAAAGCTAATCCTTTTAACAATGAGGCGAGGGCCTTCCGTAATCGCAAAAATCAATCGGGTGCGATTTTTTCCGGGGATATCCTGGAGGCGATATTGGACGTCCACCTGGGAGAAATTCCGGTCCTCGTACAATGTGAGAATTTTCTGGCGGCTGGCCTCGATTTTTTCCTCGTCCACGACATCGCCTGGTTTTACCGCAACTTCGCGACGCACGCGGGGAAGGGGAATTTGATCAGCGCCCTCGATGAGGATTTCCTCGAGAACGGGCCGGCCTTGAAGGAGCACTGTGACTTTGACGCCATCTCCCAGGGGTTCAGCGAAAATACGCACATTCGAAACGCCGCCAGTCGTGTAGAGGGCCCGGACATCCTGCTCGGCGGTGCGCTCACTGTAGGGTTGGCCGACCTTGGTGGCGAGGTTGGCGAGAACGCGATCTTTCGTGATGCTTGGGGCACCGACCGTTTCCACCGCGATGTCTTTCACTATCGGGCCGGCCGTATCTGTGGGGCCTTGGGCAATGCCGCTCATGAGAGAGACCATTAAAATCAAAGCAAAGAGGGACGATATTTTGGAGTAGGCAGGTCGGGAAATAGTCATGGTGTTGGGCGGCAATGCTCGCATCGGCATCGCAAACGGATCGAAATATCGGATGCTTCGTGTCAGGTCAAGGCCCCATTGCGCGTTTATGGCGCGACCGCACTTGCTTTCCCGAAGCGGCCAGGTATTCTCACCAACCCGTATTTATTTTATATGAGCAAAAGTATTTTGGATCCTGCACGTATTGCCGACATCGAATTCAGTAACGATGAGATCGCTCGCTATTCCCGCCACCTGATCATGCCGGAGGTGACGCTCGAGGGTCAGAAGCGCTTGAAGGCGGCGAAGGTTCTTTGCATTGGCACGGGTGGACTGGGATCTCCGATCGGTCTTTATCTAGCCGCCGCAGGCATCGGAACCCTTGGGTTGGTGGATTTCGACGTGGTGGATTATTCCAATCTCCAGCGTCAGATTTTGCATGGAACAAAGGACGTCGGCCGCAAGAAGCTCAACAGCGCCCGCGACCGCATCAAGGAAATCAATCCGAACGTCCAAGTGGACCTCCACGATGCCCTCTTCAGCGCCGAGAATGCGAGGGAGATTGTGGAACCCTACGACATCGTCATTGACGGGACGGATAATTTTCCGACCCGTTACCTTTCCAATGACATCTGCGTTTTTTTGAAAAAGCCGAATGTTTATGGTTCGATTTTCCGTTTTGATGGACAATGCACGGTTTTTGCCCCCCATCTTGGTGGCCCGTGCTACCGTTGCCTCTATCCCGAGCCACCGCCGCCAGGAATGGTGCCAAGCTGCGCCGAGGGTGGCGTTCTGGGCGTTTTGCCGGGAATCATCGGTGTCATGCAGGCGATCGAGGCCATCAAGCTCATCGTCGGAATCGGTGAACCGCTCATCGGCCGGTTGGTCCACTTTGACGCGCTCAAGATGAAATTCCGCGAGTTCAAGATTCGCAAAGATCCGACCTGCCCGGTTTGCTCGGAAAACCCGACGATCACCGATTTGATCGATTACGATCAGTTTTGTGGGATTCCTCAAGCCCGAGCCGAGGAGGAGGCTGAAGCTCCCGTGCCGGAGATCACCGTCGAGGCGCTCAAGGCCCGTATTGATCGACAGGAAAAGTTTGTCCTTCTCGACGTGCGCGAGCCCTACGAATGGGATGTGGCCCGGATTCCCGGATCGAAGCTTATTCCTCTCGGTGAGCTCGCTTCGCGTATGAGTGAACTCGATTCCGCTGATGAAATCGTGATTCATTGCAAGGTCGGTCTCCGCAGCGCCAAGGCCCTGAGAGAACTCCAGAAGGCCGGTTTTTCCAAGCTTCTCAATGTCGAAGGCGGCATTCTCGCTTGGGCTGAACGGGTCGATCCTTCCGTGCCCAAATACTAGCACGAACCCGCACTCCGGATGCCAACACCTGAATACAGTTCGCTGTTTGTTTGTCCACAGACGGGCGAACGGCTAAGACAGGCCACAGATGAGGAGATGGAGGCTCTTAAGGCTTCCGGGGAACAAGGTCTCGATGGGGCTTGGATTCGTGCGGATTCCGCTGTGGCCTACCCTGTCAAAAAAGGTATTCCGCTTCTTGTGCCAGCCGCTGCCATCCCATTCAAAAAAACGCCACCCTCCCGAAAAGAGAATTTATCCCATGACTGAACTCGAACGCATTCGCCATTCCGCCGCGCATATCCTTGCCACAGCCATTCTTCGCATTTGGCCCGAGGCTCAGTTTGCGGCAGGTCCTCCTGTGGACACCGGTTTTTATTACGATGTGGATCTGCCACACCGCATCACGCCCGAGGATTTTGCCCGTATCGAGGAGGAAATGAAGCGGGAGATCAAGGCCAACAACCCCTTTGAGAGGGTGGAAATCTCCCGCAGTGACGCATTGGCGATGGCCGAACGCGGCGAACTCGCTTCCATCGCTCCTCGCGGTACCGCCTCCCGTTTCAAGCTCGATATTCTTCAAAACATTCCCGAAGGTGAGACAATCACGATCTATCGCAACGGCGAGTTCACCGATCTTTGCGCAGGGCCCCATGTCATGCGCACGGGCAATGTCGGTGCCTTCAAGCTCACTCATGTTGCCAGCGCGTATTATAAAGGGGACGAGAACAACCCTCAGCTCCAGCGCATTTATGGCACGGCTTTTAAAAATAAAACCGAGATGGAGAAATACTTCACCATGCTCGAGGAGGCAAAGAAACGCGACCATCGCAAGATCGGTCGCGAGCAGCAACTGTTCCACATTGACGAGTCGGTCGGGCAGGGTTTGATCCTGTGGACCCCGAAAGGCTCGATCATCCGTCAGGAGTTGCAGGACTTCATCGGCGGCGAGCTTCGCAAGCAAGGTTACAGTCAGGTCTTCACTCCTCACATTGGACGTTTGGGGCTTTACCAGACCTCTGGCCATTTTCCTTATTACGCGGAATCCCAGTTTCCACCGCTCATCGACCGTGAGACGCTCGCCGACCTTTCCTCGGAGGGATGTTCGTGTGCGGACCTCTCGAACCGCGTCAACGCTGGCGAGATCGACGGATATTTGCTGAAGCCGATGAATTGCCCGATGCATATCAAAATTTTTGATTCGCAGCCGCGGAGCTACCGCGACCTTCCTGTTCGTTTGGCCGAATTCGGCACTGTTTACAGGTGGGAACAGAGCGGCGAACTCAATGGCCTTACGCGTGTGCGAGGTTTCACGCAGGACGACGCCCACCTTTTCTGCACTGAAGAACAGGTTTCCTCGGAGATTCTCGGTTGTCTCTCCCTTGTTCGCACCGTTCTTTCCACATTGGGAATGACTGATTACCGTGTTCGGGTCGGATTGCGTGACCCGGATTCCAATAAATACACCGGCGATCCCGCGAATTGGGACAAAGCCGAGACCGCCTGCCGCGAGGCGGCAAAGACGCTTGATGTTCCCTTCACCGAGGAGCCGGGCGAGGCGGCCTTCTATGGTCCGAAAATTGATTTTGTGGTTAAAGATGTGCTTGGACGCGAGTGGCAGTTGGGTACCGTTCAGGTCGATTACAATCTCCCGATCCGTTTCGGTCTGAAGTATGTCGGCAGTGACGGAAAGTCCCACGTGCCAGTGATGATCCATCGTGCGCCATTCGGTTCGATGGAGCGTTTCACGGGCGTTCTCATTGAGCATTTCGCGGGGAATTTTCCGCTTTGGCTGTCACCTGAACAGGTTCGCGTTCTGCCGATCAACGACGATCCCGTGGTGATCGAGTATTGCGATGCCATTGTGGCTTCGCTTCGTGGGGCAGGGGTTCGATGCGAGCGCGACACATCGCCGGACAGCGTCAATGCAAAGATCGCCAAGGCCGAACAACAAAAGGTTCATACGATGTTTGTGGTTGGCAAGCGCGATGTGGAGGCCGGCAACGTGAGCCTGCGCGTTCACGGTAAAGGCAACCTTGGAGCGAAAAACAAAGATGAAGCGATGGCCGAAATCGTCACGGCCATACGCTCCCGCCAATCCTAATCCCATCCACCCACCACCCAAACTTCATCCTATGCCCGCCTTTCTACGAATCCCTTTTTCATTGCTCGCTCTCACCTTGGTGGCAGGTTGCCTGGTCTCGCCGGTTGCGAGTTCCGGCGGCCTTGGTTCGGTCACGGCAACAAACACCAATGTCGAGGCCGTTTCGGCAGCTGCACAAAATGTCTTCGCCCAGAGGGGATACACGCCATCAGGTTCGGAGTATCCGGATTCGATTTCTTTCGACAAACCCGCCGGCGGATTCGGAAATGCGATGTGGGGAAGTTACGGCAATCCGCAGACCATTCGCGTTAAGCTCTCGATGATTCCGATTCCGGGCACATCCAACATTCGCCTCGTGCCCCGTGTTTACAGTGTGAGCGGAGCCGGGGAGGCCGGCTTCGACTCGGATCGTCCGCTCATGGGGCTGTGGGATGCGGAATTCGGCCCGATGCTCAAGCAAATCGCAGCACAAGCCGGCAGCTAAAATTCTTCATTTTTGAGAGTCGGAGAGTTTCCCGACAAATGGGGGAAAAGCGCTTCCATTTCTGCAATGGAAAGAACAGCCGTTTCCAGTGCCAGTGGAAGAAAATCAACCGTGGACTCATGCGGTTGCGGCGTTTCTACCCAAGTCTTGAGGATGACTCCAAGCCTCAGTAGGGCTGCATTTGACGAGTAACCGAAGATTTTGTGAAGACTCTGTCCGAGTTCATCAGGCGAAGCGGTTCTTAGCCTTTGAATGTCTTTGGTAAGGCTACCGCGAATGCCTTGCCAGATTTGGCGTTGGAGATCGTCATCGATTTGAGGGCTGAAAAGTTCGGCGCTTATTTCTTTGTCCACCAAAGGGAAGTCTGAATACGAGGAGGCGTCCACGTCACTAAACTAACAGATTTTGAGGTCATATCCACACGTGATCGCAGAGCGACCTTTTGTTCACCTCGGTAGGGTGAATACCCAAGTGAAGATAGGGGGTTCCATGGCTAAAAGTTTGGGCGATGGGCATCAGTTCCGTCTGAAAATCGATATGACACCGCAAGACCATCCGCATTCCCGCTTCCAGCAAGACTTCGCCGTGAAATTATCTTGGCTATTTCTTCATTGTGTCTGAGCGGTCATGATAAATCGAGGCACAGATCGGCAATGGCTTCGATGGATGTCATTGTCTCCAATTGCGGTCGCCTCCACAGGAACTGCGATTCTTGCCTTGGGGATCTGGTTTGCCGCCCGAGGTATTATGAGAGGGCGTAATTCGGGGAAGAGGATAAATGGAAACGAAAGCGCGCTTCAACAGGCCTTCGAAGCGGCGAGAGCATCCAATCAAGCCAAAGGGGAATTCCTGGCGAATATGAGCCATGAAATCCGAACGCCAATGAATGCGGTGATCGGTCTTTCAAATCTCTTGCTTGATACCAATCTGACTTTTGCGCAGCGCGACTACGTTCGCAAGATTCTGATTTCCGGTACGGCGTTGCTCGGGGTTTTAAACGATATTCTCGACTACTCCAAGATCGAGGCGGGGGAATTGAGCATCGATTGGGTTCCATTTCGGATTTCAGATGTTTTAGAAAAATGTGAAGCGCTCTTTTCTGTTCATGCCGACAGTAAAAATCTGCTTCTGCGATTTGAAGTCGCTGCCTCAGTCCCGGAGACCTTGCTTGGTGATCCGTTGCGGCTCTTGCAGGTTCTCAATAATCTGGTTGGAAACGCTGTTAAATTCACCGATCGCGGGGCGATAGAGGTGCATGTGGAGTCCGTCCAGGAAGTGGGCGAATTTGTCATACTGAAAGTCAGCGTCATTGATACAGGGATCGGAATCCCTGCCCCTGAGCAGGGAAGAATCTTTGCACCTTTTCAACAGGCCGACCGCTCCATAACGCAACACTATAGCGGAACTGGTCTGGGACTGGCCATCAGCAAACATCTCGTTGAGTTGATCGGCGGTGAGATTGGTTTGAAAAGTGAACCCGGCAAAGGAAGCGTATTCAGCTTCACTCTCCGACTCGGAAAAGTGAAACCACCCATAGCGGACAATGGCAAACCCGCGATCCCTTTGGAGGGCGAGGAGACGCAGCACCTCGGTCGTCTGGGCAAAATAGCAGCTCCGATTCGAGGGGCCAGCGTCCTCGTCGTGGATGATAACACAATCAATCTGCTCGTAACCAAGGTTTACCTTCGCAAAATGGGGGTGGCCGTGACAACGGTTAGCAACAGCCAGGCTGCAATCGATAAGACAATGCACACCCGGTTTGATGCGATTCTCATGGATCTGCACATGCCGGACAGGGATGGATTTGAAGCAGCCTCGCGGATTCGTGGGGAGGAAGCAAAAAGCAATCCTGATAGAGCCGGGACACCAATCATTGCGCTGACGGCATCAGCGATGCCAGTCGATAGGCAATCGGCACTGGCAGCGGGAATGAACGATCACGTGGTCAAGCCGATCGATCCCATTCATCTTGCGGAAATGCTTGTTAAATGGATTCCCTCCAAAGCCACTTCAGGAGCGCCCGAATGAGCGATATTGCATCTCAATCGATGGCGGTCGTGGGCGTCGAAAAGGGATGCCTCGTTTTGCTTTCCAAAAACAGGTGCTTCCTCTCAAGCCTCGAGTTGGAAAATTCGGTGGAGGCGCAGAAGCTCGATCACGGCTTGGACTTGGGGCTTCAGTCCCTTCAAAACAACCTTGCCGGTATCTTCTGGAAAGCGGCGAAGAATGCTCAGCAGGAATCCGACTCCAGAGCTATCGATAAAATCGACATTCGTCATTTCGATTTCGGCGTGGACAAAAGAGTCGTTCCAAAGCGCCCCGATCTGCTGCTTGAACTTGGGGGCTCCTCCCGCATCGAGTCGCGGACTGAGAATTTTAAGTCGAACGGTTCCCCCATCGGTCTGCGCATCAAAAAAAGTTTCCATACGTTGGCAACGTTCATTCGGAAATGCGATGAAAGCAAATGTGGCATCCCTGAAATGGACTTAGGTGTTTCCCTGCCATGAAAACGGAAAAAGATATTGTGAGTTATCGCCTGAGGGTCTCAACAGGCAGGGGCAGAATCCTTGAGGAATTCCGTTTAATGACAAAACTGGTCATTTGGAAGGGGGTTGTTCTTTTCTCCTATGGACTGAAGAGGGGCATTGATATGAGCGCGGCAGCAACAGCCTTGACTCTGGGAAGCCCCCTTTTCGCGCTGACTGCGCTCCTTATCAAACTTGAGGATGGAGGCCCTGTTTTCTTTCGTCAGGAGCGGGTGGGTTACAGGGGGAGATGTTTCGGTATGTATAAATTCCGTTCCATGGTTCCCCAGGCGGAATCTGCAAGCGGGAGCCTCGAAGCTCAAAACGAGATGCAGGGAGGCGTGATATTCAAAATGAAAAACGACCCTCGCGTGACACGTGTCGGAAAGGTCATCCGGAAATACTCGATCG
>JALQZP010000299.1 GCA_023258235.1 Terrimicrobiaceae bacterium | reverse complement strand
CCACTGTTTGATTCCCTGACCTGATTTTAGCGACAAAATCCTTGACAAATTTCTTAACCAAACCAAATCATGAAATCGTTTTTATTGCCACTACTTATTGGAGCTTGTTTGCTCATCATGCCGGAATGGGCGTGGGCGCAGCCAAGTAACTCATCTAATCCGCAGGTGTTATGTTTCGGCGCAGAAGAGCCGTATTGTGTAGACTGCACTGAAAATGGCAACACGGGTACTGCAGGATCAACGTACGTTTGGACTGTATCCACTGCGACAGCAACCATACTTCCAAACCCAGCATTCCCTGCTGTTCAAACGAATCCGCTGCAGGGAAATCATATATTAATCGATTGGGGAAATACACCGGTAGGTAACTACACGCTACAAGTAGTTGAGACGAATGCGGATGGCTGTGCCGGTTTGCCGGTTATTTTGAATATTCAGATACAGCAAGTGACTGCAACAGCAGTTGCAAATCCGGTTCTTTGTAATGGGGGTTCGGCAACGGTTACTGTAAGTGCAACCGGAGGAACAGCTCCTTACACGGGTACAGGAACATTTACTGTAGATGCAGGAACGTATGAATATATTGTCTCTGATGTTAATGGTTGTGCGGATACGGTGGAAGTTACGGTGACAGAGCCAAGTGCGCCATTGACCGCCAGTGCCACTGCGACCCCGGCGGGATGTAACGGAGCTTCAACGGGATCAGTAACACTGACAGTTGGTGGAGGTACCGCGCCCTATACGTATGCATGGTCAAATGGATCGATTACCCAGAACTTAACGGGTGTAGCCTCGGGTACTTATAATGTTACAATCACTGATGCGAATGGATGTACACAGACCGCCAGTGCGACAGTAAGTGAGCCACCTGCATTAACTGCATCAGCCACATCGACTCCTGCCGGATGTAACGGAGCATTGGATGGAACAGTAACGCTGACCGTTGGTGGTGGTAC
>JALQZP010000298.1 GCA_023258235.1 Terrimicrobiaceae bacterium | reverse complement strand
CTTCCAACAAGTTTTTGAATTTAGAGAAATCAAGAATACTTATGTTTCCAGTGAATAATGATTTGGCAACAACAGGTCACAAACTCCAAGGAATGACCAAGAAATTTCTAATAGTTTCATCAATCAATTACAATACTGCAAATTGGATTTATGTTGTTTTGTCCAGAGTGACAAGCTTAGATGGTCTTTTTCTTATGCAGCCATTGAAACCAAATTTCAACCCTAAACCAACAAAATTACTCCAACAAGAATGGATGTTCCAAAGACATTTAGAAAGAGATACACTTTTACATCTGCAACAATTTGGAAATTTTCCAATAGAAATAGATTTGACTACAATAGATGAAGCTGTAGAAATAAATTTGCCTACAACAGATGCAGCTCAATCTACTGAATTAGATGGAGAACAACCGAAAAAAAAATATAAGTCTTCAAATTCGAAGAATCCCAAAAAAACAAAAAAACAAAAATTTCAACTACTACAATCAGAAAATGGGATCACTCTATCCCCGACAGTACATTCATTTGACTTGTGGTTATCATCTAAAAATATGGAAAGAATACCACATCAAACATCTCAATATGGAAACTGTCTTTATGAAAGTGTAGCGAATTGTATCCAATTATGGGAAGGGAAACAAGTCGAATTGAGATTACAAACGATAAATTGGGCACGTCTACAAGTTACACAGGGAACACAATGGGGAAGAGAAATTTCTCAAACTTTTCAAGATAGGGAAGGAAACTTGGATAATTATGGGAAACATAGTTTTTTGGAATATTTGGATTTTATGGAAAACCCGTATACATATGGAACAGAATATGATATTATCATGTTATGTGCATTTTTAAATATTTCGATTGATGTGTATACATCTTCTTTATTGTCCATAATTGGTGGAGAATTGAGGAGTGAACGTCCACTACACTTTGGAGGAATTCGTGATACAAATGTAATTCTTTGGCATTACAAAGA
>JALQZP010000297.1 GCA_023258235.1 Terrimicrobiaceae bacterium | reverse complement strand
AACGCCGCAGGTATTGAAGCGGTAGTTGCCCAACAATTTGAGATAGGTATAGAGATCATTGCTGGTGGATTAATTCCAATTATTGAGCCTGAGGTAAATATCAAGAGCGAGCAAAAAGGTCAGGCGGAGGAGATCTTAAAAACCTCTCTAATTAACCATTTGAATAAATTAAATGAGAATCAAACTGTGATGCTAAAGCTTTCCCTGCCAACTAAACCAAATCTTTATCAGGATTTAGTAAACCACCCACGAGTTCTTAAAGTAGTAGCCCTCTCAGGTGGATATAGCAGAGATGAGGCAAATCGGATGCTTGCCCAAAATATTGGGGTAATTGCATCATTTTCAAGAGCTTTAACTGAAGGTTTATCAGCAAAGCAGAGTGATGATCAGTTTGATGCATTGTTGGATTCAACTATCCAATCAATCTTCGACGCTTCAGTTAATAAAAAGTAATTCAAGCAATGAAGCGTTACTCAGCTCAAGAAGATGGCGCTTGGGTATCTGAGTTCATCTCATCTCGTAGAACAACGAGAGATTTTCTTCCAAGGCCAGTACCTACTGAGTTAATTGAGCAAATATTAAAAGATTCATTAACTGCACCAAGTTGGTCAAATACCAGACCATTTAAGGTGGCAGTGGCAACCGGTGAGGTTAGAGATCGTATCAGCAATGAGTTTTTATCCCGTTGGCAAGCCTTATCTACAGCTATGCGCGGTGGTATCTGGAGCAAAATTAAATTGTTTATGAAGCGCCATGGATTGCCAACTAGTAATCGCATAATTCTTAAACCATATGTTGCTGAGTTAAAACCAAGAGCCCAACGTGTTGGCAAAGAGTTATATGGCTCTCTCGGTGTACAGCGCGGCGACAAAGCTGAACGAGATAGACAATGGGGAAAGAATTATGAGTTCTTTGGTGCACCAGTTGCAATGTTTGTTTATATTCATAAAAGCCTACACATCTATGCAGCATGTGATGC
>JALQZP010000296.1:617-993 GCA_023258235.1 Terrimicrobiaceae bacterium | reverse complement strand
TCTCCTTGCTCGCCAGGTTGGCGTTCCTTCCATCGTTGTTGCTCTCAACAAGTCAGACATGGTTGATGATGAAGAAATTCTTGCTCTCGTCGAGGAAGAAGTTCGCGACCTACTGACCAAGTACGAATTCCCAGGTAAGGACACTCCAATCGTCCGTATCTCAGCTCTCAAGGCTCTCGAAGGAGATGCTGCATGGGCCGACAAGATTATGGATCTCATGAAAGCTGTCGATGAATTCATCCCACAGCCAACTCGTGAAGTTGATAAGCCATTCTTGATGCCAGTTGAAGACGTCTTCACGATCACAGGTCGTGGAACAGTTGTTACTGGTCGTATCGAGCGCGGTATCGTCAAGGTAAATGAAGAAGTTGAAATC
>JALQZP010000296.1:0-607 GCA_023258235.1 Terrimicrobiaceae bacterium | reverse complement strand
AAGACAGTTATCACCGGCGTTGAAATGTTCCGCAAGCTCCTTGATGAAGGACAAGCTGGCGAAAACGTTGGTCTACTTCTCCGTGGTTTGAAGCGTGAAGATGTTGAGCGCGGTCAGGTTGTTTGCAAGCCTGGTTCCGTAACTCCACACACCGACTTCGAAGCTTCTGCTTACATCCTTTCTAAGGATGAAGGCGGACGTCACACTCCGTTCTTCAACAACTACCGTCCTCAGTTCTACTTCCGTACAACTGACGTAACTGGTGTTGTAACGCTCCCATCAGGCACCGAAATGGTTATGCCTGGCGATAACACCGCAATGACTGTGACTCTCATCCAGCCAGTTGCGATGGAAGAAGGTCTCCGCTTCGCAATCCGCGAAGGTGGACGTACCGTCGGCGCAGGTCGCGTAACAAAGATCGTCAAGTAATAAAAGAAGTACATAACTGGGGCAGAGAAATTTGCCCCAGTTACACAACTAAAAAGATTTATTGAAGTAACCAGCAGTAATTAGGAAAGAAGAGGAAACGATCATGGCGGGACAGAAGATCCGCATCAGGCTCAAGGCCTATGACCATGAGGTGATCGATACTTCAGCGAAGAAAATC
>JALQZP010000295.1 GCA_023258235.1 Terrimicrobiaceae bacterium | reverse complement strand
TGGACGGAGCCATCCTCGTGGTGAGCGCCGCGGACGGCCCGATGCCTCAGACCCGTGAGCACATCTTGTTAGCTCGTCAGGTCGGGGTGCCCTCCATTGTGGTATTTCTTAATAAGTGCGACATGGTCGATGACCCTGAGTTGCTTGAACTCGTTGAGATGGAAGTTCGCGACCTCCTCTCCTCCTACGAGTTTCCCGGAGATACGATTCCGATCGTAAAGGGATCTGCGAAAGCTGCTCTTGAGTCGGCTGACGCAGCTGCTCCTGCCGCCAAGTGCATTCTCGATCTCATGAATGCGGTTGATGAGTACATCCCGCTTCCTGAGCGTCCGGTTGACCAGCCCTTCCTCATGCCTGTGGAAGACGTGTTCAACATCGAAGGTCGCGGTACGGTGGCCACGGGTCGCGTTGAGCGTGGTATCCTCAAGAAAATGGAGGAAGTGGAATTGATCGGTCTGCGCGACACGGTGAAGACCACGGTTACCGACATCGAAATGTTCCGTAAGCTTCTCGATGAAGCTCGCGCCGGTGACAACGTGGGGGTTCTTCTCCGCGGGATCAAGAAGGACGACGTGGAGCGCGGTCAGGTTTTGGCCAAGCCCGGTTCGGTGAAGGCGCACAAAAAGTTCAAGGCTGAGGTTTACGTCCTCTCCAAGGACGAGGGTGGTCGTCACACTCCGTTCTTCAACAACTACCGTCCTCAGTTCTACTTCCGCACGACGGACGTGACTGGTTCCGTGACCCTTCCCGAGGGCGTGGAAATGGTGATGCCTGGTGACAACGTGAGCGTTCAGATCGAACTGATCACTCCGATCGCCATGGAAAAGACCATGCGTTTTGCTATCCGTGAGGGTGGGAAGACTGTTGGTGCAGGGCGTATCTCCGATATCGTCAGTTAACGAAGGGTTTTGAGGGTTTAAAGCCCTCGAGCTTTAAAAATTCCCCCGGTCGGGAGGCCGGGGGAATTTTCGCCCTTCAGAGAGATTCAATTTACACACG
>JALQZP010000294.1 GCA_023258235.1 Terrimicrobiaceae bacterium | reverse complement strand
GTTACTGTGCCTAAACGTGTTTGGAATGGGTTCAAAGGTGTGGGCACCCAGATGGCAGTAGTCGCCAATTGTGCGAGTATTCCGCATGATCCAACTGAAATTCACCGCCGTGATCCTAAAGATGAATACTTTCCATATAACTGGCAACTCGTTCATCGATGACCAAAAATGTCCTACTTACAGGTGGCTTCGGAACTCTCGGTGGACGATTAGCGGCTATTCTCGCGCAAAACACTGAAATAAACTTACGGCTCGCTTCCAGAGTTGAAAGAAGAGCTCCGCATTGGGCGCCTCGCGCAGAAACATATGCGGTCGACTTTGAAAACCACAAATCAATTCAAGAAATGTTGAATGGCATCACCCATGTTGTGCATCTTGTGGCGATGGCAGACTTTGAGTCACGCGCCGAACCAGAAAAAGCTCAGCGGGTCAACACCGAATACACACACCGTGTGATTGAACAATGCTCAGAAGAGACTCGGTTTGTTTACCTGTCGACACTTCAGGTTTACGGCGCTGACCTAAGTGGCACGATTACCGAAACAACTCCCACAAACCCAGCCGACGCGTATTCGCAAACTCACCTAGATTCTGAGAATTTGGTTGAATCTGCACACAAGCAAGGGCAAATTGAAGGAATAAGCTTGCGCAACGCAAATGGGTTCGGCGCACCAATGTCGGCCGATGCGAAAATCTGGCAAATCATTGCCAACGATTTATGTCGCCAAGCCGTTGAGAAAAAGCAACTGACACTGAAGTCACACGGTCAGCAATATCGCAACTTCATTCCGTTCACAGATGTCTGCAGCGCGATTAAACATTGCGTGTTTATGTCAAGCGACAAAATTGGTAATACAACGTTTAATTTAGGTAGCGATCATACGATGAAAGTTTTAGATCTTGCCCGTCTGATTGCATCACGATGCTCGACAACACTTGGATACACCCCAGAAATTCAAACGCTAACTAACCCTCCGGAGAGACTGCCTGCAAAGTTCAAC
>JALQZP010000293.1 GCA_023258235.1 Terrimicrobiaceae bacterium | reverse complement strand
AGCAGACATATGTCATGCAACTTATTCCCTAAGCCGGTTCTCTGCAGCTCCAAGAGAAAGACACTTATCCCGTGTTTTACATGTGTGGGGTACCTTAAGAAGTATCAAGAACTGATCTTAAGGGATAAATCCATCAACCACAGTAGAATCAGCAGCAACGATGAGTTGACGAGGAGCAATGACTTCAGGAGAGGCAATGCAGTGAGGAGGAGAAATGATCTCAGCTACAGCTATGAGTTGAAGAAGAGCAACTTCAAGAGCAGCAATACAGTGAGGAGCAGAAACGAGCTTAGCTACAGCTAAGAGTCAAAGAGGAGCAACACCTAATGGAGCACCAATGACAAGTTGAAGAGGAGCAACGCATTGGGGAACAATGAACTGAGGGGCAGCAAAGAGCTTTGCTACAGCAATGCAATGAGGAGCAGCAACGAAGTTGGTTGCTCGCACAAATTGAGGAACAACAATGACTTAAGAAGCTGCAACACAGTGATAAGCATGGACAGCAACCAGTAGTTCGACAACAGTTTCGTCCTTGGATGTATTCTCATGCACAGATCCATGTATCAGCTGCAATGGCGAGTGCCAATGGTCCAGCAAAAAGCCAAGTAATTATATTTGATGAAAAGTATGAAGAGTCTCTTAACGTATAGTGATTTAGTTTGTTTTACTAAATTAGTTAATTGTTACCGTGTTTTAGTTTGTTGAATAATCTAAGTTCATTATTACTGTTGTTTTGTAACTACTCATTTCTAATATTATATTTATCATATTGATCTTTTAAGTCACAAATAATTGCTGCGTTAAGCTTTTTATGTTTACAAACACCATTTAAATGGCTCCACTGAACCTGGGCATTTCGTTCCAATGCAGGTACTACTTCTATCTGCATTGAACCCACTTGTAAAGTGCAATCAAAACATTGATTCCTAAAGCAGCTAGGTATTCTACCTCTCTGCTTCTTGTTGAACAAATTGTAATGCTAGAGGTTCTGAAAGTAGGACTGCTGTGCAGTTA
>JALQZP010000292.1 GCA_023258235.1 Terrimicrobiaceae bacterium | reverse complement strand
GCCCGGCATGTATCAAAAAGGCGAATACGATGTCGCCGGCACCATCGTCGGCGTTGTGGACCGCCCCAAACTCCTTGATGGCTCAAAAATCCGCCCCGGCGATGTCATCATCGGCCTCCGAGGCAACGGCCTCCACACCAACGGCTACTCGCTTGCTCGCAAGGTTCTCCTCGAAAAAATGCGCCTCCCGCTGGACAAACCCGCACCCGGCATGAAACTCCCCCTCGGCCGCGAATTGCTGAAGGTCCACCCGAATTACCAACCCCTCATGGCCTCCCTCCCTGCAGGTAGCCTCCATGGCGCCGCCCACATCACCGGCGGCGGATTGCTCGACAACCTCCCCCGCGTCCTTCCGAAAACCTGCCGCGCCGCCATCCGCAAAGACTCCTGGCAAGTCCCCGAAATCTTCCGCCTCATCCAAAAAGGCGGCAAAATCCCCGAAGCCGAGATGTATCAAGTCTTCAACATGGGCATCGGCATGACCCTCATCGTCCCTCGCGCCAAAGCCAAAGAAATCCTCGCCCAAACCAAAGGCCTCCTCATCGGAGAAATCACCAAAGGCCCCGGCGATGTCACCATCGCCTAGTTAGGATTGCCGGGGATTTTCCCTGCGCACGGCAATTTTGTTCCTTAACGGGGTAAAGACCCCACCTCCTCGGCAAAAAATTCCCGCCCTTTAGGAGAAAAAGCAGATTTGACCACAGAGGACACAGAGAGCACAGAGGGGGTCATGAAGATTTCCTTCCTCTGTATCTTTGCAAGAATCTACCTTGCATAGGATAAAATAAGAGTATCGATCAAATTGCCTCTCGTCTTTAAACGAATATGCAACTGCGGTTCACCACTCCTCGACAGCGTTCTTTTTACCAAAAAACGCCACCCGATATTTCCAACTTATTCCCCCTCTGTGCCCTCTGTGGTCAATCCTTTCGCAGTCCTCTTTCACTGCAATCCAAGTTGGCACGCCCCCTGCTTATCACCCTTCGCAGTGAAACCGACCCAGGATAGGGTCACAACCAATAAATCATTATG
>JALQZP010000291.1 GCA_023258235.1 Terrimicrobiaceae bacterium | reverse complement strand
AGGCGCTTGTTTCCTCGAGAGAGGCGGCCTGCTCGGTGGTGCTGCTGGCGAGGGATTCGCTGGACGAGGCGATGTGACCGGACGCGCTTGCGATCTGCTCGGCGCCAATAGCGAGACGGTCGATAAGCATCATAAACGAGCGCGGTATGCTTCTCGCTACGATCCAGCCGACGACATTTAAAAGTAGAATGGAAAGCCCGATTCCAATGAAAAGAAATTTAAGGAAAGACTTCTTAGCCGCATCGGAGCCTGATTTGATCGTCACAGCGCGGGATTCGATCAAACTGCTGACCGTCGACATGCTGCGTTCCAAGTCTTGAAATTTTTTTCCGAAAGCCACCATTTCGGATTCCGTGGATGCAGGATCTTGCAGGGCTTTTTTAGCCAAGTCGGCCGCCAACGAGGTGTATTCGTCGAGGGGTTTTTCAACGCTGACGAGTGCCGACTTTGTGGAATCATCCAAATCGAGCTTTTTGTTTTTTTCAATAGCGCTGCGAAAGATCGCGATATGATCGCCGAGTTCTTGCAAAACTTCTTTGCCGGAGTTGGTGTCCTTTTTTATGCCGGAGAGAGTGGCGGAAAGCACATCGCTGCGCAGGGCATCATGCATCATATCGGCCTCGAGGTGGTTCTTCATGGCCATCGATATCGTCTCCAGATCCTCCTCCCTTTCGAGATTCTGCTCGAATTCGTAGAAAACAACGGCCGCAAAAGCTATCATGGAAAGGCTGGCTACTAGAACCAAGGCCCCGACTTTTTGATTGACATTCAGATTCATTTTTAGAAAAGCCCGCACGGAGGTTGTGTCGCGCAGAAAATCCACACCACCACAATTCTGCCTGAATAGGCGAGAATATTCAGGCCATGGACTGTATTTGGGGAAGGGAAAGCCGCTTTGATCCTAATTTTTATATGTGCCAGAATCATCCCGTGCATGGGTTTACATTCAGCTTTATGAGAGGGATTTTTTTTCATTGTGAACGTGGGGCAATGTCTCCGCTTTCCCCGATTTCACAGCCTGGAAGATCTGATCAAATGGGACAACCACGAAGTCGAGTTGCGACGCCGGTGTTTCAAGCC
>JALQZP010000290.1:348-1084 GCA_023258235.1 Terrimicrobiaceae bacterium | reverse complement strand
AGCCCGTGCGGGATTTTTTCGCAGGGATGCTCTTTATCAGAAGCCAAACCCTTGCGCGCGGAGACACCGTCCGATTGCTTATGTTTCCTGGCGGTGCGCCGTTTTTCGTGGAAATCGAATCGGCCGGCCCATGCACCATCGATCTCGCCGGATGTCCCCGCGAAGCGCTCCGTCTCGACCTAAAAATCCAGCGCGTGAACACCAAAAAAGGGAACACGCTCGAGCCCCACTCGAAATTCCGCGCCGGAAAAATCTGGCTATCGAACGACAACGAACGAATTCCGCTCCGCGCCGAAGTCGATATTTTTATCGGCTATGTCTTCGCCGAAATCGTGGACTACCGCCGAAACGGCGAAGTCCCCGCCGCGCTGCCCCCAGCAAAGATCGGCGTTGACAAACGTCCGGTCGAGGAGAGATAGATTTCGTATCTCAGCGCGCGTCTCGCGCTGTCAGTCGGTGGTCGTAGCTCAATGGTAGAGCTCCAGGTTGTGGTCCTGGCTGTTGCGGGTTCGAGTCCCGTCGATCACCCCACTTACTTCAATTTTTGCATCTCGCTGTTCGGATAGGATTTTGCTTTGAATCGTTTAGTTTATTGACCTCCAACCGCCTCAAAGTTAGGCATCATGTCGTCATGAAAGGGATATTTCTTACCTTGGCGATTTTTTCGATTGGCTCCCTGCTTGCTCAAGATGCTCCAAACTTGATTTTTCCTATTGGAGTTGAAATCCAAAACGCC
>JALQZP010000290.1:0-338 GCA_023258235.1 Terrimicrobiaceae bacterium | reverse complement strand
AATTTTTGCTCAGTTTCTTTCCACCGTCTACCTTTTGGAACAGCAGGATTTCCAGAGTAAATCATTCCGCCCTGGAGTGTTTTTAAAACAACAGAGCCAGCGCTGACAACAGCCTCATCGCCAATATCGACACCTGGCCCAACAAAAACCCCTGCACCGACCCAAGCTCCATCACCCACAGAAATTGGCCCGCAGCGAAAGGCAAACTCCGGGTCGCGAAAATCATGGTTTCCGGTGCACAGAAAAGCCCGCTGCGAGACGCACGCATGGGCCCCAATCCGGATAGAGGCGAAATTTAGGATGAACACCTCCTCGCCTATCCAAGCGTGACTTCCAAC
>JALQZP010000028.1 GCA_023258235.1 Terrimicrobiaceae bacterium | reverse complement strand
TGGCGCGATTGTATTCACTGTGCACGAAATCCCGCCCCCCGGTGAGTGCAAGGATGCCACCGGCTTTATTTTCCACAACGAGCGCCGCTCCTTGGAGGTATTTGGGCTCGGGCATTTTGGCCGCCATGTTGCCCCGGTTGATGGCTTCCTCCGTCTTCTTTGTGGCTTCGCGGTATTGCGCGAAGGTCGGGTGCTTGTATCCGGGCTGGTTTTCCACGGTGAGCAGGAATTCCTGCGTGGCGGAATCCGCGGCACGCTGGAGATCGGCATCGAGGGTGGTGAAGATTTTGTAGCCACCATTCATGGCACGCTCGAAGCCCAGCGCCTTGATGGCCTGCTGGCGAATGAGCTCAATGGCGTAGCTGACTTTGAAAGGGTTCGTGCGCTTGACCACACCGCTTGGGGCCTGGGTTTCCTCCTCGAGTTGCCTGCGGGTGATGAATCCCAGTTCCCTCATTCGCTTGAGCACAAAGTCGCGGGCTTCCCGGGAATCCTCGGGATTATTGAATGGAGAGAGGGCCTGCGGGCTTTTGAGAAGACCGGCGAGGGTCGCGCACTGGCCGATCGACATTTCGATGGAAGGCTTGCCGAAATACCCCTGCGAAGCCGCTTCCGCGCCATAGAAGCCGCTGCCGAAGTAGACGCGGTTCAGATAGAAATTCATGATTTCTTTTTTGCTGAATCTTTTTTCGATGCGCCAAGCGAGGTAGAGTTCGATGAGTTTGCGCTCGTAGGTGCGCTCAAGAAGCTCGAAGGAATTGCGCGCGACCTGCTGGGTGACCGTGCTCGCACCTTGGGAGATTTTTCCCTTGCGATAGTTTGTGAGGGCGGCCCGAAGGATTCCCATGTAATCGACCCCGTCGTGATCGTAAAATCGATTGTCCTCGGCGGCGATCACGGCCTTGGTGAGCATCTCCGGCAATCGCTCGTAGGGGACTGGCTGGCGGTTTTGAATGAAGAGTTTCCCGAATTCCCTCCCCTTTCTATCATAGAGAATCGAGGCGGATTCCATTTCCCCCATCTGCTCGAGATCGAATTCCTCGGCCCGTTTTTGATAGCGGTCTGTCAGGATGCCGAAGGCAACCCAGGCCGCAAAGGCCCCCAAAGCGAGTACGACAAGAGGAACCCAGAAAAGTTTCGACTCATAAAATGGCCTACGCACTTTCTCCGTCGTCTGCTCCCAACTGTAATATTCCTTGCTGATAGGCGGCACTTTTTCACTTTACCCGCGTGAGATCAAGAACGGGAATTTGCGGGCGGAGACCTGTCAACGAAATCAGCGCCCCCTCAACTCGCGGAGGAAGGACAGGAAAAAATCCCCCCCTCTTTCGAGATCGTCGAGGGAGATGAACTCGTCGGCCGTATGTGCTTGAGCGATCGATCCCGGGCCGATGGCAATGGCTGCGGAGCCCTTGGATGCGAACACGGCTGCATCGCAAAACCAAGGCGCCCCTTCGAGTTTCGAGCCCAGAGATTGCAGGCACACCACGAGAGGATGGGAGGGATCCGTGTGAAGCGGCGCGGAGCCTCGCATTTGGATTTGAATGCCGGGCACTTTCTGCCGGAGCATCTCCAGAACGAAGGCGGTATCCATGCCGGGAATCGTCCTGATATCGACGGAAGCCTCGCAGTGGTCGGGAACGATGTTCACTTTCGAGCCCCCATGGATGATTCCGACACTGAGGGTGGATCGACCGAGAACGGGATCGGATTTTTCGGCAAGCCGAGGTGCCACATCCCTTCTCAAACAATCGATCGCCTCGGTCATTTTATAAATGGCGTTCGAACCGCTCTCCGGGCGCGAGGCGTGCACAGCGACTCCCGATGTTTCCAGATGCAGCCAGCATGACCCCTTGTGGGCATAAACAACATTGAGGGACGTGGGCTCACCCGCCATCACGAAATCAAAAGCATCGGTATCCGCGAGTGCCTTGGCTCCGTGCTGACCGGCCTCCTCGCCGACCAATCCAGCAAACCAAACCTCATAGGGTAGATCAGCCAAAAAATCACGGGCCTCGCGGAGCGCCCAAAGCATCGAGGCCATGGGCCCCTTGGTGTCCGAGGCTCCCCTCCCCCACAGACGACCATCCCGCAGCTCTCCGCTGAAGGGATCAATCGTCATTCCGGCCACGCTCACGGTATCGAGATGCGGCGCAAAGAGAATCCGAGGAGCGCCGGGTCGCTTGGGAGGAAAACGGGCAACGACATTGGGACGCTGCGGGAGCACTTCGCGAAGGGAGACTTCCGCACCGGCGTCACTTAAAAAATCCGCCACCCACGCAGCGCACCGAGCCTCGCCAATTTGATCCGTGCCCGGATCGCCGCCGTCCGGATTGACGCTCGGGATGCGAACAAGAGCGGACGCGATTTCGACGACCCCTTTCATTGACGACTCAAATACCACTCCACAAATTTCGGGATTCCCTCGCGGATTTTTGTGGTCGGATTGTAGCCGAGGAGTCGCTGAGCTTTCGAGATGTCCGCAGATGTGAGTGGCATGTCGCCTTGTTGCTCGGGAAGCCGTTCTATGATCGCCTTTTTTCCGACGGCCCGCTCGATCTCGGCGATCAATTCCGAAAGTGTCGTGGTCTGGTTTTCGCCGAGATTGAAAATATCGAAAGCAGGGCCTTGATAGCGAACGGCCCCCATCACGCCTTGTACGATATCATCAATGTAAGTGTAGTCCCTGCGGGTCGATCCATCACCATATTGCGGGATGGATCTTCCGTGATGGATGGCATCGGTGAATTTGTGAATGGCGAGATCCGGACGCTGCCCCGGTCCATAGACGGTGAAAAAACGCAGACAAACGACCGGCATCCCGTAGAGATGGGCATAATTTCCGCAAAGTTGCTCGCCGGCCAGTTTCGTCGCGGCATAGGGACTCAAAGTCTGGGGAAGGGGGAGTTCCTCGGAAAAGGGGACCACTTTCGATAACCCATAAACAGATGAACTGGAAGCAAAAACAAATTTGGGAATACCATGCTTGTGGGCGGCTTCAAGAAGGTTTTGTGTACCCACGATATTCGTTTCGATGTAGAGCATCGGATCGACCACCGAAGGGCGGACACCGGCACGGGCTGCAAGATGGATGATGGAGTCGAATTTGCCTTCGGCCACCACGTCCCGCACAAATCGTGCGTTGCGGATGTCGCCCTCCCTCAACGTGACACCTTTTCCCAGCGCCTCAATATTCGCTCTCTTGATTTTCGGGTCATAATAATCGTTGAAATCGTCCAGCACGGATACCTCATGCCCCTCGAGTGCGAGTTGGGCGCATACATGCGAACCAATGAACCCAGCTCCGCCAGTTACCAAAACTTTCATTGCGGGAATCTAATTTCCTCCACCGACCAACATCAAGCGCTTTTCCCACTTGACGATTTCTCAAATCAAGAGTTCAAGTGGATTGCTGGCAATCAGCACTCCCAACAATGAATCAAAATTCTTCCACCCTCACCACCGCTACCGGCGCGGTAGCCTTGCTACTGAGTCTTTGGTTTCTCGTCGCCACTTGGAGCAACCAAGGGCTTCAACGCAACCTTCAAAGACAACAGGACGAGATCCAAACCCAGCAACTCGCCCTTCAAACCCTCCAGCAGCAATTTCAAGCACAGCAGCAGCAGATCGAGTCGGGAGCCCAACTCGCCAATCAAATCGGACCAGCTCTGATCCGTGATTTGGCCTCTCTCCAAATTCAAAACAAAAACCCCCGCATTGCAACGCTTCTCAAAAAATACGGAATCGAAGCCAAAGCCAACTAACCGAGAGTAAACGACTTTATGAACGAATTTGAAAACGAATCCACCGAGAGCTCGGAAAGCAACGGCAGCGGCAGCGCACAAATCGGCCTCGCACTCCTGTCTGCAGCCTTCTGCATCTTTCTTTTCTCCCAAATCAGCAACCTCGGCCAAAATGCGAGCAGCATGAAGTGGCAGGGCGAAAACCTGAGCCGCCAAATCCAGTCGCTCACCGGCGCCGAGAAAAACGCCCAAGAACTGATCAAACAACGCGAGGCCACTGTGCAACAAACGCAACAGGTGCAAGAGCGCTACACCTCCCTTCTCACCGACGTCATCGAACTCGCCGAGACGGATCCTGATGCCAAGAGCGTAGTCGAAAAATACAAAATCTCGAGACAGAAGTCGGCCTCGACCCCCTCGGCTCCCTCGACTCCGTCAGCTGTCGCTCCGGTCAACAGCACCACCACGCCCTAAGGCGTTTGTTCGCGGCACGCCGACTCGCTTTGGCGTGCTTTCAAAGGAGGTATGAAAACGTTGCTTTTGACGGGGGCAACCGGCTTTGTCGGTCGCAACCTCATTCTCCGCGAACTCGAGCACGGCACACGAATTTTTGCGCCGGTGAGAGACGCTGACAAACTTCGCCGCCAACTTTCCCGCGAAGGCCTTTCCACAGAATCCGTAACCCTTCTCCCGTCCGATCCGGCTGCGTGGAAAGACATCAATCCGACTCACGCCGTCCTCTCCGCCGGAGTTCTTTTTGCCAGAAACAGGGAGGAGTATTTCAAAACCAATGTGGATTGGACGTTGGAAATTCTCCGCGCTTTGCCAGAAAACTGTCGCACGGTTGTTCTTTCCTCCCAATCCGCAGGGGGCCCCACTCCGTGCGGCAGGGCCTCGCGATCCGAATCGGATGCAGATACGCCGGTGACCTGGTATGGCGAATCCAAGCTCGAGTTGGAGCAAAGGATTGGCCGTTTTTTTCCAACACGAAAGATCACAATTTTAAGGCCGCCCATGATCCTCGGTGCGCGCGACACCGCCACATTGCCCCTTTTTAAAATGGGCAGGAACCTGATTCGAACCAAGCCCGGGTGGCGCAAAAAAGAGTTCAGTTTCATCGCAATCGAAGATCTCATTGAAGCCATTTCGGCCGCATTCGACTTGGATGCACCCGGACCATTCTACATCTCCGCGGATCAGAAAATAAGCGACATCGAGCTTATCGATACGGCCGCCCGGGCCTCGGGGGGACGTGGTGTCACGCTGCCAGTGCCGTTGAGTTTGGTTAAAATGGCCTCCTTGGTGGTGGATTCCATCCCCGCCCTCCGCAAATCGGCGCCGAGCCTCACGCGCGATCGAGCGAAGGAAATTTGGCCCAACCGCTGGGTGGTCGATTCGAGCGCTTTCCGCACCGCCACGGGCTGGCGAAGCCGTTACAACCTCAGCCATGCCCTCCATAGCGCTTGCGATTTTTTTTCAAAGGAAGGGCTCTTGGTTCGTCAAAACTTTTGAGTCAACAGGCCATATTTTTCGCACATTCCGCTTTCTTGTGGCGGAAAAAGATCTAGCTTGGATCCCGATGCGCATCCTGAATGCGCAAAACACATGGCACAGAGACCACAACCCGTCGAAGATCAAATGCGCACCTTGGTGGTGGGAGTTGCTGATTTTAAAATCAGCACCGATCCCCTCACTTACATAGCGACATTTGCCCTTGGTTCTTGCCTCGGGATCACTTTTCACGATGAAAAGAACCGCGTGGGCGGTCTTCTGCATGCCATGTTGCCAAGCTCCACAATCCGCGAGGGTCAAAAAATCCGCCCCCCTATGTTTCTCGATACGGGACTGCCCTTGGCACTGGAAGCCATGGTGCGGGCCGGCGCCAAAAAAAGCCATATTCGTTGCAAGGTCTTCGGTGGGGCCGAACTCATGTTGTCCGACAAATTTTTCCGCATCGGTTCCAAAAATATCGACATGTTTTATCAGCTCAGCGATTCACTCGGGCTCGATGTGGTTGCTTGGGAAGTCAGTGGAAGGGTGAATCGCACAATCCGACTTGATAACCAGACCGGGGACGTCATCGTAAAAGTTCCCGCCAAACCGGAGTTCATTCGCTGATGAATAAGGCCGCCGAAATGCAGACCGTGGTCGAAATGACCCGCTCTATCCCTTGCGCTCCAGCGATTCTGCCCAAACTCCTCAAGCTCACCGAGGGGTCTGCCGCTGATATCGGCGAACTCGAAACTCTCATCACGATGGATACCGGACTCGCGACCAGCGTATTGAGAACGGCCAACTCCGCCTACTTCGGCAATGCATCGCGTTGCGACAATATTGCCGATGCGGTGCTTCGCCTGGGGAGTAAAACCCTCTACCGGATTGCCGCAAACACCCTCACCGGCCGCTGGCTTGTCCACCCGCTTCGCGGCTATGGATGGGAACCCGGCGACCTCTGCCGCCATTCCCTGTGCGTGGCGATCTGCGCGGAAGTCTTTGCAGGGTTCACCAATCTGGCGGATACCTCGACAGCCTACACGGCCGGCCTGATCCATGATTTGGGCAAGTTCGCCCTTGCCTATGCCAACCTCAGTGCTCTCGACGAGGTTGCCAGCCGCGTACCGAACGAGTATGCAACTTGGCGAGAAGCAGAAACGGCCATCCTCGGTTATAATTCCAGCCAAGTCACCAAAGCCCTTTTGGAAAATTGGGGATTCCCGTCCGCATTCATTTCTGTCGGGTTTTACTATCAGTCTCCATCGCAGGCTCCGGATGTGGATAAACCCCTTGTGACCCTCATCCACGCTGCGAAACATGCAGCCTCGCAGCTCGGATACGGGGTCGGGGCTGATGGATACTACTACGAACCGGATGAAAAGTGTTTGTCCGAGGCCGGCTTCACCGAGGAGCAAATGGACGCGGCACTCCCGGAAATCCTATCCTCCATGCAACGCTTTGTGGCACCGGACGGCGCCGTCCACTTCAACTAAAGATCCCCAAACTGCACCCAGGCTTTGGGCTGGGAAATAAAGTCGGGCAGGCTTTGGAGATCGTTCCAACGTTGATGGAACACCGGCGTGGCCGATCCCGACATGGGCGGAACAATCCAACTCCAGTCGGCCGAGACCGCGCGTCCGGCCTTCATTTCACGGGCAGTGAATTCCATAAACTCGGAGGAGGCCCGATGATGATCCACGATACGCGCGCCAGCCTTGTCAAAAGAGTGAAGGACAGCGGCATTCAACTCCACAAGCGCCCGATCCAGCCAAAGCGATGACGACGTATCCAAGCCCATCTTTTTAGCAACGGCGGGCAGGACATTGTAGCGGTTGGCATCACCCAGGTCGCGCGAACCGATCTCGGTTCCCATGTACCAACCATTGAAAGGGGCGGCGGCGAAATTTATGCCACCCATTCGCAGATTCATGTCGGAGAGAACAGGGATGGCATACCACTTGAGACCCAACTCAGCGAACCAGGAAAACTGAGGATGTGTCAGTGGAACTTCCAACGCCTGAGCCGTGGGCGGCGGGTAAAGTCGAGGGGCTTCCCCCCGCTTTTGAATGACGATCGGAAGAAGGTCGAACCTTGTGCCCCCGCCCTTCCAACCCAGGCGCATCACCTCGCGGGTGAAGTCGCGGTTTTTGGGGTCACCGACGATCGATCCGTCGGATTGTTCATATCCGGCATAGGAGAGAAGTTGATGATTCCATATGCGAACAACCGGTCCATCGGCGTCTGCCGGAGCAAAAACAGTCGCCAGCGGCTGGATTTTTCCATTGTTGGTGCCGATCGCAAGATGCTCCAAAAGGGCAACGTAAACTTCATCGGGATCCGAAACATGCCTCAAGTCCCGAACGCGGAGCGATGGCCAAAAAAGGCGGCCAATGCAGCGCGCGTTATTCCGCCAAGCCATGCGCGCGCCGTGCTCGAGTTCCTCAAAAGTCGGCACCCAGCCGCCGGCCAGCACCGCAGCCTGCCGGGAAAGAAATTTTTCTTCCGTCCATTGTTTTTCTGCACGACAGGCTTCAAGAAAGGCCAAGGCCTCGTGGGTGGAATCAGGAAGATTGGCAGCACTCCACTCTACCGGATTTTTAAAAGATTCGGGGCACATGACGATGGATTTACGCCCACGGGCGCGTCACGGATGTCGCAACCTCACCACTCGATCACCGAACTGGCATAAGTCAGGCCGCCACCGAAAACAACAAGCAACAAGAAATCCCCGGCCTCAAAACGCCCGCTCCGGGCGGCCTCATCAAGCGCGATGGCGACGGCCGCAGCGGAGGTGTTGCCGCATTTATCGAGGTTGATGTGAAACTGGCTCAGCGGGACTTCCAGTCGATCGGCCATGGCTTCGATGATCCGGATATTCGCCTGATGAGGAATCACGCATTTGATGTCCTGGGACGTGAGGCCACAGCGGTCGAGCACGACGTTGGCGGCGCGCATCATGGAGGTCACCGCCTGCTTGAAGGTCTCACGCCCGTTCATTTGGAGAGTATTTAGCTTGGAATCGACATTCTCACTGGTGATCGGAAGAGCGCACCCACCTCCAGGCATGTGAAGGATGTCCGCGTAGTTTCCATCACTACCCATGTAAGTTGTAATGATGCCCCGGGAGCCAGGACGGGAGCGCAAGATGGCGGCTCCGGCTCCATCGCCAAAGAGGACACAAGTATTGCGATCCTCCCAGTTCACAATACTGCTCAACTTGTCGGCTCCGATGACGAGGACGGTATCGTAGGCGTGATTCGAGATAAATTGGTTCGCGATTTCAACACCGTAGAGAAAACCCGAACAAGCAGCGTTCACATCGAAACAGGTCGCATTTTTTGCCCCGATCAAGCGCTGGACATGACATGCGGTGGAAGGAAAAACCGTATCCGGCGTGATGGTCCCGACAAGAATCAGATCGATCTCCTCCACGGTAATGCCGGCATTTTCGATCGCGGCTTTGGCGGCCTCCGCAGCCATGTGGCTGGTGAACTCATCGGGGCCTGCGATACGCCGCTCGAAAATCCCGGTACGCTCAACAATCCATTGATGGTTGGTCTCCACCATGACCTCAAGGTCGGCATTGGTCAGAATGCGCTCGGGCAGGTAACTGCCAGTTCCGATGATGGAAGCGGAGCGACTAGGCCTCGATGGTATTTCGCGAAGAGTTTTTTTCATGGAGTGGTTTCATCGCTTCCACGATGCGGGTATTGATGCTGAGTTGGACTGCGGTGCGTGCCGCCCGAATGGCGTTGCGAAGGGCCCTCGGAGAAGAATTTCCGTGGGCCTTGATGCAAATTCCGTTCACCCCGAGCAGAGGAGTTCCGCCGTATTCGTCCGTGCTGGTGCGATTTTTGATCGATCGAAAAGCGCCACGGGCAAGCCAAGCTCCAGCCATCCGCCACGGGGATTGCTTCAGTTCGATTTTGAGCCAAGAGAAGATCGATTTCGCGAGCCCTTCCACGGTTTTGAGAAATATATTGCCGGTGAATCCATCGCAGACGACGACTTCAGCTGGTTTTTTGAAGATACCATGCCCCTCGATATTGCCCACAAAACGGATCGGTGCCTCCTGGAGCAGTTCGTAGCATTCCTTGCAAAACTCAGTGCCTTTGCCCGGTTCGCTCCCGATATTTAAAAGCCCAACACGGGCTTCCCCTCCGCCAACGATCGACTGATAGTAAACACTACCCATGACCGCAAATCCAACAACATGCTTGGGACTGGGGTCAATATTGGCGCCGCCGTCAATGAGAAGAAAAACGCCGTCCTGTGCCGGAATCAGCACACCGAGGCCGGCCCGGTCGATACCCGGGAGAGTTCGCAACTTGATCGTGGCGGCTGCGACCAGGGCGCCGGTGTGGCCGGCGGAAACCACCGCATCGGCTTCCCCGTTTTTAACCAGATCGATGGCACGACTGATCGAGGAATCCTTTTTTTTGCGAACGCTTTCGAGCCCGTTATCACCCATCTCCACAACTTGAGAGGCGTGATGGTATGTGATGCGGGACTCAAGGCCCTTGGTTTCGTGCGCACCCAATTCCTTGCGAACTCTCTCCTCGTCTCCGACAAAAACAATCGAGACATCAGGAAAGTCGCGCAGGGCTTGGATAGCACCTACAATGGGATTTTGCGGGGAAAAATCCCCCCCCATTGCATCAAGAGCGATTTTCATTCGGGGAAGAAAAATCCCGCGAAACTATTCGGCGCCAATCGTAAGAACTTGGCGTTTGTTATAGTAACCACAAGCCGGACAGGCGATATGCCCCGGTTGAGCCGCGCCGCATTGCGGGCATTTGCTCAGCTTGGGTGCTTTCCAGCGGTTTGCTGCCTTGCGTGTGCGCAGGCGCATCTTTGATGTTTTGCGTTTGGGAACTCCCATAAGATTTACTGTTTTTTCGTTTTCAACTTTTCCAATGCATCCCATGCCGATGCGTGTTCAGGAACCGAGTCACGGCTTGCATTGAGCAAGCCATTACACGAGGCAAGGCACTTCGGTCCACCACTGCTGTCGCATCTGGGATGCGCTGGCAGGTTGAGATGAATATCCTCCCGAATCTCAGGGGTCAAGTCAATCAACTCTCTCCCCTCCAATTCAAGCTGCATCGAAAAGGGATCGACCGCCACATCAGCCTCGAAATCCTCGAGACAGGAAACGCACTGGAAGCGGGCGCGAATTTGGATCGAGCCTGTGGCGAAGAGACCGCCGTCACTGATCCCGACATCCAGGGAGTAGTGCAAAGGGGAAACGGGAACAACGCCGGCCTCCTCCAAACCGAGGGCGGAGGCGCTCTCCTCCCCCTCGATATGCAGCGTTTCTCCTTCGGGAATTTGATTCAGATGCACTTTCATAATAAAGACATGATCACTCAAAGGCCCTTTTCAATCAAACGGAAGATATCCGTGTTATCCATGAAGCCGTTGATGGCCTCCGATCCCGGTCCCGATCCAACGGCGATGACGTCCTCGGCCGTTCCGATGGCGGCGGCCTGTTTGCAAGCGGCGGGTTCGGTGGGAACCGGACCTTCCGGCGAGGTATGAGTGCCGGACTCCGGGCCGGTGGACCATGTTATCGAAGGGATCCCCTGCGCATTGATACCCAGTACCCCCGCACCCTTGTCATTCCGGAATGGAAATCCGTTCAACCTCATGCCGCCCACGCTTCGTTTTCCGGCAACGATCACGAGCCCCTTCTCACCGGCGCAACTCAAAGCCACGGCAACGGCCTCGTCGAGCGCGAGCATTTCCTTCAAGGTACGCTCCCCTTCATTCTGAGTCGCCGCCTTTCCCGAAAGGCCAGCGTCCACAATCAAAAAATAGCCCCGGGGGTTGTATTGAAGCAAACGGATCGCGTGCCGAACCAGAACAGCCAAGGTCGGCTGCGTGCTGGTCGCGGAGAATTCATCGGAAAAATCCATATTCCCCATACTAAAAAGACCGAGCGTTTTCGGTGAACGCCAGGACGGGGTGCTTTCGAGCTCAGCCTGATTTCGAACAATATCGTAACCCTTGTTGCGCATTTCCAAAATCAAGTCCCGGCCATCCGTGCGACGCCCTCCCTTGGAGTCCGGCAACATATCCGCACCACCACCCCCGAGGAGCACACTCACGTCGGCCCCCTCCACGAGCTGGCGGGCGAGATTTTGGTAATCCAGAGGGTCTGGCGACTTTGCATAAAAGGCGGCCGCCGTCGCATCCGTGATGGAAGCGTTGGATACGATGCCGGTGGTTCGCCCATGCTGTCGGGCGATCTCGATGAGATTTGGCAAACGGGTTTTTCCAGCAGCCACCCCCAGTGTTCCGTTATTCGCTTTCTGGCCGGTGGCGATCGAACTGGATGCCGCCGCTGCATCAGCCACAGCAAAATCATTCGCGTGCGTGGTGAGAAGAGCCAAGTGGGGAAACTTTTCGATCTGCAAGCGATGGTCGGCTCCGCCTTGATAATTCCGGGCAGGCGTCAGGACAGACGGCGTGAGGTTATCGGACAAAAACAAAATCACACCGAACGGACGTTGGACGACCCAGTTCACATAAAAAAGACCACCGAGCGCGAGGAAGACCAAAAGGCACACCAAGGCCAAAAACCGGTTCCGATTTTTTTTGTTCATGGAAAACATTTGCGTCCGCGGCCTCAATCGGGCAACATAATTCACCTACTGCCCTGTGGTGTAATGGTAACACAGTGCCCTTTGGAGGCATTATTCATGGTTCGAGTCCATGCGGGGCAGCCACTCCCTCCAACCCATGCCGCAACGGATTCGATCCTTGAGGTTGATCCAATCGATCATTAGTCTTTAAGTGAGCATGATGACGCACCTCCCAAAAGAATGGCGCTTTTTGCCGGACGCATGGTCCTACGCCGTGATTCTGACGGGCAGCCCTCAATCCGCCACCGATCTGGTGACGAGCATACTTGACAGTGTGGCCACCCGACACGACATCTTGGGCAACAAACATCGCCGCCGCGTTTTTTTTGCGACGCTTTTCAGGGAGGCCCAAAAGAACCCGCGCAGGGAGACGCCAGAACCCGGCCTTTCCGACGATATCCTGAAGTTGCACGGTTTGCCCGAACCCGGCCGCACGGCGCTTGTTCTTTGTCACATGGGCCTTTTTCCGATCGATCAAATCGCCGATATCGTGGGGAAAAATGAAAGGGACCTCCCCGAATTACTCGTTGCAACACGGGCAGCACTCACCGCACCCCCGAATCCATGAACGTCCGCAACGCCCGCCGCCTCCTTGTCTGTTATGTGGCGAATCCCAATGTCGCCCCCTCGCCCGCCGTCCAAAAGGCCCTCAAAGTCGCAGCCCATTCAGATGACCTTCGCTCCGAATACGAGGCCCAGGTCGAAATCGACAAGAAGATCCTCTCGACCATCAAGGACATCAGAATCCCCGAGGATCTTTTGATCTCACTCGCCGCCAGAGTCGCCGCCATTCCTCCACGGCGGTTCAATCCACGTGATCCGGCGATGGCAGCCGTGCTCATCGGATTTCTTCTTCTCATCTCGGTGCTGACTTGGAATTTTCTAGGCCGGCCGGCCGCCTTTCCCAGCGATGCGCTTGGGATCGCGGAAGAGGTATTGACCTTTGACGAACGTCCATTTGAAGCCGTGAACCAGCCTGCCGCCTCTTTGGAGGATTGGTTTGTTTTAAAGGGATTTGATGGTTTTGACGTTCCATCCCAACTCGAAAAGTACAAAGCGGAGGATGCCGCGATCCTCAAAATCGACAATCAACCGGTCGCTGTGATCACCGTTCCGGATCAGTATGCCCAGTTCATATCGTTCAGCTCCAAGCCCCATGAAATCTCGGTTTCACCGAAAGGCTCCTGGCGCTATCTGCAACTCGACACGGAAAATGCGCTCGCCCTCCGCGAAGAAGACGGCATGTGCTTCATGGTTATTCGACGTGGGGACCTTTCGGAATTGAAGCGCTTTCTGGAAAAAGACAGCAACTAACCGAGCTTCCTATTTCAAGGCATCCAGGGCAGTTTGAACTTCAGCGGCGTGGTCCCCAGTCCTCGCGGAAGCGGATTTCCAGACAATCTTGTCACCCTTCACAATGAAGGATTGGCGGCGACTGACAGGCATTCCGAGGATCGAGGGTACGCCAAAAGCCTCGGCCACCTTGCCGTCCTTGTCAGCAATGAGTGTGAAGGGAAGATTGTATTTCTGCTGGAATTTCTTTTGCGATTCGGAGGTATCCCGACTCACGCCGAGGATCTGAAGGTTTTCGGCGTTCAGATTCGAGAACGAGTCGCGGAGCGAGCAGGCCTGGGCCGTACAACCGGGCGTATCGGCTTTGGGGTAAAAGTAAACGAGGGTCGGTCCCTTCGCGTAGGCATCGCCAAAGCGAACTTCTGCCCCATTTTGATCTACCGCCACGATTGACGGGGCCGCATCACCGACCTCCAAGGCTTTTACTTTGCTGCCGAATCCGAAAAAACTCATAATGATAATGGAAAAGGTTGCCGTGCGATATTGCATGCCCGAAAGCTAGTCACGATAGGCGCTATTGGCAACCGACGAATCACCCACACACTTGAAGAACCCATTTTTCATTATTGTAGCGAGCGTGCTGGCCTCCGGAGCGATGGCCTCGTCGTGTTTTTTCTCCAGAGCCGAGTCGGTCGCACGTACCGCAAGCGGCTTGATGCCTCAAAATGAAAGTTGGTTCAATGAAGTCATCGCTACAGCCTATCGACTCGCCGGCTGGCCCGGCGCAGACTCGGCTCGTGCCCTGCTGGTCTTTCTTCCCTGTCTCGTCTTCCTGTCGGTGTTTGGCCTTCTCTCGCGACGCTTGGCCTCACGCCTTCCGGGGATCCTCTTTTTTATCACCGCTCTGTCCGCTCTCGCCTGGGGGGTGAATGACACCATTCGTTCATCGCGCAACGATATCCGCGATCTGCGACTTCTGGCGCCTGTTGAGCTATTTGAAGCCGCAGCGAAGACAGGGGGCAGAATTTTTGCGAATCTCCCGGCCTATGAACATGCCGCGCTGCTGTTGCCGGGCGGGCTGGAACGGATCCCGTCTCCAGAGATGATCGGAAAGATGTGTGCCTCTCTTGCGCTGTGGCGAGAGGAAGACCGCAAGGCCCCCTTCTCTGCTCTCATTTTTACCGGAAATAGAATCGCTGATATTCGACCACTGGTAGAAGGTTTATCGGCCGACTGGTATCTGGCCGGGACGGATAATCACGGCCTGCTCTTTTTGAGGGGAATCCCCGCCAAAGAAACCTCAATCAACAAGGGTGCCGAATCCTACAACGACCCTCGTAATCAGGCGATTTTCCTTTCTCAAAGCGCACTGGTTCTGGAGGCCCTCGACCGCCAAGTCGAGGCACGCAAGATGATGGAAAAGGCGCTCGAGATTTTCCCAGCGGATGCCCATGTGCTGGTCAGCTCGGCCATGCTCGCTGCCTCGCAAAAGCGCTGGCCCCAAGCACAAAAAAACGCCGAAGCCGCCCTCGCACTCGCGCCGGACTCGGTGCAAGCCCGTTACCTGCTTGCCTTGGCGCTCCTCGAAACCGGCTGCGTCACCGATGCCGCCACAGAAAGCGCGCGGCTTCTGGGACAACGGCCGCTCGATCCCCCGATTCTGCAACTCCAAGCCCGTATTTCCCGCGCCAACAATGATTCCACAGCCGAAATCGATGCTTTGGAGAGGTTGTTGTCTTTGGAAAAAAAGGAAGACCAAGCCACATCGCCCATCCATGTTTATCTCGCTCAGGCATGGGCGCGAAAGGGCTTCGCCACCCAAGCACTCGAAAACTACGAAAGCGCCCTAAAGGGGAATCTCTCCCCCCTCCAGAAAAACGAAATCCAAGCCGCAATTAAAAATATCCGCCAGAAGTCGGGATCGGCTCAATCGGCCGGCCAGCTGCCTTCAGCGCGCTAGGCCCCCAGCGCGGCGAGAACCTCGGCTTCGATCTCGGAGTAAATTTTGGCGTCGGTCTTGAGGACTTCCTTGGCGGCGTCGCGCCCTTGTGCGAGTTGGCTTCCCTTGTAGCTGAGCCAGGAACCCCGCTTTTCGACGATGCCTTTTTCCAAGGCAAGATCGAGCAGCGACCCGGTATTTGAGATACCCTCGTTATACATGATGTCGAACTCGGCCTCGGTGAATGGAGGCGCCACCTTGTTTTTAACGATTTTGATTTTTGTGCGATTTCCGGAGACCGCGCCATCGTTGGTTTTGATCGCACCGATCCGGCGGATATCGACCCGGATGCTGGAGTAAAATTTCAACGCCTTGCCGCCGGGAGTCGTCTCGGGATTGCCGAACATGACACCGATTTTTTCCCGGATCTGGTTTGTGAAAAGACAGATCGTGTTCGCCTTCGAAATGAACGATGTGAGCTTGCGGAGCGCATTGCTCATGAGTCGGGCCTGCGCGCCCACGACCGCATCGCCGATTTCCCCTTCAAGTTCAGATTTGGTCACCAACGCCGCCACCGAGTCGAGAACAATGATGTCGAGGGCGTTTGAGCGTACGAGCGTCTCACAGATACGAAGCGCCTCCTCGCCGGAACTGGGCTGGGAAACAAGCAACTCGTCCAGATTCACCCCGAGTTTGCGGGCGTAATGCGGATCCAGGGCATGCTCGACATCAATGAACGCCGCCAGTCCACCCAACTTTTGGGCCTGGGCGATGGCCGTGAGGGTGAGCGTCGTTTTTCCCGAGCTTTCCGGCCCGTAGATTTCGATGATGCGGCCGCGGGGAAAACCGCCCACTCCCAGCGCGCGATCGATCATGATATTCCCCGTTGGAATGCTTTCCACTTGGGAGACGGTCGCATCCCCCAGTCGCCGGATGGCCTCGCTGCCATAGTCTTTTTCAATTTGCTGGATCGCGAGATCGAGATTCTTGAGCCGGGCTGCGGCTGCTTTTTCGGATACGGGTGCGTCGTCGGATTTGGCCATGATAAGGATAAAAAAGTTTCTCTTCGACTATGCCGTGCCGCCGCCCCGGCGGAAACATAAATCACACACTTGAAAATAAAAAATCCGGGCTGGTCGCATCCCATCGGCCTTGTTAAACCAATTCGCAATGAGTGATGTCTTTCAGCAGGCCCTTTCTCAAGCCCTTCCTCTACTGCAAGAGTTGAAAAACGGAATCAAACCCGCTCCGAAGGCTTCCCGTGCCGCGTTGACGCGCCTCCGTGGAGCCGCGAAGGCGTCGGCAAGACCTTCGACCGCATCAACTGCGGAATCCCGGGTGTGGACTTGGGAGGAACTCGAAAAAGCCATCCTGACCTGCCAAAAATGCGCTCACCTCGTCCGCTCGCGCACTCAGGTGGTATTCGGCGTGGGGAACCGCCAAGCGGAATTGATGTTCGTCGGCGAGGCGCCCGGTGCGGATGAGGACGCACAGGGCGAGCCGTTTGTGGGCAAGGCCGGCCAACTCATCACAAAAATCATCCAGGCCATGGGTTTTGAGCGCTCGGATGTTTTCATTGCAAATGTGCTGAAGTGCCGCCCCGACATGCCCGAGGGTGAATCTGGAAATCGAAAACCCAAGCCGGACGAAATGGCAACCTGTCTGCCTTGGCTGCGGGAACAAATCGGTCTCGTAAAGCCCAAAGTGATTGTGGCCCTTGGAGCGACGGCCACCGAGGGACTCATCGGCGAGACCCGCCCCCTGCGCGACCTTCGCGGAAAGTGGCTCGACTTCAATGGCACCCCGGTGATGGTCACCTACCACCCTGCTTATCTGCTCCGCAACCAATCGATCACCGAGAAAAGAAAAGTCTGGGAGGATATGCTGCTGGTCCTAAACAAACTCGGACGGCCAATCACCCCAAAACAGCAAAAATACTTCACCCTGAATGCCGAGTGAATGAGGGCCCGTGACGCGTTCCACGCCGCCTTTTATCACGGGATCGTCACTCTCCTCCGCGGGATCCTTCTTTTTAGCGCCCGTGTGAGACTCCATTCCTTCGGGGAAATCCCGAAAGGGGCTTGTGTGATGGTTTCAAACCACATCAGCCACTTCGACCCCCCGTTGCTGAGCGGTTGGCTTCCCCGCAAGATCGACTGGATCGCGATGGTGGAGCTTTTCAGCGCCAGTTGGTCGAAGACCGCTTTCACTTGGCTCGACGTGATACCCGTGGACCGCCGGGGGGACGACCGCTCCGCCCTTCGCATGGCGATGGCCAGACTCGAAAAAGGCCGGATGATTGGCGTTTTCCCCGAGGGCGGCATTCGCGACGGCGAGAGATCGATGCTCGCGGGCGCCGGGGTCCGCGAAGGCGCATTTCTACTCGCCAGCAGATCCCGTTGCCCCGTGGTTCCGGTTGTCATTCTGGGCAGCGAACGCCTCTATAATATTCGCCATTGGAGGCCCTGGCGGCGCTCCAGAGTCTACATAGGCATCGGCAAACCCATTTTCCCCTCTCAGAATGCGGGACGCGGGGCCGCCCGGGAAAAACTTCGCAATGAAGTTTCGTTGGCTATGATCGATTTGAAAGACACCTTGTTCAGCACCTACGGGCTCACGCCGGACGATCTTCCCCACTCGCCGCAGGAACGCATGCGCGAACCATGAGAGCCACCAAATCCCTCACATGGATCGTGGATGGCACGATGTGCAATATGATGAACTTGGTTCAATGGCGACGGCGCGCCGACGCCTGCTCGAAAGAAAAGCTCTCCGCCTACATCAGCCAATGTTCCCCGCTCAGCCGTGAGGAATTTTTCCGGATCCAGCCCACACTTCGCCCGAGTTTTCGAAGCGCATGGATCGAATGGGATACGCCCCGTCCGTCCGGTCACTTGGAAAACGACCGAGCGCGGGTGCGATTTTATCCGGCACGGGATCCCGGTGCGCCCACGGTTTTTCTTCTTCATGCGCTCATGAGCGCGAGTGATGTCGGATACCGACGACTGGCAGCGCGCTTCAATGCCGCTGGTTGGAATGTCGCCTTTCCCCATTTGCCCTACCACTACTCACGCACTCCCGCGCGGACATGGAACGGAGAACTCGCGATCACGGCCGATCTTGTCCGGAACGCGGAGGGACTTCGGCAGGCTGTGATCGAGCTTCGCCAGCTCATGGCCCTCCTGCGCACCCGAGGCACAAACGAATTCGCCCTCATCGGCACCAGCTACGGAGGATGGATCGGATCACTCCTGGCCCTGCTCGAAAAAGATTTCCGCTTCATCGCCCTCATCCAACCAATTGTCAACCCGGAGAAAGCCGTTTGGGAGAATCCAGGCGCCGCTGTAATGCGCCGCCAACTCCGCGCCCTGGGGCACGCTCCAGGCAACACCAAGGAGATGCTCCACCTGCTCGCTCCCTCACAGGCCTTGCCCCTCTGCGAAGCCTCGAAGATCCTCCTCACAGCAGGGATTCACGACCGCATTTCCCCTCACGAGGACCTGGAACGTCTCAGTTCCCGTTGGAACGGCTCGAAGCTTCTTCGTGTTCCCCAAGGCCACTTCGGATATCGCGCCCTTCGGGACACGCTACTGAAATTGGAACCCCATATTTCCAACTGACGCATGGTCTTGAAAATGAATTCCAGCTTGTTAATCTTCGGCGTGCGGACTTCAAAATCCATCATCTTGATCGCCCTGCTTTTTTGCATCTTGGGGCTCCCGTCGAGCCTTCGTGCGGAGATGAGCGATGCGGAGAAAAAAGCCGCCTTCATGAAAACACGCGAGACGATCAAACCCGTCAGCAAAACCTCCTCCTCAGCCAAGCCACGCCCGAAGCCCCGCTCCTCTTCTTCCTCATCCAAGTCCGAAGGATCATCCCGGCGCCGCACGAAAGCCTCTCCAAGCCCGACACCGAGGAAATCCCAAAAGGCCACTCCGAAGAAATCGCAGGGTTCCCAACCGAAGAAATCCCCAAAATCCAAAAGCGAACAGGATTCGCCCAAAAAAACCGCAAAAGAAGCACCAACTCCCGAACCGGACCACGACAACGAAAAAACGGAGCCGCCCAGCTCGAAGGGCGACGATTTTATCGTGATCCCCGGCGAAACGCCTTCCGACCACAAGCCGCCTGTTGAAGCCCCACCCACCCCCGCCACCACTTCCAAGCCTGCGCCCGCTCCGATTTTCCAGCCCCAGATTCCGCAAGGAAAAACTCCCGCCGGCCGCGAGCTGGCGGCTCCGATTTTAATCGAGAAATCCGGCGCGCAGGATTTTGAAGACGAAGAAGAACCCCGGCCCAAATCGTTTTTCGGCGGCTTCATGAAAAGATGGCGCTATCTGTCCCCCTCGTTGCGCAAGGCCATCGACAATGCCCAGGTCCAACGCGGACGCTGGAAATACATCGTCGTTCACAATAGTGGCACCCGCCAAGGAAACGCGCGGGTTTTTGATGTCTACCACAGACGCGTTCGCAAAATGCAAAACGGCCTCGCCTACCATTTCGTCATCGGCAATGGCAATTCCTCGGGAAATGGCCAAATCGAAATCGGAAACCGGTGGACCCGACAAATCAACGGCGGCCATGTCGCTAGCGACTACTTGAACGACATCGCGATCGGTATTTGTCTCGTCGGTGATCTCAACCGGGATACACCCACCAAGGATCAACTCGGGGCCCTTGATGAACTCTGCACCTACCTCCGGGGCCGTGTCGGCAAGGTCAAAGGCAAGTCCGCCATCGTTCTCGGCCACAAGGAAATCAACCCCAAGCCCACAGATTGCCCGGGCGACCGCTTCCCCCTCGGCTGGCTCAGAAAAAAATTCAGCAACTGAGCACCGCGAGCCACCCGTGCTCCAAGCCGGGCAACGCGCCAGAAGCAGAGCGTTTTTCCCATAGACGAGCGACCGCATTTCTTTTTGCATGGGCGCATGAAGATTGCTCAGGAATTCAAAGAATTTATCTCCCGTGGTAATGTCGTTGACTTGGCTGTCGGCGTCATCATCGGTGCCTCGTTTGGAAAAATCGTCAACAGCCTCGTTATGGATGTGATCATGCCGCCGATCGGGGCGATCCTCAAAGGCGTGAACTTCAGCAACCTGTTTTTTTCGATCGACGGAAAAACCTACGACTCCTTGGCCAAGGCCAAAGAAGCCGGCGCACCGGTCATCAGTTACGGCATTTTTCTGAATTCGATGATCGAATTTGTGATCATTTCCGCCTGCGTATTTGCGCTTGTGAAGATCGTGAATCAAATCAAACGCCCTGCGGAAAAGCCCACTGAAGCCCCCACACCCACGAAAACGGAACTCCTTTTGGAGGAAATCCGCGATGCCCTTAAAAAATAAAACTTCAACCTTTCGCAAAAAGCGATTGATTTTCCTCGCCAAGGTCAGCACTCTACGCCTCCAATAAATTTATGAGCCAGCATCCAAGTTTGAAAGGCAAGAGCGCCATCCAGGCCAAGAGAAGTGTTTTAAAGCGATTTGAACGTGTCGATCTGCTCCGCAAACGCGGGCAGTTCAAAGACGGTCAGCGCGTCATCGGTCTTCCTAAAACCAAGCCCGAAGATTAAACCCTTTTTTTCCATATGCGGCTGAATCGCTTTCTAGCGGCAGCCGGCCTCGGTTCACGTCGCTCGTGCGATGAAATCATCGCGTCCGGGGCTGTCGTCATCAATGGTCACAAGATCACCCAACTCGCCACGCAGGTCGAGGATGGTGACGATGTTCGTGTCAAGGGACGTCCCGTCCGCGCAGCCCTTCCTATCCACATCCTGCTCAACAAACCGAAGGGTTTTGTGGTCACACGCTCCGATGAACGCGGACGCAGGACGGTTTACGATCTTCTCCCGCCGGAGTTTTCGACCCTTTGTCATGTCGGTCGATTGGACAAAGAGAGCGAGGGACTCCTTTTGCTCACCAACGATGGGACTCTGGCGCAAAAACTCACGCATCCGAGCCACGAGATAGAAAAGGAATACGAGGTCAGTCTCGATAAGGATTTCAAAGCGGAAGATATTCCGACCCTGCTTAAAGGCGTTTACATAGAAGGAGGTTGCGGCCGCTTTGAGCGCGTTCACATTGTGACCCCCAAGCGACTGCAAGTCATCTTGCGACAAGGGATCAAACGCCAGATCCGTCTCATGTTTTACAGTCTCGGCTACGAGGTGGAGCGGCTTGTCCGCACCCGCATCGGAAAACTCCGCGACGACCGCATGCCCCTCGGTGCCTGCCGCCGATTAACGAAACTCGAAATCGCCTCGCTAACCGGAAATTCGAAAAAAAGCGCAAAGCCTGCCTCTGGAAAGTCCG
>JALQZP010000289.1 GCA_023258235.1 Terrimicrobiaceae bacterium | reverse complement strand
ATTTGACGCAAGCATCAGCATATACGCATTGCGAAATCCACGAGTCACTCATATTCGGAATGATGTGTAACCAAATTATATTTCCACAACACAATCCCGCAGTGCGTAATTCGTTTTCATGCGGACAAAGCAAACAGGCAATTTCAATGTATCACACCAACTACAGTATGCGTATGGACAAGACGGCACTCATTTTGAATCAGGGACAGAAACCTCTAGTTAAGTCCAGATATATGGAGTTTATTAATGGCGAAGAAAACTATTACGGAGAAAACGTCATTGTCGCAATTATGTGTTATACGGGATATAATGTAGAGGATGCGATTTTGGTGAACGAAGGTGCATTGAAGCGCGGTCTTTTCAGAACCACATATTTTTCCGTGTATGAGACTCACGAAGAAAAGGACAAAACGAGCGGGGAAATTGTAGAGAAGAAAATACTCAATATAGAGAAATCGCCGAAAAACGTAATTGGAACAAAGATGGGATATGATTATAGCAAATTGGATAATTTTGGACTGGTCCAAGAAGGCACTGAAATAAACGACCAAACTGTTATTATTGGATGCGCCGTCTCTAAGACGGGGGATGAATTTGCCGTGGACCAATCAAAAACCACAAAGAAAGGACAACTCGGAATTGTGGACAAGGCGTTTATGACGGAAAGCGAAGAGGGAACGCGCATAGCAAAGGTGCGCATTCGCGAAGAACGAATTCCAGCAATCGGCGACAAGATGGCTTCGAGGTCGGGACAGAAGGGAACCATTGGACAAGTCATTCCTGAGTGTGATATGCCTTTTACCAAGGATGGTATCCGCCCTGACCTGATTGTGAATCCACACGCAATGCCGTCTCGTATGACTATCGGACAACTGATTGAGTGTGTGGTCGGAAAAGCGTGTTTGTTCCAAGGATTCCACGGAGACTGTACGGCGTTTGCTTCAGATGGAACGCAGATTGGTGCATTTGGAAAAATGCTGGTGAAATCTGGATACCATTCTTCTGGAAATGAACTCCTCTACAATGGAATGACTGGTGAGCAGATTGAATCAGAAATCTTCTTTGGACCCAACTACTATATGCGTCTGA
>JALQZP010000288.1 GCA_023258235.1 Terrimicrobiaceae bacterium | reverse complement strand
AGAAGCAAGAGCAAAATTATATTCCATGTGGTATTCTTTTGGGCCACCTTCTGTTTTTTTTACGATTTCTCCTGGTGATGAATGCAGCTTCAGGATCAAGCTTTTCTTAAACCATAAAATGGTAATTTTACCACAAACAAACATGGAACAAAATGAGTGCATTGCTGATCTTCTATTTAGGTCTAAACTTAGACTTGATAATCCTGGAGCCTGTGCCCGAGAATATAACTCTATCATGCAAATTATTATGGAGTGCCTTATTGGATGGAACTTTAAATTGAAGAAACAAACAAGTTTAGGAATTTTTGGAAAAGTTTTTTGCTGGTGTGTCACTACTGAAGAACAAGCAAGATTTACCCTACATTCACATATTCTCTTATTTATAGCATTGTTTGATGCACTTATCACTTTATTATGGTCAAACTGTGAAAAGGTTAGGGAAGAGGCACAAAAGGAACTTGTTGAATACCTTAAAAAAACTATGAGTTCAACATATGATTTAGTGGAAGAGGACTTCATCCATGAAACCTCATTATCAGCCTCAAACATTCAGGATAGTGACAACAATTCCCTTAAGAAAACCATGAATTCAACATATGATTTAGTGGAAGAGAACTTCATTCATGAAATTCCATTATCAACCTCAAACATTCAGGATGATGACAACAAATTCCTTAAAAAAACCATGAATTCAATAAATGAGGTAGTGAAAGAGAACTTCATCCATGAAACTCCATTATCAACCTCAAGCATTCAAGATGATGACAGCATAGCAGACCCCTCTGAAAATGATCTAGCGGTAAATCCTCATATTGATGAACCACCAATTATGGCCCAACAAGGTCGAATCAGTCCAGTAACATGTTGTAAAAAAGTGTGCAGAATATTACCAACACCAGTTTGCAGGAACAATCTACTACGTATGAGACATGAAAGAACTTGTCATGTTTTTAAAGGTTTTGTCGGAAAATGTGCAGTTTGTGGTGAAAAGTTTACAACCAGTAAACTTATATGGAATGCAGTAAAGCTCTGGAATGATCAATGTAGTGTCAATAACTGCCAACCATACTTTGAAAGTGATGTTATGTTTCCTTTATC
>JALQZP010000287.1 GCA_023258235.1 Terrimicrobiaceae bacterium | reverse complement strand
GCGTGGATGCCTTCCCCGACCGCCGCTTCGCCGCCCGGGTACGCCAGATCGCGCCACGGGCCGAGAAAGTGAACAATGTCACCTCCTTCGAGGTGAAGCTGGAGCTGCTGCAGCCGCCGCCGGAGCTGCGCATCGGCATGACCGCCGACATCGACTTCAACACCGGCACCCTGGCCGCCCGCACCCTGGTGCCCACCGTGGCGGTGGTCACCGAAGAGGGGCGCCCCGGGGTGCTGCTGGTGGGCAAGGACAACCAGCCCACCTTCCGCCCCGTGAGCCTCGGCGCCAGCAGTGGCCGCGACACGCAGATCCTCGAGGGCCTGAAGCCCGGCGAGCGGATCTTCATCGACCTGCCCCCCTGGGCGAAGAAGAAGCGCAGCGACTGAGAGGGGCGGCCAGCGGCCGGCCGAAGCCTTCAGCCCTGGCGCGCCGCCAGGAACCGCCGGCTGGCCTCGACGATCCGGGCGCTGGCCTGGCCATCGCCGAAGGGGTTGTGGGCCCGGGCCATGGCGTCGTAGGCCTCGGAGCTCTCCAGCAGCAGGGCTGCTTCGCGCAGGATGTCGGCGCTGTCGGTGCCGATCAGTCGGGCGGTGCCGGCATCCACCGCCTCGGGTCGCTCGGTGGTACGCCGCAGCACCAGCACCGGCTTGCCCAGGGCCGGCGCCTCCTCCTGCAGGCCACCCGAATCGGTGAGGATCAGCGTGGACGCCTTCATGGCAGCCACCAACCGGTCGTAGTCGAGCGGTTCGGTCAGGAACGCCCGCGGGTGGTCGCCCAGCAGGGCCTGCAGCGGCTCGCGCACCGTTGGGTTGCGGTGCAGCGGCAGCAGCAGAGCCGTGTCAGGGAAGCGCTCCAGCAGATCGAGGAAGCCGCGGCCGATGTCCTGCAGGCGATCTCCCCAGTTCTCACGCCGATGCACGGTGGCCAGGATCAGGCGATGGGTCGCCAGATCAAGACCCGGCAGTGCGAACGGCGCCGCCTTCTGGGCCATCAGCAGCAGCGCATCAATCACCGTATTGCCGGTGACCAGCACCTCCCCCATCACCCCCGAGGCGCGGCAGTTGGCACCGGAACGCTCGGTGGGGGCGAAGTGCAGCAGAGCCAGCTGCGAGATCAGACGGC
>JALQZP010000286.1 GCA_023258235.1 Terrimicrobiaceae bacterium | reverse complement strand
AAGACACCTCAAAAAAAGCAACTGATCCTCACCCACCCAGATATCTTCGGGAAAACCTCCCGCCTTCTCGAGTATCGAGCGACGAAACAAACACGCATGCGGAACCACCGACCAATTCGTCAGCAACGCCTTCACTAAATCACCTTTGGGCAATCCCCTCGACTGCAAAACTGGACCCTCAACAGAAAAACCGGAAACCGGAAACTGGAAACTGGAAATTCCTTTCATCACTGTGACCAGCGACGAGTGGCTGGTTTCGGGTGAAGAAGCGGGGCCATCCGCGGAGCGGATGCGCGATGTGTTTGCACAATCCCGAGCAAACTCGCTTGGTAAGGGATTTGAAAACGCTGAGCCGCTTGGCTTGCCCAAGCGCGCCCCAGCTTTAGCCTCCTCTGTGCTCTCTGTGTCCTCTGTGGTTAAATCTTCTTCCCAACCGCGCCTCCGCGCCTCCGCGTGAAACTCATCCCCCGCCACCGTTTGCGCCTCTTTTGACGCAAACCTGCCTTTAACCCACGGCCCATAAGCGATATCAGCACCCGTTTCGATCAGCGCCTGCAACTGCACCTCGTGCTTATTAGGAGAAGCAATATCATCACTATCAAAAAAATGAATAAAATCACCCGACGCCTCAGCAAGCCCTCGATTCCTAGCCGCTCCAGGACCCAAATTCTGCTGGCGCAGAATTTTTAATGTTAAAATTTGAACCCCCGAACCAATTGGTCCGGGTTCAAGACATAGGTAACGCATCAGGTTCAGGACATAGGTAACACTTTTTGAGACGCGGAGCGTCTTAAAAAACGATGCCTTGGAAAATACAAACCAAAATGAACCAAAGAATAGAATTCGTAATGAGAGCGCAACAGACCCAGAATTTCAGGGGATTGTGCCGAGAATATGGGATTAGTCCGAGAGTGGGTTACAAATGGCACAAGCGATTTGTAGAGCAGGGTATTGAGGGACTGAGGGAGGAAAGTCGGCGACCGAAGAGCAGCCCCAAAGGGCTTGAGGAAGAGGTCGTATGCCGGATTGTGAGGTTGAGGGAGCGACACCCTCAATGGGGAGCACGCAAGTTGCAAGAACTTTATCGGCGCAATCATGGCAAGGAGCCAAGCGAGAGCAGTATCAAACGGGTTTTGG
>JALQZP010000285.1 GCA_023258235.1 Terrimicrobiaceae bacterium | reverse complement strand
GTGTTTCCCGAGGGTCAGACCTGCTGCGGCCAGCCGGCGTTCAACGGCGGCGACTGGGCGGCGTCGCGGAAGGTCGTGCGGCACACGGTGCGGACCTTCGCCGGCGAGGATCCCGTGGTGATCCCGAGCGCCTCGTGCGCGGCGATGATGTTCCATGGCGCGGTGCTGGAATTCGAGCGCGAGCCCGACGCCGCGGAGGTGGGCGCGCTCGGCCGGCGGACGTGGGAGCTGGCGGACTTCATCGTGAACGGCCTCGGCGTGAAATCGTGGCCGGGACGCTACGAGGCCCGCGTGGCGTTGCACCGCTCCTGCCATTCCCGCGGCACGGAGACGGTGCCGGCGGCGCAGGCGCTGCTGGGCTCGATCGCCGGCCTCTCGCTGGTCGAGTTCGGCGAAGCGGAGCAATGCTGCGGTTTCGGCGGCACGTTCGCGGTCACCTTTCCGCACCTTTCCTCGAAGATGGGCGAGCTGAAGCTCGAGCACGTTCGCGCCGTCGCGCCCGACGAATACGTCTCGCCCGACATGAGCTGCCTCATGCACCTCGGCGGCCTGGCCCAGGCCGAGGGCAAACCGATCCGCACCCGCCACCTCGCGCAGGTGCTGCGCGACGCCCTCAAGGGCGGTCCCCGCGGCTGAAACGATCCCCGCGATGTCCCAGCCGATCGACCAATTCGCCGCACGCCTGCCGGCCGACAAACGCGCCTCCGTCTACCAGAGCACGAAGACGACGCACGAGAAGCGCACTCGCCTCCTCTTCGACCAGTTCGGCGATCCCGACCGCCTTCGCCGCCTCGCCGGCGAGATCAAGCAGCACGCGATCGAAAACCTCGACACCTACCTGCCGCAGGTGGAGCAGCGCCTGCGGGCTTCCGGCGCGCAGGTGCATTGGGCGTCGACCGGACAGGCCGCCTGCGAGGCGGTGCTGCGCATCATGCGCGACCGCGGCGCGACTCGCATGGTCAAGGCGAAGACCATGGTGAGCGAGGAGATCGAGCTCGCGCGTTTCCTCGAGGGTCACGGTCTGGAGGCGGTGGAAACCGACTTGGGTGAATTCATCGTGCAAATCGATGACGACCACCCGAGCCACATCGTGCGGCCGATCATCCACAAGCACCGCCGCGAGATCGCGACGAGCTTCGAGCGGGAGGGCCTCGGGGCCTACAACGACGATCCGGCCACGATCACGCGCCGCGCGCGCCACCACCTGC
>JALQZP010000284.1 GCA_023258235.1 Terrimicrobiaceae bacterium | reverse complement strand
GGAAATCATAGGTGACCTTGCCCAAACTTGGACGCTCGATCAGACTACGACCCTTTTTTGCCGGGATGCCGCGACAGCGATCAAGATCGCTTCCCAGTTGCAAGAGTGGAGAAACGAGTGGGCAGGGTGGACACTCGATAGTGTCGCTATCGACAAACGAACCGTCCTTTTGAAATTCCGTGAGCCCGGTCTAGTGACTTCGAAGGAAATCGTTTCGCGCCTTTCCGTGGATGATTTGGCCGTGGTATCGAACCTTCGCATTGAGGTGAAAGAAGGTTCCCGTGAGACGCTCAAAAAACTCCGAAGTGCATTCCCAGAATCTACCATCATTCGCGAATGGGTTGAATCCGGTGGCGCTTTTGAAATCACCGCCGATCCCGGGCTCCTACCCGAACTCGAAAAGTGGCTCGCAGCCAATGGCGGCGGCACGGTCAAAGAATTGGATAAAGTCTCCTTTCTGGCGGAGCCTCAAGTCACCTTCAAACTTCGTTCCGACGTAAAATGGCATGACGGCGTAGCCGTGACCTCGCGCGATGTGAGATTCACCTACGATGCGATTATGGACGACGCCACCGCGTCGCCCCGCAAGCCCGACTTCGATTTGATCCAGAGCATTCAGACGCCAGATCCCCAAACGGCCATAGTCACCTATCGCAAACCCTACTCCCCTGCCCTGGAGAGCTGGATGATGTCGATCCTACCTTCGCATTTGCTGGAGGGAAAATCGCAAAGCTGGTGGGCGGAAAACTTCAATCGACGCCCGGTGGGCACTGGTCCGTTCATTTTTGACCACTGGAAAACAAACGAACTAATCCACCTGAGGCGCAACCCGAACTACTTCAATGCCCCTGGTCCTTGGGTGGACGGCATTGTGTATCGCTTCATGCCGGATCAACTCACCCTCCGCCTCGCTTTTGAGACCAAGCAGGTGGATTTTTGGAGCGCAGCCCCGTGGACTGTATCGTCATTCAAGGAAAACCCCCTTTTCGATGTCTTCACCGAGGCGACCTCGACCTACAACTATATTGGATGGAATCTGAAGCGGCCCCTTTTTCAGGACCCGCGTGTTCGTCAGGCACTGGCCCATGCCGTCGATGTTCCCTCGATGGTCCGATTCATTCTTTACGGACGAGGCCTCCAGAGCACAGGTATTTTGAGAAACGTGACGGACACGGACATCGTACTCACAAAAGGAGCTACCATTTCATCGACACTTGCCTCCCTCAGGGGAAAAAGCCCCACC
>JALQZP010000283.1 GCA_023258235.1 Terrimicrobiaceae bacterium | reverse complement strand
CGCTCAAAAACGGCTTCATTGATTCGCATGAATCTCAGTCTATGAAACGCCGCGTGATATCGCCGTAAAAATCAATGGATAAGTGTACCAACATTAATAAATTTAAGGAACTTTTTGAATAATTAATAAGGAATCATAATATTATTAGAATAAATAATTGTAAAAAAATATGCACAAAAGAAAAGGAATAATACTAATAATATGCCACTTACCTTTTTATATCAATCAGTGATTCCATATGCTTTATTGGTATTTTTGTTAATGAAATTGTTTTATTATGTCTTTATGGTTTTTATTGATAAGTGATTTTGGACGTGTTTTATTTTCATATATGAAAATAACAAAAAATACCAGAAAAATTGCTTATTTCCAATTGTTTCAACTTTAACCTTAAGTCGGCTTTACTTATTTTCAGCTTTACCTATTTTCATCAATGAAAATACAAATAACAACTATTTTCCATTTTTTTTCAACTTTAACCTTATGTCGGCTTTACTTTCATCAATAAAAATAACAGAAAATACGTTCAAAATTGCTTCATTATCTGTTAACCTTTAGAAGGTTTTACTTATTTTCAGCTTTACCTATATTCTTCAATGAAAATACAAAGAACAAACATTTCCCATTTTTTCCCTTTAACCTTAAGTCAGCTTTACCTTTTTTCAACATGAAAACAGAAGTCTTGCTTCATTTCCATTTTTTTTCAACTTTAACCTTAAGTCGGCGTTACCTATTTTCATCGATGGAAATACAAGTCTTGCTTCATTTCCATATATTTTTCAATTTTAACTTTATATCGGCTTTACCTATTCTCATTGATGAACATACCAAGCATTTTCTTCATCTTTTGGATCATAAAATTGCTTCTTACCTATTTTCACTATATTTAGGAACAAACTCGTTTCAGTTCCCATTTTTTCCACTTTAATCTTAAGTCGGCTTAACCTAATACCAAGAACACACATGAAATTGCTTCATTACCAGTTTTTTTGTCTTATTGGGCGTAAAATCACTTCTTACCTACTTGATCAAGCTTAATTCTCTTTTTAAAGTTAATGGTGTTGCGATACATTTACCAAAATTAATAAATTTAAGAAACTTTTTGAATAATTCATAATATTCTTCCACTTTAACCTAAAATTGGCCTTACTTTCATTGATGAAAATAACAAAAAAAAACGTGCAAAACTGCTTCATTTCTCATTTTTTCAACTTGAACCTTAAGTCAGCTTTACCTGGTTTAATCG
>JALQZP010000282.1 GCA_023258235.1 Terrimicrobiaceae bacterium | reverse complement strand
GACACGAGGTTTTGCAGTTTCTCGTAGGCGCGGAGACGGAGCATTTCCTCCCCGCCGCTGGCCGCGTTCCGTGCCCGAAGGCGCTCGTGGACTTGGTCGAACAATTGTTTGAACTCGAACGAGGTCTTTTTTGTCAGAACAGCCACCAACTCTTCAGTCACCAAATCGGGACCGCGTCTAGAGAAAGCACTTTTTCTTTGCATAAGCATGAGGGTTGACAATTAGCAGGCATGTCTATCTCTGTCCAGTTCTTATTTTTGCCTGCAACTAGGAGGCGCATGATGGGTGCGCGCGGGTTAGTCCGTATTTTTAGCCGTTTTTCGGGTTGTCAGAGCGCCCAATTCGCGCGATTGTCCTCACCTGCCGCTCACGTGGCGGAACTGGCAGACGCGCACGGCTCAGGACCGTGTGGGGCAACCCTTGGAGGTTCGAATCCTCTCGTGAGCAATTCCTTCCGGCCCGAATCAAATCGTGAACGAAACCCTCGCACAGTCAGACCCGGAATTTGTCAAAAAGACATTCGCCGCAATCGCGGGCCGGTATGATTTTGCGAATCACTTGCTGAGTGGTGGGTTGGATTTTCTATGGAGGCGCAAGCTATCACGTTTGGTGGCGCGAAGGCACCCGGTGGACATCCTCGATTTGGCGACCGGGAGCGGGGATTTGGCTCTAGCAATGTCAAAGGCTTGTCCGACAGCCAAGGTCGTCGGGGCCGATTTTTGTCTGCCGATGCTTGAAATGGCGCGGCGCAAAAGAGTGCGCCATCTCATTCAAGCAGATGGGCTGGCATTGCCTTTTCATGATGAAAGTTTCGATGTCGTAACGATGGCGTTTGGGTTGCGAAATATGGCAGATTGGGGGGCTGCTATCCGGGAGGCCCACCGCGTTTTGCGAGGCGGCGGGGCATTGTATGTGATGGATTTTTCCCTGCCGGATTCGGAATTCGTCCTGAAGTTCTATCGTTTCTACCTGCACCGGATTCTGCCGGGCATTGCCCAGTGGGCCACGCGCCGACGCGATGCCTACGAATATCTCGGCAAAACCATCGAGACTTTCCCGAGCGGCCTCGTGATGAACGCGCTGCTGAAATCTTGCGGTTTCAAATGCGAACCTCCCCGCAAAATGGCGTTTGGTGCCGTCTCGATTTACTGCGGCACGGTGGACTGAAATAATCAGTCCCCGAAGAAAATCTCCACCGCCCGGGCCATTTGAACGATTTGAGAGCGTGGATCGACGCGACGAGATTTGTGCACCGCTTGCGCTAT
>JALQZP010000281.1 GCA_023258235.1 Terrimicrobiaceae bacterium | reverse complement strand
GGGGTTGGAGGTCGTGGAGTTCCTTGATCGTGCCGGCGGCGTCGATGTAGGCGATGGTGAGCGGGAGCTCGGTGTTCTTCATCCAGAAGCCAACTGGGCCGGAATTATCCATTACGAAAAGCATGCCCGAGTCGGTTGCGAGAGATTTTCGAAACATCAATCCGGCGGAGCGCTCGTGATCCTCATCGGCGATTTCGGCGGAAATTTTTTTCGCGCCGATGCGAAGCTCGGTCGTCGGGAGTGTGGGCTGCGGGCCGCTCTGGGCGCGGCTCGGCGACTGCATTAGGAGAAAGAGAAACACCCCCACAAGAGTGAAGATTTTCAAATATTTTTTTTCGATGTTGTTGACAGGTGACTCAGATTTTGGAGACATACCGCGACCTTTCCCGAAAAAACATGTATTCGACTCATCGCCGGCACGCAATTTTCCCGTCTCTTTTCTCGCGAGCTGGACAAGGCACAATCTGACGGCTCCGCACTGACCCATGGCGAACTTTTTTCCAAAATGGACCAACTGGCTTCCGCTGAAGCTGGTGATTTGCGTGGGCGCGATCGTCACCGCGATCGTGGGAGGGCTTACATATTACTTCACCCCGAAATACACCCGCGTCGGCTACGAGCCCACACAGCCGGTGCCTTTCTCGCATGTGATCCATGTGCAGCAGCTCGGTATGGATTGTCGGTATTGCCATAGCTTCGTCGAGGTCGCCTCGCACTCGAATGTGCCAACCACCCAGACCTGCATGGCCTGCCACACCCAGATCAAAGCCGACAGCCCGAAACTCGCCGCCGTGCGCGAGAGCTGGAAGACCGGCCAACCCGTGAACTGGGTGCGCATCCACAAGGTTCCCGACTACACTTATTTCAACCACGCGGTGCACGTGAACCGCGGCGTGAGCTGCTACAGCTGTCACGGCGCGATCAACGAAATGAAGGTCGTTTACCAGCATGAGCCGCAAAGCATGAGCTGGTGCTTGGATTGCCACCGTGCCCCTGAAAACCACCTCCGCCCGCCGTCTGAAGTCTACAACATGGCTTGGAAACCAGCCAGCGCTCAGGCCCAGCACGAGATCGGCATGAAGTTCAAGGAGGAGTGGGAAGTGAACCCGCCCGTCACCTGCGGAGGCTGCCATCGATGAAGAGAAATTTCCACCACCCGAAACCGGAGAAAAACCCACGCATCTGGCGTAGCCTGCGTGAGTTGGAGAACGACCCGCAGTTTGAGAAACATCTCGAGCAGGAATTAAACCCCTCCCGGCGAGCTGAACAAAGTGCCCGTGGGCGCTGACGGCAAACTGACCCATGGTCTGTGGTACGGCC
>JALQZP010000280.1 GCA_023258235.1 Terrimicrobiaceae bacterium | reverse complement strand
TGCTCGGCACTGTCTCGCAGGAGTTGATCAAGGGAATCAGCTTGTCTCTCTCCGGGGGCTACGAGCAGTCGCTTTATGAGGGCTTGGACGGAGCTAAGGACGCGCCAGCGGCTGTCGAGGGCCCCTCGGACTACTGGCTGGCGAATGCCTCGCTCTACTGGAGATTCCGCGAATGGCTGGCGTGGCAAAACTCCCTTATGGTCTCGACCGGACAGGGCGACAGCAACGAACTCCAAACGCGCTTTACCTCAAGTTTAAATTTGAACTTCTGATGAGGCTTTTGATCATGTGCGGCAAGCGTGGAAGAGATACTCCACATTTCCGTTTCGCCCAGTGATTGGAGAGACAATATGTCCTCGCCATTGATGCCCCGATTGCTCGACGAATTTTTGAATTTTCTCGATGCACTCTAAGCGAGCAGCCTCGTTCCTCACTATACCTCCGCGCTCGACTGCTTCTCGCGGGGCTTCAAACTGAGGCTTGATTAAAAAGACAATATCGCTCCCGGATTCAAGAACACCAAAAACAGCAGGCAAAATAAGCGTCAGGGAAATAAAACTCACATCGCCGACCGCCAGAGTTGGCAGGGGCTGAAAATCAACTGGCTCTAGCATTCGCGCATTCACTCCCTCGCGGCTATCCACTCGTTGGTTATTGCGAAGTCTCCAATCAAGTTGTCCCCTCCCCACATCCACAGCGACAACCCGAGTGGCTCCACGTTGAAGAAGACAATCAGTGAAACCTCCTGTTGATGCTCCGACATCCAAACAATGTCTTCCCGTCGCATCGATTTTGAAAAAATCCAAGGCTGCTTCGAGTTTGAGACCTCCGCGCCCGACAAATTTTTCCTTCTTTGCGAGAGAGAGAACATCGTCCGGTCGCACAGAAGTTCCTGGCTTAGCCGCCGGCAAGCCGTTGATCATAACAAGCCCAGCCATGACGGCTCTGCGTGCGGTTTCGGTCGAATCAAAAAAACCAGCAAAAGCCAGCGCCTCATCCAGCCTATGTTTTCGGGGAGGCATGCCTCCTCTGCGTCAGGGTTTTGCAGGGAAGGCGTCGTTGGAAATCACCGTCCCATCAGTGGCGAGAAGTTGGAGCTGTCCGAAATATTTTTCATTCGGACCGTAGCACCAGACATACCATACCGGAACGGACGACGACCCCTTCTGGGTTAAAGCAAAACTCACAGAGGCGATGCTCTTGTTGTTCGCTTTCGCATAGCGCTGGGCCAGATCGAACGCATCTCTGGAGTCGATTTGGATTTTTGATAGATCGATCGGCTTGGTTGAACTGAAAGTCTCGCGCAGGCCTAGGCTGGGCTTGCTGGACACGACCTGACCGGAAGCC
>JALQZP010000027.1 GCA_023258235.1 Terrimicrobiaceae bacterium | reverse complement strand
GGACGTGCTCGGCGCCACGAGCGCTTCGACGCCGGAGGTCGACGACCTCGCCCCCGAGTTCGTGGCCGAACGGCGCGACGAGGTGGTCGCCGACCTCCTCGCCGCGGCCCTCGAGCCGGGCACGGTGCTCGTCCTCGACTCGTTCGGCGGCTTCGACGACGCGTCGCGTTCGATCGCCCGGCGCCTGGCCCGACAGGTGGAGATCGGGGCGCCGTTCGGCCTCGTGCTCATCCACCGTGGTGAGTGCGATCTCGATGCGATCCGCAAAGAGGGCCTCACGGGTCGTCAGTTGCGCATGGCGCGGCGTGTCGCGCAAAAACATGGCCTAGCCACGACCTCCGATTTCGATGCCGTCCGCCAATTGCGCGCCGCCGGGATCGACCCGAGGGCTCCGATACCAATATTATGATTTTTTGCACGGCGGGAGCCGGCTGGGTGTCGCTCTCTGGAAAACGAAAAATCCCGGTTCGACAAGGCGGGTTGGTTTTCATTCCTGCCGGTCGCCCGCACCGCTACGGCGCCTCGGTGGAAGCTCCGTGGCAAATCCGCTGGGTCCATTTCGCCGGACTCGGCAGCGCGGATTATCTGGCCCGCCTCGGAGGGGAGCTTTTCGGTGAGGTTTTGCCGGGAGAAACAGAAGAGATCGTTTCCGCCTTCGAGCAAGCGCAGGAGATTCTTGGTGAAGGTTACACCGACTCCGGTCTGCTGCTGCTCTCGGCGTGCCTCTCACGGCTTCTCGCTCTGGCCATCCATTCCAGACATCCCTCTGGGCGAAAGTCCCGCCTCACTGGTCTGCGAATCCTGAATTCCATGCAATGGATTCGAGAACACCTTGCCGAGCCACTCGCTCTGCCGGAGATCGCCCGACGGGCCGGGCTCTCCGTGCCCCATTTTTGCGCACTTTTCAAAAAGCAAACCGGCTTGAGTCCGATGCGCTACCTGATGCATGCGCGAATGACCCGCGCCTGCGCCTTGCTGGATTCGACAGACAAGCCAGTGGCTGAAATCTCGCTGGAAGTCGGCTTCCGGGATGCCTTCCACTTTAGCAAAACCTTCCACGAGGTTGTGGGAAGCTCCCCACGCACCTACAGGTTGGACACCGCCAAAGGCTCATTTTATAGTGGCGAGGCCGCGTCATGCATCACCATAGGAAAATAACATCGCGGTGATGCCGCTCGCGTGAGAGAGGATGCGCCCCCACATTGTCAGATCACCATCTGACCAACCCCAATCACCCTTGGACCAACGGCCAAGTTGAGCGCATGAATCGCACCATCAAGAAAGACACCGTGCGGACCTACCACTACGAAAACCATAGCCAATTGCGCGTATATCTCACCGCTTGCATCGACGCTTACAACTTTGCCAAGCGCCTCAAAGCATTATCCGGCCTCACCCCGTATCAACACATCTGTCTTTGCTTCCAAAATGAACCTCACCGCTTTATCAATAACCCTCACCACCAATCTCTGGGACTGAACATCCAGTTCAAGGGCACGGAGATTTTGTCGTAGACCTGTTTTCGGCAGGTAAAGGAGGACGGTTTCTCTGTTTCTTAGTTGAAGAGGCGGAGGACACTTGCCCGATTCGCGTTTGCTTGAACAGCGAGGGCGGCTTGGGCGTCGCGGAGGACTCGGTTTTTGTATTCCGTGGCGGTCTCTTTGGCTGTATCCGTGTTGGGAATTTTACCGGTGGGCAATGGGGGAATCTCAAGGGAGTTCAGGGGAGATTCGGCGAGCGTGAGCAGGTTTTTGCGTTCCCGTTGGTTCTCGATCCGGGCCATCGCGATGTGCTGGCTGAGGGTCTGAATATTCGTCGGACTGGCGGTCAAGCGAGGGCGGTTGAGGCGAAAGGAGGCTTGGCTTTCGGTGCTTTCCAAATAGAGAGGATCCTCGTCGTTGTCATGGCTGAACAAGTGGCGATCATTGAATCTCTCGTCGGCCAAGGATTGGAAAATCTGTAAAAATTCGGAGTCCGCGCTGGGGACTTGTCCATCCAGGGTCGCGGATTCGGAATCGATGAGTTTCTGAAGCTGTTCGAGTGCGGTATCCTGAGTCTGGAGAAAAATATAGAAATCACTCAGGGTCGCTTGAAAATTTTGGGCGCGGCGAATTGCTGTGGAAGTCTGGGATGACATCAACAGTTCGTTCGAGTCCTCAAACGCACCGTAATTACGGATGGGTTTGGAAATATGTTGTGGAACAGGGCGTTCCTGGGCGTTTTTTCCCTGCGAGCCGATAGCAGTGCAGGTCGCTGCGAAATTGGTGTTTATGGTAAATGACATATCCGTTGTCGTTGTTTGCAGAGTCCGTTCTGCGGTCGAGTTGGATTCGTTGTGAGTCCAACTAGTGATTATTATCGGCAAATACCGTTGGAGATTTAGGGGGAAATGCGAGTTTTAGACAGGATGGCAGGATTAGCGGGATTAACAGGAGGTGGACGGAATTTTAGAAGGGTTGCCCGCAAGACGCGAAGGGAGAATCTTCCAAGCGGGCAATCCTAGAACGGGTAGGAAGATCGGAGGCTTAGAAAGCCATTTGTTTCTCTTAACCTTCGCGGCTTCGCGGGAAAACCTTCTGCTCCGGGAGACGTTTAGGCGGGCTTGAAGTCCACTTGCTGCTTGAACATATCGACGCGATCGACGGCGACGTCGATGGTATCGCCGACTTGGTAGATTTTTTTGGTCCGGCGGCCGACGAGCCGGCCTTTGGAAGGTTCGTGCGAATAGAAGTCACCCTCAAGGGCGGAGATGTGGATGAGACCGGTGAGCAGAAATTCGGGCAATTCGACGAAGAGACCGAAATTTCGGGCCTCCATGATGATGGCGCGGAACTTTTGGCGTTTTTCGGTGGTGACTTGGAGTTGGAAATACTCGAGTTTTTTCAATCGCACGGACTCGCGTTCCGCGTCGGCTGCGGTTCGTTCGGTGTTCGAGATATGTTCGGCCACGGTGCCGAGGGCGGTCGAATCGGGGCCGGATTTGGTGAGGCCGAGTTGGCGTTCCAGGGAGCGATGCACAACGAGGTCGCTGTAACGGCGAATCGGACTGGTGAAGTGGGTGTAGTCGGATTTCGAGAGGCCGTAGTGGCCGAGGGGTTCGGGGAAATAGCGGGCGCGTTTGAGGCTTTTCAAAAGCGCGATTCGCACGGCGGCGGCGTAGGGTTTGCCGGTCAGTCCCGCGAGGAGTTTTTGCAATTCCCGGCGCTGGGTGAGGTCGCCCGCCGTGATGCCTTGGGAGGCGGCGAAATCGCGAAACTCGAGGAGCTTTTCGTTGTCCGGTTTTTCGTGGATGCGGTAGAGCGTGGCTTGTTTGCGGTGCTTGAGTTCCCGCGCCACGAGCTCGTTGGCGAGCAGCATGAGTTCCTCGATGAGTTGGTGGGATATGTCGTTCTCGACTTTTTCCAAGCGGATGGGACGGCCGTTTTCATCGAGCCAAACCTTGATTTCCGGAAAATCCAATTCGAGGGAACCTGCGGCGAAGCGCTTCTTTCGGAGCATGGAGGAAAGCGCCCAGGCCTCATGGACCCGCTTCGAGAGCATGTCGCCTCCGGGCTTTTTGCTTAAAATGGCGAAGGCTTCCTTGTAGGTGAGGCGCACCGCGCTGCGGATCACCGTTTTTGCGAAACGGACGGAGGTGATTTTTCCACCGTTTGTGATGTCGGCGAAGACAGAGAAGGCCAGGCGGTCCACACCCTGTTTGAGGCTGCAGATGCCGTTGCTCAGGGCCTCGGGAAGCATGGGAATGACGCGGTCGGCAAGGTAAACGCTATTCCCGCGCATGTGGGCCTCCTGGTCGAGGGCGGACTTTGGCTTCACATAGTGCGAGACATCGGCGATATGGATGCCGGTGCGCCAACCGCCTGGAATGGCCTCCACATGGATGGCGTCATCGTAGTCCTTGGCGTCGTCGGGATCGATTGTGAAGATGAAGCGGTCGCGGAGATCCTCGCGTTTCGCCGCTTCGCGGGGATCGACCTCGGGATCCGTGGTTGCGGCGGCCCGTAGAACCTCTGTGGGAAATTCCACCGGTAGGCGGTGCTTGCGGATGATCGAAAGCATATCCACGCCGGGCTTCCCTGTCGGGCCGAGGACTTCGATGATATGCCCCTCCGGGTTCACGTGGCGGGATTGCCAAGAGTCCAAGTGGGCGACCACCTTGTCGCCGACCTGCGCCTTGAGCGAGGGGGAGGGTGGTTGGACATAGAGGTTTTGGACGAACCGGGGATCGTCCGCCACGATGTAGAAGAAGTTTTTGGACCGCTGAAGCGTGCCGACGATCGTCTCGCTTGCACGCTGGAGAATGCGAATCACCGTTCCCTCCTTGCGCTGGCGACCGCCGCCATGGAAGGTGGCCGGCGAGCCGTGGCCGTTGATCCTGGCCACCACGCGGTCGCCGTGCATCGCGGTGAATGTGTTTTCTCCGCTGATGTAGAGGTCGGGTTCACCGGCTTTTTCGTTCAGCACGTGGGCGGCGCCGCTGGCGTGGAATTGGATCACTCCCGTGAAAAGGTCGGCCTCCTTGGGAATGATGTAGCGGTCCTTGCGGATGCGAGCCACATCGCCGGCGAGTTCCATGTTCTTAAGGAGTTGGATGAGCTTGCCTTTCCAGGCGGGAGGCAGGTCCAGTGCCGAGAAGATGCCTGCCGCATCGAGGGGACGCTGACCCAGGAGGCGCAGGATGCTGGAGCGCAATTTATGGGAAGGTTCCTCGTTTCGCTGTTTGACGGCGGAGCGCTTGTCTACGCGATGCGGGGCCGGTTTGGGACTTCCGGGACGCCAATCGGGTTGGCGCACTTTTTCGGCCTTGGGTTTCCTTTTGTGTGAGGGTTTTCGGCGGCCTCCCCGTTGCATTTTATTGCTGTCCATTGCTTATCCATCGTCCCACACCCGGCCTCTGGCAAGCTCCACCTTTTTCTCATCGACGAAAGTGGGGGGCGGGCTCAATCTGCGGGCAACTATGAAATCCGTACGCATCGTCGAGCAACTGGCTATTTTTATCGCCAACCGTCCCGGTACCCTTTCGGACATGTGCGATGCGCTGGCGGAGGACAAAATCAATATCTACGGGCTCACTGTCTCGGACACGGTCGATCACGCCGTGGTAAGGATGGTGGTGAGCGATACGAGTCGCGCCATCGCTTTGCTCGAGTCCCACGGCACGCTGGTGGTCGACAGCGAGGTGCTGATGGTGGAGAACGACAACCGTCCTGGCAGTCTCTCCCGCATCGCCCGCTGCCTTTCCGGAGCCAAGATCAACATCGAGTATGCCTACCTCGCCTCCATGCCGACGGCCAAAAAAGGCCTCCTCATTCTCAGGGTGAGCGATCTGAAAAAGGCGCTCAGGGCCATATCCTCCCTCGACATCGAATCGTGATTTGCGGATCGGTGCCCGTCTGATTGACGCCAAGTCCGAATTTCGAGATATTTTTTCCCATGGGAGACTTCCAGGCAGCCAGTTCTGAAATTGCAGGCCCCTTCAAGGTCGAGGCGGTGACTAGGGCCGCCAAGACGTTGCGGTCTGCCATGGACCATCCGGCCACGGTGGCGCTGGCTTTTGCGAGCGCGAACTATGCGCCATACCTTGCCGAATTTTGTGAGATCCTCCGCGTGGACGGTCACATCGTCGATGTGATCGGCTGCACGGCATCGGGGTGGATCGAGGGAGCTAACGAATTCGAAGGCGGGTCCGGGTGTTCGATTCTTGCCTTGCACTGTGATGTGGGCGATCCCGTCGCGCTTCATGGCGATGCACCGCACTGGCCTCCGCACTGGCATCCAGCCCCGAATGCATCTGTGATTTTGGCGAACCCTTTTCATTTCGATATCGACGAGTGGTTGAGGGATTCGAACAAGCGTTTCCCGGGGTTGCCGGTCATAGGAGGGCTAGCCAGCGGCGGGGGCGAGGATGACACTTGTGTTTTTCACAACGGCAAAGTGGTCGATGCCGTGATGCTGCCGGTGATCGGGCGAACGGCGCTCATCCCGGTTCTCAGTCAGGGGTGCCGTCCAATCGGCGAACCTTTCACCGTCACGCGGGCGGAGCACAATGTCCTCTATGCCCTCGGCAACCAGTCGGCATACAATGCCCTCGAAAGCGCGTTTCAAACCCTCACCGAAGATCAAAAGTCCCATGCGCGAGGCAATCTTTTTGCGGGTCTTGCGGGCAACGAATATATCGACGATTTCAAGTCCGGGGACTTCCTCATCAGAAACATTATCGGTGCCGATCCGGGGTCGGGGGCTGTTGTGATCGGGGGAATTCCGCGCGTGGGACAGACGTTGCAATATCAGCTCCGCGATAGAAGCATTGCTATCGAGGATCTCGAGCGGGCTTACGATGGTGTGCCGGCTTTTTCCGAGCGCGCTTTTGCCTCTCTTCTTTTTTCGTGCCTCGGGCGGGGAAAACAATTTTTCGGCGACAGCGGGAAGGATGCCGCTCGCCTGTCCGAGGCCATCGGAGGCAAGCCGAGTGCCGGTTTTTTCTGCAACGGGGAAATCGCTCCCGTGCGCGGCTTGAACGCCCTCCACGGCAATACCGCCGCTGCCGCAATCTGGGTCGAAAAGAATCCCTGAGTATCCGCTTCCAACAATGACCAAGTATCTTGTCACATTACTTTTGCTCCTCGCTGGCCTTGCTTTTTGGATGGGGTGGTTGCCTCGGGCTGAAACGGTGAAAAAGGATAAAGCTCCTCCTACAACCGTGGCGACCCGCAGGGATATCGCTCCCGTGCTGCCCCTCTCAGGCGAGGTGGCTCCGGCGTTCCAAGTCGATGTGAAGCCGGAGGTCGGAGGGAAAATCAAAAAAATCCATGTCATTGCGGGTCAATCCGTCCGCAAGGGCGATCCGCTGGTGACGATCGATGACACCGATCTTCTCAACGAGCGTGCGAGCGCGGAAGCCGAAATCGCGGGGGCCAGGCTCCGGGTGGAGAAAATCCTCGGGAACTTCAGTCGAGCCAAGCAACTCTTCGCCCAGAAACTCCTTAGCCGTGAGGAATATCTCAATCTGGAAGCCGATTATCAGATCGCGGAAAACGAGCTCGCGAAGTCCCTTTTCCGCCGCCAGACGGTCGATGACCGCCTCGCCAAGACACGGGTTGTCTCCCCGGCCGATGGAACGATCTTGGACGTGCCCGTCAACGAGGGGCAGGTTGTCGTAGGCGCTGCCAGCGTGAACTCGGGCACGAACCTGATGAGTTTCGCCGATCTTTCCCGGCTCCTGATTAACGCGCATGTGAATCAACTCGATGCCGGCAAACTTAACGTCGGTCAGCGTATGGTCGTCCATTCCCCGGATAGCACTGATCAGGATTATGAGGCTCGAATCGAGTTCATAGCTCCGCTCGCAACAATAAAAAACAACATCAAAGGCTTCGAAGTGAGGGGAGTGATCGAAGGGAATCGGGAGTCGATGCGGCCCGGGGTTTCGGTGAGCATTGCCGTTCCGATCGGAAAGGCTGAAGGGGTTGTTTCCGTTCCTGTCACTGCTGTTTTCGAGAAGGATGGAAAAACGGTCGTCCATGTCTTGAAGGGAAAGGAAACCGAGTGTCGGAGCGTGGTTGTGGGACTGATGGACTCGAGTCATGTGGAGATCAAGTCCGGTCTGGCTGAGGGCGAGGAGGTTCTGATGGTGGCGCCGCCGGATTCAGCCCCTCCAAAAAAGAAAAAGCCGTGAGCCTCATTGACCTCGAAAACGTCAGCAAAATTTACCAGGTTGGCGATCAGGAGATCCGTGCGCTCGATCAAATCCATCTCCGCATCGAGGCGGGCGAATTTGTTGCCATCATTGGACCCAGCGGGAGCGGTAAATCCACGGTCATGCACTTGATGGGATGCCTCGACACACCTTCTACCGGACGAATGGTCATATGCGGCAATGAACTCAGTCGCGCCACGCCGGATCAGCTCGCGCGGGTGCGCAACCAAGAGATTGGGTTTGTTTTTCAGGCGTTCAATCTCCTACCCAAGCTGGATGTGGTTTCGAATATCGAGTTGCCGCTGATTTACAGCGGTGTTCCCGCAGCGCAGCGCCGGGAGCGCGCGCGCAAGGTAGCCTGTGAGGTGGGGCTCGGCGATCGGCTTTCCAACCGCCCGCCGCAACTCAGCGGGGGACAATGCCAGCGCGTCGCCATCGCCCGCGCCCTCGTCAACAATCCGCAAATCATTTTTGCCGACGAACCGACCGGCAACCTCGACTCCGCCACGGGACTCGCGATTCTTGGCATGTTCGACGAGCTGAATGCCTCTGGGAAAACGATTGTCCTTGTGACCCACGATCCCTCGATCGCGGCAAGGTCGCGCCGCGTCATTGAAATCCGGGATGGTCATATTGTGAGGGAATACCAACCATGAGCCTGCTTGTTGTTTTCCAGATCGGCATCCGCGAAATCGCTGCGCACAAATTCCGTAGCGTTCTATCGATGTTAGGAATCGTTTTGGGCGTGAGCAGCCTCATCGCCACCATGGCGCTCACTCGTGGCATGGAAGAAGGGACAAGAACCTTCATGCAGCAGTTGGGCGGTTTGGAGTTGGTCACCATCGCCGAGAAAAATCCATCGAGCCTCAAAATGGATTTTGCGAATCTTTCGCCCGGTCTCACCCTGCGCGATGCCGAAGTTATTCGCGAATCCGCAAGCCTGATCTCCCATGTCTCGCCAGAAATCTTGATCAGCTCGTTGGTTTCGTCTTTTGGTCAAAGTGGAACCCGTGAACGTCGGACGGTTCGTGGCATCTACCCCGACCACTTTGTGATCCGTATGCATCAAATCGGGGCTGGGCGCTTCCTTTCCGATCTCGACGTTCAAAGGGGGGCGCGCTGCGTTGTCCTTGGAAATACCGTCGCCAAGCAATTGTGGCCGGACGTTTCGATCGGGTCCATCATTGGAAAAAAGGTTCTTATTGGCACGTCCCCGTTCGAGGTCGTCGGGGTGTTGGATTTCTACCAATCTGAAGAGCAGGCGCGCATGCGCCGCTCGGGAAAGACATCCATGCGTTGGAAATGGGATCCATTCCGTGTGAAAAATGAGGCTGTCTTGATTCCCTTCACAACGCTCTTCCATGAGTTCCGTTCAGGTGCGGGTTCTAATGAAAAAACTGATTCCAGCAAACGCAATGACTCCACGGAGCTAAAAAAAAGCAATGAAACCAAGGAGTCGAACAAGCGCAATGACTCGATCGATTCGATCAATCTCGATACCTTAATTGTGAGAGTCCGTGATCTGGAATATTTTCGTCCAGCTTTGGATCAGTTGCGAAAGCTTCTTGATATAACCCATCGGGGAGTGGATGACTTTGATTTTGAGACACGCGAGGATTGGTTCGACCGAGTCGAAAGCAGTGTGAGGGCCGCGCGCCTGAGCGGAGGGTTGATTTCCGCGATCAGTCTTGTGGTCGGCGGCATAGGCATTATGAACATCATGCTCGCCAGTATTTCCGAGCGAGTGCGAGAGATCGGAATTCGCATGGCGGTCGGTGCCCGACCCAAAGATATTTTTCTTCAGATTATCATCGAGGGAATGTTCATTTCGCTGATCGGCGCCTTTCTGGGTATCGGCGCCTCGCTCGGTTTGATCGAGATACTAAAGCTCATTTCCCCGACGGAAAATGTGCCCGTGCTTTCGTGGGAGGGTGTTCTGTTCAGTGTGGTTTTTGCGCTTTTGGCTGGTTTATTGTCCGGGATTTATCCGGGCCTCAAGGCCGCGCGCCTCGACCCCATATCCGCCCTCCGCTACGAGTAAAATCGAGCGCCGGTTGCTTTTGTCACTTGCGCGATTGCGATTGCTTGCGATGGTAGGAATCTTTATCCTGTTTAGCCCAATGTCTCCGTTAAAATAGACCCCTGCTTGAACGAGTAGGGTGCATCAATTTTGACTCCGAGCGCAGAAGGATGATGTGGTTTAAAAATCCTAACACTTTATGATAAAATACATTATGCGGTCATCTTTCTTGGTTGTTGCTGTTTCTACGGCGGCATTCGCTGCGAACGATCCGGTCAAGACGGGGCCAGCTAAACCCGAAGCCGCGCCAGTTTCCGCCCCATCCTTGAAGCATGTTCCTCAACTCCACGAGACCGCCGAGCAGAACAAGGCGAGGATGCAGTGGTTCACCGATGCGAAGTTCGGGATGTTTATCCACTGGGGGCCTTGTTCCCTCGGGCAAAAAGAAATCGGTTGGGGGCGTGAAGGCAACCGCCCATGGGATATCAATTTGAACGGCCCTCGCCTCGAAGACCCCGTGTATGACAACTACTACAAGCGTTTCAATCCGGATAAATTCGATCCGGACGCCTGGGTGCGTCTCGCGAAGGAGTCAGGTATGAAATACATGGTGCTCATCACCAAACATCACGATGGCTTTTCGATGTTTGACACCAAGCTGTCAAACTACAGCATCATGAGCGCCCCCTACGGACGCGATATTGTGAAGCAGTTTGTGGACGCCTGCCACCGTCAGGGAATGAAGGCCGGTCTCTACTACTCGACGCGCGATTGGTATAACCCAGATTATCTCGTCGGAGACAATCGCAAATACGACGAGTGGTATCGCGGCCAGATTTCTGAACTCCTCACGAACTACGGCAATGTGGATGTGATGTGGTTCGACCATGTGGGTGGACGCGATTGGGGAAAGTGGCGCTTCGATGAACTCTTTTCGATGATGTATCGGCTCCAACCCAAAATGATTGTTAATAACCGCGCGGCGAAGTTTTGCGGACCGTCAACTCCGGAGGACAAAGGTCCATCGTCTCCTGAGATTACGAAAATGACTGAGGGCGACTACTACACGCCCGAAGGCCACATTGGAGCGATGGATATCCAGAAGCAGTGGGAATCCTGTATCCACGTCGGACAAGGTTGGTCGTATCGCGGCGAAGAGGGATTCAAGAGTCCCGAAGAATGCATTAGAATGTTGGTGAGTTGCACCACGGGAGGCGGTAACCTGCTTCTCAACTTCGGCCCACGTCCCGATGGCACGCTCACCGATGCCGAGACCGGCGTAGCCAAAGCGATGGGCGCATGGCTCTCCAAGTATGGCGAAGCCATCTACGAAACTCGTGGCGGTCCCTACCAGAATGGGCAGTGGGGTGGAAGTTGCCACAAGGGAGATAAATTATTCCTTCATGTCTATCAGTGGCCCGCAGGCGGGAAAATGGCTTTCGACCCGCTTCCATCCAAGGTCCTTGCGGCTCGAACGCTTGACGGCACACCTGTGACTTTCCAGCAGGACGCCAATGAATTATCAGTCACGATAGCAGAAGCCCAAAAAGTTTCCCCGGTGACTGTGATCGAGTTGACCATCGACAAGCCGATTGCCACCGGTTTGGTCTGTGGACGTGCCCGTGTCATCTCTGACAACATGGCTGAATACGGTCGCGACATCGGAGCGAACGCGGCCTATACAACCAGCTCGACCAGCGAGCACGATAATGCCGAAAACCGCGCCCTATTGCTCAAGGGAGAGCGTCCGAAGACCGGATTTGCCTTCCATACGGCCGCCGAGGACAATCCATGGGTCACCATCGATCTCGGGGAACCCAAGCAGATCAATGCGGTCGTCATCGAAAATCGTCCAGGGGATTCGCGCTCCGAAGGGCTGATGCTGTCGATTTCCACGGATGGAACCACGTGGGAAACCCTCTGGAAGGCGTCAAAATGGGAAGAAAAATGGTTGGTTCTCCCGACCCAATTCCATGCTGGGATTACTGTGCCAGGACGTACGGCCCGCTACATCCGCATGGAGACAAAGGGCAATCCCCCGCGCCCATTATTGCTGCAGCGCGTGACCATTCTCGGCAAATAAGCTTGAAAAGCGGCGGATTGAAAACTTCGCTGCCTTCACGTGCAACTCTATTGCTGGAATAATCCCATGGGTGCAAAAGGCTTTCAAGCCATCTGCCCCCTATTTACAGAACCATAAACCCGAATAACAAACAGTCCCTCCACACTTTTTCGAGGACAGATCAGTTTTAGGATGCAATTCCTCAAAACTTCATGTCAATTTTCGAAGCGCTTGTTTTACTCCTGCCATCTATGAAAAGCCTCCTCGCCATCTTTGTGGCCTCATTCCTTAGTTTGGCCGCCTTGCACGCCGCTCCGTTCAAGGTCGCTGCGGTCGAATTCAATCCCGAATTTTTCGAGTTCGAGCAAAATATCCCGCGCATCGTCGCTATCGTGGAGGAGGCCGCGAAGGCCGGCGCGAAAATCATCGTGCTGCCCGAAACCGCAACCTCGGGCTACATTTACAAGGACCGCAAACAATTCGATCCCTACCTCGACACGGTTCCAGGAAAAACCACCGACGCCCTTGCGAAAGTAACGGCCAAGCACGGCGTCTATGTCACCATTGGTATAGCGGAGATCGACCGCGCCACCGGCCTCGCCTACAACACAGGCGCTCTTGTCGGCCCCAAGGGCTACATCGGCAAATATCGCAAGGTCGGCCTCAATCCCGACGACCAGCTCTGGTTCACGCCCGGCAACTTGGGCTATCCGGTTTTCGACACCCCCTACGGCAAAATCGCGATGGAGATTTGCTATGACGACACCTACTGGGAAATCGCCCGCACTGCTGGATTGAAGGGTGCGCAAATCCTCTGTTACATGTCCAGCTCCGACCGCGCACTCAAGCGCGAACTGAGTGCATGGGCGAACCACTCGACCATCTCCGCCGTGCAGGAAATCAACGCCTGGAACGGCGTCGCCCTCATCGCCACGGACCGCAACAACAGCGAGTCCAACCCCACCACTGGCCTCACGGTCTACTACGGCGGCATCGCTTCGATCTGGTCGCCCCTCGGAAAAAAAATCGCCCAAGCCCCTCCTTCGAAACCCGATGTGTCTCCCTCGCAGCCGCCGTTCATTCTCTACGGCGAAATCGATCCCGCCGAATTCGTGAACCCCGTCAAAGCCTCCTTTGCCGAGCGCCGCCCCGAGCTTTACGGCGACCTTGCCTTTTACCGTGCGCCCTACGATCCCGCCGCCTCCACCTCGCGCCACGAGGTCTCCGCGCTCGCGGTCCAATACACGCCGACCTCCGGCGATCGCGACGCGAACACCGCCAAGGTTTTTGGAATGGTTTCCAAGTCGAATTGGAAAAAACCGGGACGCCTCATTGTGCTGCCGGAGTATTCCTTCACCGGTATTCCCGCCAGCTCGGAAGCCGCGAAGGCGCTTGCCGAGACGCTCGACGGCCCCACCGCACAAAACCTCTCCACCCTCGCCAACCAAAACGCCGCCCATGTCGTCGGCAGCTTCATCGAGCAAGCGGATGGAAAATTGTTCGCCACCGCGATGCTCGTCGGACCTGATGGAAAAACCCTCGGCACCTATCGCAAAACCCACCTTGAGGATTCCGAGCGCGACTGGGCCACGGCCGGCAACAAACTCACGGTGTTCGACACCGCCATCGGCCGCATCGGCCTGCTGCTCGGCGGCGATGCCCGTTTTCCCGAGGCCTCCGGAGTTTTGAGTGTCAAGCGTGCCGACATCATCGCCATCCCAAGCGCTTGGAGCGGCCAATACGGTTCGCAACTCCAAATCTCCCCCGCGCTTTTCGCGGAACGCTACCCGGAGAACACCATGGCTCTCTGGTATGCCATCGCCAAAACCGCCCAAGCCCACACGCTCGTTGCCAATTTCGTCGGAAACGGATTCCTTGGGTCCAGCGGCCATTTCACGCTCAATCCCGTCGATGCCAACGACCCGCCCATCACCGCTTCCACTGACAAGGAGGAGGCGCTCGCAGTGGATTTCACCACGCTTGCCGAGCCACATTGGTGGATGAGCCAGCAGAATCTCATCGCCGGCCGCCGCGTCGATCTCCTCGCGCCTCTCACCTTCCCGCTCCAGTCTGAGGTTTTCAAAAAATGGAAATCCTTGCCCGGCTTCGATCTGTCGCTCTGGGAGCCCTTTCGACAATAAGGGCCACTACGCATAGACAAAACGCCTTCGCAGCGTGCTCTCGCCACATTTCTGCTTATTTGGATTTGGCCAAGAAAATAGCTTTGCGCTGACTCCTGTGCTTGATTGAGTTAGGCCACTATGGCGCCGATGGCCTCAGAACAGACAGCATATTGGAAGCAGAAGTTCCTTGAAAGCAAATGGTGTTGGGCCGTTTTTTTGGTTATTTTGACTGTTTCGGATTTTTCCGGTTTGTTTCTGCCGAGGTTGTTTGGCGCTCCGTCCGCTTATCCGGGCTCAGACCCTCCTTGGCATTTTATTCGTGAGGATTTCTTCGAGGGGCTTGGTAATCTGGCGGGCATGATTGCCATGCTGCTCGTCTTGGCCGCAAGATGGCGACGATGCCCCTTCACTAATTGGATGGTTTTGACGATGGTGGCCGTTTGGATGATTCCGGATATCGTCACTAGCATCTTGATTTATTGGCGATGCAGAGACTTCTTCGACTACTCTCACGCAGTTTCCGCGTGGCCCACATTCGCTGCTTATTCGAAAAGCGGCATGCAGTTTGTGGGCATTCCAATTGGAATTGCTCTTGCCTTACTATGTGCCGCAAAAGCTCGAAACTGCTCTGTTAATCGAAATCAAGAGCAATCACCTCCAGAAAAGGTATGAACCGAGGAGATCGCTTGCAAACTGACCGAGGGCGTGAAGTTCCTCCGAATGGAAAACAACGCCGCCGCCTATGCCGTCGGTTCGGGCAATTACCATTTTCTGAAATATGGACCTGGCGCGATCCTGTGTTTTGTCGGCGCCAAAATGGGCCTCGCTCATAGCGCTTGGAAAATAGATGGCATGGTTTCCCTCGGCGTTATAACCGGAATTCTGGCCATCATCGGAATTGCCTCGATCATCCAGGAAAACGCATTGAGGAACTGAACTTTCGGCCCTTGGAGGAAGGGGTGGGTGACTTTTGGGCTTTTCTTCTTCTCAGGCTCAGTAAACAAAGTCACAATTCCTTTATAGGGTCGCAAATGAACTGGAAGACATGGATTCAAGAAGTGCCGGATTTTCCCAAGTCTGGGGTCTCGTTTAAAGACATCTCTCCCCTTTTACGTTCAGGGCATTTCCCTCTGGCAGTGCGAGAGATGAGAGATTTGGTTGAACCTCCCGATTACTGGGTTGGAATCGATTCCAGGGGTTTCATATTCGCTTCCGCTTTTGCTAGTCAAGGAGGCGGGCTCATCCTGTGCCGAAAAAAAGGGAAACTTCCGCCTCCAGTCGTTCGTGAAGATTATGCATTGGAATACGGTTCGGACACCCTAGAAATCCAGCCAGGGAGCGGGAAAGTGGTCATTGTGGATGATGTCTATGCCACTGGTGGTACGATGAAGGCTGTCGAGCGTCTTTGCATTCAAGCGGGATACCATGTTATCGATCGTGTGGTTCTCATCGACTTAAAATTCCTCCACGCTCCCATTGCAGTGAAAAGCCTGATACAATACGAATAAGCATGAAAGACCGTGTTTTTTTGGTGGCCGTGCCACTCGAGGTTGGAGGACTCCAGGAAATTCTTGGGAGTTCGGTGATTTTCACAGGTGTCGGAAAAATCAATGCGGCCATCGCGGCTCATCACGCAGTTGCACAGGGATTCCGGAAGATTGTGAACATCGGATCCTGCGGATCCCTTTCGATTCCTGTAGGTCAAGTTGTTCAAATCGGAAGGGCTATTCAGGACATCGATGCCACGCCATTGTGCGGCTATGGCGAAACGCCGTTCGAGGATGACAGCCATCAGATCATCCTAGACGACTCCTTGGACGCGATCTGTTTTTCGACGGACTATTTTTATGATGCCCCGCAGCAGTCGAAGTATTCGCCGAGCTATTTGAAATCGATTCAGTCATCCACCGTCTTCGACATGGAATGCTACGCTCAGGCGAAAGTGTGCCGGCGTCTTGGCGCGTCCTATCAATCCTACAAATGGGTTTCCGACAGCGGCGACGGCTCCGATTGGCAGGCCAATTGCCGCTCCGGCTTCGAGATCGTCAAGGACCTACTAGCGGAAAAAATACCTTAGATGTTTAGTTCTAGAGAGTGGTGGTATGCGGCGCCAAAGCGTGCCATCACCTGACATCTTATGGAACAACTACTACACAACTGCGCCCGCACGACGACGGGTAGTGCAACAATTCGTCTTTGGAGTGATACCATTGTGCCCCTTTTAAATTGGACTTTGCAGCGCAAATGCAGGGGGCATGGCCGTCTCGGCCGTGTGGAGATGGGTCTACTTGCTCGCACCCTTTCCCGAAAGAAAGCTCAAAGGAAAACTTCCTAAGTAACAAAAATATCCACCTTGAAATGAATGGTCTATTTTCCACAGATTTCGGAGAGTTCCGCAGATTGATCTTCAATGGTGTTACTTCCACTCCAACCGCGCAGCGTCCGTGGTCCGCTGTCTATTGGATTCCCTCTTGTGGAGAAATTTCCTCTGCGGAAATCGGCGAAATCTGCGGATTAAAAAACTTCGCGGCATTGCGCCTTCGCTGGGCAACTCTTTTGCTGAAATCATTCCTTGGGTGTGAAGATCGCGGAGTGATCCGCGCTTGGCATGGAGTTGGGGAATGTGCTTGGTTGGGTTTGCTATGAAACTCACCAACTTTGGACACTCCTGCTTTCTCGTCGAATCCGCCGGGAAACGGTTTTTATTTGATCCTTTCATTCGCCCTAATCCTCTTGCGGCCCACATCGAGGTCGAAAAAATCGAGGCCGATGTGATTGTGATTTCCCATGCGCATATGGATCACATTGCGGATGCGGTTGAGTTGGCCACGCGCACGGGGGCGAAGGTTCTTGCGAGTTGGGAGGTCGCAGACTGGCTCGGCAAGCAGGGAGTGACCACCGCGCACCCCATGAACCATGGCGGATCTGTGAAGACACATGGGGCGAGGATCAAGATGGTGAATGCGATTCACTCCAGTTCTCTGCCTGATGGATCCTATGGCGGCAACCCAGCGGGGTTTGTGGTCGAGACGAGCGAGGGGAGTTTTTACTATTCAGGGGATACGGCGCTGACTTTGGATATGAATCTGATTGCGGAGGAGTTCGATCTCGCTTTTGCCGTTCTTCCCATCGGGGATAACTTCACGATGGGTGCCGGGGATGCAGTGAAGGCGGCGCGACTCTGCGGCGCCGAAGTGGTTGTGGGAGTCCACTACGACACGTTCCCGCCCATCGCGATCAATAAGGCCGATGCAGTGGTGGAGTTTGAAAAAGAGGGTCTCCGCCTCGTGCTTCCCGCGATCGGTGCGACGGTGGAGATGTAAAACACCTAAGAGGATTGACCTTGGTCAATAAAGTGCGGTTTAGGGTCAGCTTAACTCGGAGATTCGAAGGGGAGTTTGAGTTGGGTGCTGGGTGGGCCGAGTCCGCTGACACCGAGACCGAGGAGGCGAAGGGGACGCTGAACGAGTTTTTCGCGGCGGAGAAGCGAGCAGGCGATGGAGTAGATGTCCTCTTTTGATTCAAGGGGGTCTTCCACGCTCATTTGACGGGTGAGGGTTTTGAAGTCGCTGTAGCGCACTTTCACCTGCACGGTGCGGGCGGCGAGGTGTTCCTTGTCGAGTTTGCGGGCGATTTCGTCGGCCTGCTCCATCAGCAAGGGAACCAGAATTTTTCTATCCTGGGTATCCCGCTCGAAAGTCTCCTCCACGCTGATGCTTTTGATAGTCCCGTCGAATTCCAAGGGGCGGTTGTCCTCGCCCAAGGCGAACAATTTGAGTTGATTTGCGAATGATCCCGCGATTGAGCGTAGGTCGCCGGTGAAGTCTTGAATGTCGCCGATCGTGATCAATCCTCTTTTTGCGAGGGCGTCCGAGGTGACCTTTCCGACACCGTGGATGGCGGATGCGGGAAGGGTTCGCAGGAAGGCGACTTTTTCGTTTTCGGAAATACAGAAAAGGCCGTCGGGTTTTCCGTGGTCGCTGGCAATTTTGGCGAGCAGTTTGTTGGAGCCGATGCCGATGCTCGCGGTGAGGTGGCGGCGGGCATGGATGAGCGATTTCATTTTCGCACCAAGCTCGATTGCGGCGGCGCAATCAAAGGATGCAAAGTGGTGGCTCATGTCGAGGTAGGCCTCGTCCACCGAGACCTGCTCAACTTGCCCCCCAAAGTCCGCAAGCAGGGCCATGATCGCTCGCGACTCCTGGCGATAGGCTTCCATTCGGGGAGGCATGAAGATTCCTGCGGGGCAGAGTTTCCAGGCCGTGCGCGATGGCATCGCGGAACGGACGCCAAAAGCACGGGCCTCGTAACTGGCCGCGCAAACGACCCCTCTGCGGTCTGGCGAGGCTCCGACGATCACCGGCTGGCCGGCCAGTTCGGGACGATCGCGTTGCTCCACGGAGGCGTAAAAGGCATCCATGTCGAGGTGGAAAATCGTGCGAACCACAGTGGAAATCTCAGCCGAGCGGATGCCGCCGCACAATCCATTCTTCGACCGGTTTGTTGCTTGCAAGGTGTTCGTCGATGATGCGTGTGCAGCGTTCCGGTGTTAATTTTCCATACCAGATTCCATCCGGATAAACGGCCATCCAGGGGCCGTCGCAGCAAATGCGGAAGCAGGCCGCCTTGGTTCTCATAACGGGAATGCCCAAGTCGCGGATGCGATTTTTGAGCGTTTCCCAGACCTCCGTCCCGGAGGCTTCGGAGCAGCAGTCCGGGCCGATGCAGAGAAAAACGTGACGCTCGCTGGCCGCGAGTCCCATTTTAGAAAATCCGGCATCCCACTTTTGCATTAGGCGAGTTCGCTCTCGATTTGTTTGAGGCGTTGGTAGAGTGGTGTCAGGCCTTCGGGGATGATTCGGGTGCCGCCGATGACCGCCATGAAGTTCGAGTCGCCGCTCCAGCGTGGAACGATGTGGATGTGAATGTGGTCGTCCACGCCGGCTCCTGAAGCACTTCCGAGATTCCAGCCGATATTGAACCCGTGGGGATGAACGGCTTTATCGAGCAGGCGTTGGGCGTGGATGGTGAGTTTCCAGAGATCAAGAACTTCCTCCTCGGTGATCTCGGCCATTTTGCACACTTTGCGATTCGGGACGGCCATCAAATGCCCGGCGGAGTAGGGGTATTTGTTCATGATGAGGAAGGCTGTCGGTCGGCGGGAGACAACGAGATGGGCGGCATCGTCGGTCGCGGCCGCAGCCACCGAGAGGAAATCGCCGCTGATTTTGTGTTCCGCTTGAAAGTATTCGACGCGCCAGGGCGCCCAGAGCGACTCGATGTGATTCTTGGGGAATGATTCGTTCATAGAAATCGAATATGCGCGGACATCCTGACATCATCCACAAAAAATGGTATGGTGAGGGGAACAGATGCTTCCATGGCTTTTCGTCTCGCGCTTTCCTTGCACGACAGGATTTCTGATGCCCAAGGACGGGAGGTCAGGCGGTGTGTTTTGTGAAGGAGTGAAAAAACGAACACGGGTTTGCGCTTCTCCTTTTTCCATGTCTAAGGTTACACATTTAGAACGGGTATGGACGAATTTGAGTTTGAGATTGTGGACAATGATAAGCGGAATTTTTCCCGCTTGCCATTGGAGCGTCTCAAGGCCATCGCTCCGACCTATGCCGAGAGGTCTTCCCAACGGCTTGCCTGTGTCGAGTTGATCGCCGAACGCGAGCAGGCTTTGGCGCAAGGCGAGATCCGCCAAGCGGCGCAACGCGCCAAGTGGGCGCTGATTTTGTCTGTTGTGTCTCTGGTCGTCGCTATTGGATTCGTGATTGTTTTTCCCATCTTGCGTCCTGTGCCCAAGGAGCAGCCTGTGACTGTGAGAAAAGCGGTTCCGTACAAGCCACTCGCGCCTGTGATCGTAAAGCCGGTGGATGTCGAGCCCGAGAGGGAGCCCGAGCCCTTGCCGCCGACCCTGAGCGCGCCGCCTCCTACGCGGGATGGGCGATAAAAAGTTCGTGAGCGAGCACGCTCAGGCAATAGATGGCGGCTGTTTCCGTTCGCAAAATAATCGGTCCGAGCGTGATCGGTTGGCATCCGTGCGACTTGGCGAGTGAAATCTCGGCGGGCGTGAAATCGCCTTCCGGACCGACAAAAACAATCACCTGCTTCGGGAGCGAGCCGTGTTGTTGGGTGTATTCCGAGAGAACGAATTTCAGTGTGCGTGCGTCCGGTTGGAGGGAGGCGATGAGGAGGAGGGCGGATTTATCGGCGCGCTCCAGAAACTCCCGCATGTTCACCGGAGTGGAGATTTGGGGGAGGTGGTTTTGGCCGCACTGTTTGCAGGCTTCGAGCGCGACGGCTTGCCATTTTTCACGTTTCTTTGCCGTCTCGTCCGCATCGAGTTGAACGATGGTACGGTCGGATAAAATTGGCACGAGCTTCGAGGCGCCGAGTTCGACGGCCTTTTGAACGATAAGGTCCATGTTTTTCCCCTTCGGCACGGCCTGGGCGAGTGTGATCACGCACGGCGGCGGAGGTGTTTTGGTCGCGCTGGAAATCTTGAGTGTGACGCGCGAGGAAGTGGTCGATGCAATGGTGGCCTGACCTTCACGTCCCGCGCCGTCGAAGACAGTGACACGATCGCCCTCGCCCAGGCGAAGCACGTGCGAACAGTGGTGGGATTCCTCGGGATCCAGTGTCGCGGAATCCCAATTTTCAGGTTTTAGGTAGAAGCGGTGCATATTTGTTAAAAATGTAATCACGGAGCGAGTCGTGCCAGTGACGTGGAGACATGCCGGTCACCGAAGCGAGTTTCCGTGTGGAGAGAATGGAGAAAACAGGACGCGGCGCAATGAATTGTTTCATGTCGGCGAGTCGCAGCGGGGCCACGGTTTTTGTCCGGAGTGGAACACCTGCCGCGCTGGCAACGGTGAGGGCATAGGTGCCATATTCCTGCCACGAGCAGGCCCCCGAATTGCAGGCATGGTAGACGCCGCCGGGCAGATCGGGATCAAAAAAAGGTTCCATCAACTCTGCGACATCCGCAGCCGAGGTGGGGGAGGAAAACTTGTCCGCGATCGCCTCGACGTGGTCAGCGGTTTGAGCCCGTGAGATCAGGTTGTCAACAAAGGAGGGCTTTGAAGGCCCGAAAACCCAAGAGACGCGAACGACCAAGCCGAGGTTTCCGGCGGCGAGGACTTCATTCTCACCCGCTAATTTTGTGACTCCATACCACCCGCAAGGATGGGCGGCATCGGTCTCGCTGTATGGTTCGCGGCGGGTGCCATCAAAGACATAATCCGTGCTGAAATGGATGAAGCGTGCGCCCCGGGCCTCCGCGCAACGCGCCATGACTCCGGGTGCAGTCGCATTGACGAGGTGGGCTTCCTCCCGGTCCTGTTCGCAGCGATCTACATTGGTGAGACCAGTGCCATTCACCAGAATGTCGAATCCATGGGAGTCCAGGAGCCGCTCCAAAGCAGCTGGGTCCGAGACGTCGAGTTCGGGGCGTTGCAGGGCCGTGACCCTGTGGCAGGCCCGCCAGCATTCTGTGAGTGAGCCCGCAAGACGCCCACCGCCACCAAGGATGAGGATTTTTTTGGGTGGGAC
>JALQZP010000279.1 GCA_023258235.1 Terrimicrobiaceae bacterium | reverse complement strand
CAACCTTCCGCGCCACCACAGGTGAAAGTGACGCCGAAATATATTTCCGCCGTGCCGCAGGCTCCCACAGCACCCAAGCCGAAGGCCGATGCCGCATTCGAGTCCGACAAGGATTCCGTGGCGGCAAGTGAAGCGGCGCCGTCCGGTCTCGAAGCCGCCCCTTCACTGGACGGAAAAGAGGAGAAGCACATCGAGTTGCAAAACCAGCAATTCACCGAGGGGAAAAAAGAGGAGCCATCCGCTCCAGCGCAGAAGCAAGCCGAGAAGCAGGAGCAGGCCGCTACGGCCGAGCCGGCGCCAACTCCACGCGCAGATCCCGAACTCGCCCTCATTGAGAAGCCCCGTCCGAAGCCCGCCGAGGCCATGAAAAAAAGCACAGCAGCACAAAAACCGGCGGCGCCGTCAGCGAGTGGATTCCAGCCCGAGACCCGCGTCACCCGCCTGCGAGGCAGTATTTCGAACCGTGGTCGCGCGTCCGTCGAAGCGAATGCGACCCCGCTCGGTCGCTACAAAAAAGCGGTTTCCGATGCGATCGGATCGCGTTGGTATTATTACGTGAAATCCCAGATGGGACTTCTAAATATCGGCACCGTGGATATCCGCTTCACTATCCTTCCCAATGGCAAGGTGAAGGCTCCGCAAATTTTGAACAACACCTCCAACGAGAGTTTCGCCTCGGTGAGCCTCTCCGCGATCATGCAGGCCGAAATCCCGCCGATCCCTCCAGAAGTGGCAACCATACTCGAAAACGGTCGCATCGAAATTGATTACTCGTTTAGCATTCTTGGCAACTAATGACACCTGACTCCATACTCAACGGCATTGCGGAATTTTTTATCAAGGGCGGCCCCTTCATGGTGCTGCTGGTATTTCTTTCGGTTCTCTCCCTCACGGCGGCGCTTCTGCGGGCATGGAGGCTTCGCGAGAGCCAGATCCTGCCTGCGGCGGTCGTCGATGCCGTGGAATCGCTCAAGCCGGGAGATACGTTGGAGAACCTTTATCATGCAATGGAGGATCATCCCTCGGCCACCTCCCGCATCCTTGGCACGCTCATGAGCCATCTCAATTGGCCGAAATCCGAAAACCTCGAGGCCGTACAAACCAGGGCCCGGCACGAGTTGGCGAGAATGGAAAAGGGCCTCATCATCCTTGAAATCACAGCCGGAGCGGGACCGCTCATCGGATTGTTGGGAACGCTTTCCGGTCTTGTCGGGATCTTCGCGGCACTCGGCGGGGCAGGCGATCCTGTTGTGATTGCACGCGGGATTTCAGAGGCCCTCAATACCACCATCGCCGGACTGGCCGTGGCAGTCCCAAGCCTCATGGAAATGCAGAAATAATGCTAATAACACTAAAATGCAGGGGAAATGGGATTCCACTCCG
>JALQZP010000278.1 GCA_023258235.1 Terrimicrobiaceae bacterium | reverse complement strand
TTATAGATAAAGACGATGCTGAAAGTGGTATTGTATGGGTTCAATATATGAGAGAAGGTGAAGAGCTAAGTCGTGGAGTATATCCAAAAAAAAGAAGAAAAAGCAAGAAAAATAAAATGAAAAAAAACCGTTTTGATAATCAAGTAACTATTATATTTAAAAATAATACTTATATGCCAAATGTAAAAATATTTAAAAACGGAAATATTCAGCTAACAGGTATTAAAAATATTAGTGATACGGAGGTGATTGTTAATCATATTATCCATAATATCTATAATATATACGATAATATTTCTAAAGATATCATAAGCAATCGTGAAGATAATTATAAATTAAACTTAAAATATCAGAATTTTAAGATTAGAATGATTAATTCTGATTTCAAAGTATATTGTGATAGCGATCTAAAAGTAGGCTTCGGATTGAAAAGAAGAGAAATACATAAGCTGTTCATAAGCGATTTATATAATAATAAATGTTCTTTTCAGCCGGGAATATATCAAGGAGTAAAACTTGAATATTTTTGGAACAGATGTAATAATGATAAAAATGGTTTATGTACTTGTCCTAAAAAATGCTATGGAAAGGGCAAAGGAGAAAATATAAATGAATGTAAAAAAGTAACTGGAGCATTATTTGAAAGCGGAAGTATCTTAATTACAGGAGGAGTTTCATTTGAACAAGTTGATGAAACGTACAAATATATATGCGAATTTCTAAAAAAACACAAAGACTTAATCAAAAAAATACAACCATCAGCTATGAAAATGAACAACGAAGTAAAAGATTTGGTATGATTATAACTTACAAAGACACAGTATAACAACTAAAATTATAATTAGCGGTTAAGTCATTTTCAGAAGTATATTTTTTATATTTATCAGTATTAATTGAATTATTTCCCGGTCTATTTGTTGATGGTATATGATGGCTTGCATAAAATTGTGCCGCGTATGCAACTGCATCTGGTTCAACTGGAGGCATTTTATAGCTATTTCCCCATGGCTTCTTATCAAATAAAACATTTCCAGTATATAATCCTGCATTTTTTGGTTGAGGCGCTACAAATACACTATTATTATTGTTATCTAATACTGCATATTCTAACTCTTTTTTCATTATTCTATTATATTAAATAGATATTATTATATAAAGATAATTTTTAATAATTAAATTAAAATGAGTACAGATAATAATGTTAAAAAGCGAAAGGTTGCTGATTTTGTAAAAGATGGTATGGAAACAGAAGATATTAGAAAAATGGTTCAAGAAATAATGCTTTATATGACTGAAAATAAAAGTAGATTTGCAACAGAAGAAGATTTGGAAAAAAATATGAAAAAAACTATAGAAGGTATCTGTTTTTTCGAGGAAAGATATCCTATGTTGTACAAT
>JALQZP010000277.1 GCA_023258235.1 Terrimicrobiaceae bacterium | reverse complement strand
AGGTAGCGCTCCTCCTCTTCACTAGTCATGCCGCGACCGCCGAGCATGCGGTTCGTCATGCTGATGGCCAAGCGCGGGCTGATCTCAAGAATTCCGATGCCGGAGAGTTGATCGACCTTGAAAAGCGAAATGTGAGTCGGATTTTTCATCGACTCCGCGAATTTCGAATAAGGCATCGTGAGCAGGCGGGAAAGTTTGAGGCTCATGTCCGCCCGCAAGAGCGACGAAAACCGCGCCGAGATCGTGGAAATAAATCCCGTGTGAATAGTGCGCAGGCGCCGCAATTCCGCTTCCGCTAAATGGATCGGAGTCCGGAAGTCAAAGGTCTTGGCCGTAACTTGATTCGACTTCGGAAAGCGTTCGCCGTCCGAGCGGAAAATCATCTTCGCATCGGTCGTCCCCGCTGCTTCAGCGACGAGGCGATCGATGTCGGATTGGTTAAGTGGGCCAGCCATGACTTGGTTTAGAGAGGTAAATTACTGGATGAGGTAGTCGGTGAAGTAGATCTTATCTATCACTTCACCTCCAAGGACAGTATTGAATCTGCTGATGATGCCCTTGCGGACAACTTCGCGGCCATTGGCGCCATCAAGGGCATCCAGGGACTGGGTGGAAAGAACAGTAATAGCCGCGTCTTTGAGCGAGCTTTTGTTTTCTTCAATAAGCTTTGCAATGTTCGGATCGGAACTTGTGATGGTGAAGTTGGTCCGGAGGTAGCGGGAATTTCCGGAACCGGCGAGATTCACAACGATTGCCTCCTTGCCGAATTCCACGGTGTGCTCGCCGGGGGGATTCACGCCGCCGTGGGAATCGCCTTTGGCTTTGGCAGAGCTCTCGGTTTTCGAGTGATCAGCCCCGCCACCTGAAGCCGACTTGAGTTTCGGTATGATGAGAAACTCCATCACCCCATAACAAAGTGCGGGCACGAGCAGGATTACTACGATGATAGGGATCAGCGCGTTGCTGGATTTTTTTGAGGAACCTCCGGAGTCTGGATTGGTATCGGATTCGTTGGCTGACATGGGTGTGTTTGTGTTGGTTAGGAAAATCTATAGAATTACCGCTTGAGGTTTACAACCTCATCCATCACCGAGTCGGAAACGGTGATAACGCGGGAATTGGCCTGGAAAGCACGCTGGGCGACGATCAGGTCGGAAAATTGCTGGGTCAGATCCACATTGGAAAGCTCCAAAGTGCCTTGGATGATATTTGATGATCCCGCAGGGACAGGAGTTTCATCTCCAGCTGCAAGAGCAATATTGCTAAAAAGGTTTTGACCCTCGCGCTTCAAGCCATTCGGGTTGGCGAAAGAAACCAATTCTAGTGTCCCCCCATTTACCGGTGCTGCAGACCCCTCTTTGTAGATGTTAATTTTTCCGTCTTTTTCAAAACTAAATGATTTGGCGTCTAG
>JALQZP010000276.1 GCA_023258235.1 Terrimicrobiaceae bacterium | reverse complement strand
TAGCCAGCAACGATTTTAGGATGACGCTCCATCTGCCTCGTCCCTATTGGTCGCACATAGCTAGAGTCTCAAGCAAACGGACTGTGAAAAGTTAGCCGTCGGGTTATCTTAGACCTAAAGAGATGGTATGAGACTTCGTAAGGCTTACGATTATGTGCGCGGGGGTGGGGACTGAACGGCGAAGATCATCACGGAGTTGCCGCCTATGTTGGAAACGCCTTGGGAGGTGACTATGAGTTGGTCGCCCGATGGGGAGATGGCCATTCCGACAGGAAAAGAATCGGCGCGGATGGCTCCGAGCATTTTCATATTGGAGGTGCGCACAATGCTGACTTGGCTGAGATTGTTCACTGCCGCAAAAAGGTACTGCCCATCGGGTGAGAGGGCGATGGAGCGCGCTCCAGCACCAACAAAGGTGTTGCGCCAATCGGTGAAAACAATTTCCGGGTCAGAGCGTTTAAGGCGCTGTTCGATGAGTTTTGACCACTTGCATTTCTGGACGAAGCCGGATGCGTTGGTGCTCAGATAGAGATAGTCGCCGTGGATTGCGAGGTGCCGAACATTAGTGAATGTGCCGACCACCGAGCCGAGTGGCTTAAAACCCTCTTTGGTTGAGTAGACCATCAAACCACCGCTGCCGCCCATCTTGCCGATGAGAAGATACTTGCTGTCTGGGGTGAAGACCGTACCCCGCAGACAACACCCGCAGTTTTTATCGCGGTTCACGGTCTGTCCGCCAAAATTCAACTTCAACCGCCCATCGATGATAAGGTGGTTGGTGTAATGAAAGTCGTTCGGATCACCGGAACTGATATTGAGAATGCCCACGGTATTGTCGCCCCAATGAGTGACAGCGATCCATTTATTATCTGGCGAGCAGGCGATCATCTTTGGCAATGGCCCAGAGGGTATCACACGAACAATTTTGTCGGTGCTTGTGTCGATGATGCAAAGGGCGGAGGGTTGCTCGGCATTCGCGTCGAAACTCCGCCTGTAGTAGGTGACCCACAGGAATCGGCCACCATGCGATAGGCAAGACTCGACAGGCTTGCCAACGAAATGGTTTGGGTGGGAGGTCGAGTCAGGGAACATGTAGTCGTGCGAAGTGGATTCTCCATCCTTGAAGAGCGTTTCGGTGTCAGGCCCGAAGGCGTGCTTAATCGTTGTGATTTTCTCGTAGGTGCGAGAGTCGTAAACCGTCGTGGTCCCGCCCTCCAGTGAGTTGATGTAAAACTTGCTTCCGTCCGCGCTGAATGTGGCGGACTTCGGGGAATTGATATCGGTGTCGAAAAAATCGGTCTTGGATGCGGCCTTTGGAGCAAACGACTGCTTGCGGGCCACAAAAATCAGGGTCGGGTTGGTGTCGTTTGGGGTGGATTTTTCGCCAATAGGAATATGAACGAGGGAGCGTGCTGCAGATCGGCGCGGAACCACTCCTTCGTCAGATCCTACATTTTCTTGGAAATCTGGCGCTGGATCTGACACTAGT
>JALQZP010000275.1 GCA_023258235.1 Terrimicrobiaceae bacterium | reverse complement strand
AATTACAACTCGGGTTGTATATTTACCCATACTCTTGGGGGACACAGGGCCTTTCGTTCACGATGAGCACAAACATTACAATATTAGATATTCGTAATATAAAAGTTAAGGGTCTTGCCCAGTTACGGAGTCAGGAATATGGTTAAAGCATTAACCAGCATTGAAGAACAAGTATCAGAAAAAGTCTCATATTTCAGAGGTCAAATTCCGCAGGGTTTTGAAATGTTTTTCGGTGGATATTCCAGCGACCTCAGCTGCGGTTTTGGTCGGCCTCAACCGCAAAACGACCCAGCGCATTTATTCCCTACTTCGAAACCGAATCGTGGAATTGGCGATCCAGGAAGCCCGACCGTTTGTCGGGGACATCGAGGTGGATGAAAGCTACTTTGGAGCCAAACGAATTCGTGGCAAACGCGGGCGCGGAGCAGGTGGCAAAACGCCGGTCCTTGGTCTGCTAAAACGGCAAAGGCGAGTGTTTGTGAGTGTCCAGCAAAACTGCTCCAAAGCTTAACTTATGCCCATCCTCCAGTGGCATTCAGCGTGATGGTTGCGGCATTCGTCGCATTTCACATGGTCAAGTCGTAAGCGGTGATGCCGGTGTGGTTACTGAGGCTCACATAAAAATCGTTGGTTGAGTTGGTGCCGAAGGTGAGCGAGCGAACTTTTCGGTTGGACATGAGAGCCGTCGTAAAGCTGCTTGTCGTGACCGTTCGGAAGAAAAGGTCGTCATCGGCGCCCCAAGTCGGGACCACGCGCCCAACCCAGTTGCCGGGGGAGTTCGAATTATAAGTGCCGACGCCACCACTCCATGTCCAAGAAGCAGCAGAAGCCTGATGGACCAGCAACACGGGATAGGCCAGCAGAGCCCCTGCCAGAGCGGCCGCGCGGGTGGCCGATAAGAACGGAACCCAGAGAGAAGGGGAAGCTGTTGGGAGACAATTCACGAGTTTTGAGGGTCAAATAGGGTAGAAGTAAAACGCTATCTGCGGTTTTTGTCATGTGATGCAAATGAATCACTTGAAGGGGACAGAAGGCGTAGGGCGGACGGAAACTGGAAATGGGGCTCACGCGACCCAGGCGGCTTGGGAAGCCGCTCGGGGATCGAGGCGGTAGCCGATAAAGACTGCATAAGCAGCCCAGCAAGGGTGAGCAGTTGAAAACTGCGAATCAAACTCCCGCAGGGAGCCCGACAGGGCAAGATAATCGAACGTAGAGAGAAAGACTGCCGAAGGCAGCCCAAAGGGTGAAGCGTAGCGAAATCAACCGGAAGCGAACGCGTCAACGCGCGGAGATCGCGGAAGTAAGACCAATGCGTGGCCATAGCAGGGACGGCTCGCCGAGCCGCCCCAAACTTCAGGCGCGGATGCCCCGTCTAATGGAGCGCGACCCATCTCGCCCACATCGAAGGCGCCCGGCGGCGCGGACGCCCTACCCTTCTTTACGAGTTTTTGCAGAAAATAGGACCGCCGCAGATCTCTTCCCCAAGAGCG
>JALQZP010000274.1 GCA_023258235.1 Terrimicrobiaceae bacterium | reverse complement strand
CTCGATCGACAACTCCGCCAGCGGCAGCTTCACGAGCCGACGAATGCCTTCCGCGACGGCCGTGGCGTAGTTTTTATTGTCATCGAGCAGGCCGAAACGCGGGCGCGAGATGTCCTTCACATCGAGCACGAATCCGAAATACCCCGTCTCGATCGCGAGAAAGTCCGGCGAGGTCTCCGTGGGATTATTGCGCCAGCCATTCGGGAAAAACCCGAAGCTGAAATCGCGCGGCGAGATCAACGCCGGCAGCTCGATCTTCGGAGTTGGGGAGGGCGAAGGCGCAGGTGTGGAGGCGGTGGGTGTCTCACAAAATGCGATCGGCGCAGACACCGAGAGCAGGGTGAAAAGAATTCGGGCTTTGATTCGGGGTAGCCATCTCGCCGGCTTTACGAGTCGGCAATTTCTCACAGGTCTGTATTTCGGGAATGAAAGTTCCTCATCGTATTTACTTCCACTCGCCGGGAACGGCTTTGCCGTCCTTGTTGGCGTCCATGAAAGTGCTGAAGCACCAGTTGCGGAAGCGAATCCACTCTTGTTTTTCAAGAACGCCGCTCTTGTCGAGATCCATGTCGTTGAAGGCCGGATTCCGCCATTCGTTTCGGGCCAGATTTCCGTCGTGATTGCCGTCCAGATGATCGAATTGGCCAGACCAAAGATTGCGGAACTCATCAATGCTCACTGCGCCATCCTTGTTCGCGTCGTATTTTTTTAAGACATATTCTTCGACGGGCTCCTGCTGGCTTTTTGGAACGAGCTCCTTCTTCGCCGGGGGCAGGGGTTTGTCTTTCGGAACGGCTTTCACATCGGGGGCTACTGGAGCGATCGCGACGGGAGTTTTGCTTTTTTGGGCGAAGCTCCAAATGCCCCAGGCTGCACCGGCGATCAAAACCACTGCTGCTGCAGCCAGCGCGACCCATTTCGGCACGGGAAATTTTTTCGTCGGCTCGGGCTCTGGAGTGCGGAGGCTCGATGGTGCCGAAACTCTCACCGACGCGGAGGAGGCGGCCGGTTTCACCGCAGTGGCCACGGATACCGGCTTCACGACCTGGGCGGTGGCGGCCACGGGCGTAGGGGCTTTCGACTTTTGGAGAGGCAAAACCACGCGCATCGTGGCGGCGGAGAGGTCCACGGCGGGGGTGGCTTTCAGCGACGGCGCGGCTGCAACCACCGGGGCGGCTTGATCCGGGCTGTCTGCGGTGAGGGTCGAGCGCAAAGCCTGCAGCGCCTCGAGCGCACTGGCAGGGCGGTCGTTGCGATCTTGCGCAAACATCCGCTCCACCCAGGCCGTCAACGGCGCGGGCAGGTCTGGCCGCAAGGAGGCCAGCGGTTGGAAGCTGCGATTCGCCTGAGCCGCGAGCAACTGCTCGGCATTTTCTCCAGTGAAGGGAAGTTGGCGTACATCCGCCGTGTCAATATTGGTGAAATTCCCTTTTACTTCATTTACCGCCGCGACGATGCTGGTTTTGTTCGTTGTCGATAAGGTAGAGATATTTCCAACATCGACTATAATTCCCGACCCATCCGCTAAACT
>JALQZP010000273.1 GCA_023258235.1 Terrimicrobiaceae bacterium | reverse complement strand
GCTGCGGTGGCTACATAGCTGGAGAACAAGCGCTCATCGACAACCTGCGTCATGCCGCACCGGGGTTTGTTTATAGCGTGGGCATGCCTCCGCCCGCAGCAGCGGCTTCGCTTGAGGCTCTAAGAATCATGCTTCGCGAGCCGGAGAGGGTTTCTAAACTTCGTAAAGCTGGGCTGCATTTTCTCTCCAAAGCACGGGAATTGGGATTAGATGTGGGGCTGAGTGCCGGGTTCTCTATCATTCCAGTGATCATCGGTTCCTCTCTCCGTGCCGCGCGTCTTTCGCACGAGATGCGCCAACAGGGAATCAATGTTCAGCCCATCCTTTATCCAGCGGTTTCTGAAAAAGCTGCCCGACTTCGCTTTTTCATGAATAGCGGTCACACAACCGAGCAAATCGATTTGGGTTTGAAATCTCTTTCCCTCGAATGGGGCAAGAACTGATCGCACCTCTTCGCGTGGTTTTTCTCAGTAGTGGAGGATTGCTGGGTGATGCGGTCCTGAAACGGCTCGTTTCTAGCGGCAGATTCGATGTTGCAGGGGTCGTTCGTAGTCGGCGTGTGATGATCCCCGGGGCAGGGTTCCTTCGCGGCGCGGCAGCCTATTTCAACCGCTGCGGAATTCTCTACACGGTCTACATCTGGACCATCACGACCTTTGCGGAGTTTTTAGGGCTTGCCACCGGCACTGGAAGCATCACGGCCAGGTGTCGAAAGCTGGGAATTCCGATGCTTCACTCTCGCGATGTGAATTCCCCCTCGGGGCTGGATTTTATTCAAAAAAAAAATCCGCAACTTCTGGTTACTGCGCATTTCGACCAACTCCTGCATCCTCCAATTTGTGATCGAGTTGGTTTGGCGGTTCTCAACATACATCCCTCGCCCCTTCCCTACTGTCGTGGCATCGAGCCTGTCTTGCATGCTATGCTCGCAGGAGGAAGTTATGGAACCACAGTTCACCGATTGGTGGAATCAATCGATGCCGGCGCAGTGCTAGCAACCAGCAATCATATGCCAAAACGGAACCAAAGTGTTCTTCGTGTCACCCATCAATTGATCTCAGACGGAATGGGCCTTCTGGAAAAACTCTCGGACGATCAGATTCTAAAAGGCTCTGGAACACCACAGCAGGGGGATTCGACCTATCACTCCTGGCCTAAAGCGAAACAGGTTCGGCAATTGTATTTTTCTGGGAAGCAACTCATGAAGCCTAGTGATCTCAATTTCTTTTTCCGTTGTTCTTGAAGAAACTAGAGCGTTGGAGCACTCCAATTCAATACCGACCAAGGCACCCAGTTCACTTCGCAATATTCGTCGCCTGTCACCAAATATTCGCCCCTTCCATAACTCCCGACGGCCATTTTTCCAATTGAAACTAGATCGTTACATTTGAGCAGCGCGACGCTTGGTCTTTGCGCGGCTCGGCATTGAATTCACGCTTTATTTCCAACCCTTGATCTTTCTCTCCACTTTTTAATTTTTCCCAATGATATCGTATCCCACAAAAATTGATGGTGCCTTCCTGTTAAGACCCCGCGTCTTTGGTGATGCGCGCGGTTTTTTTCTGGAAAGCT
>JALQZP010000272.1 GCA_023258235.1 Terrimicrobiaceae bacterium | reverse complement strand
GATTTTCTGCTGCGCAATGTTTGGAGTTTGCTGTGAGGCGGGCTTTTACTAACCAAAGGTTTGTGCTACACAACCATTTTCCATTTTCCTTGGTCGTTTGGTCCCATTCGAACGAAAATGGTTAACTTGACGCATGGCCACGTTTTCGTAAGGGCTGAAAAAATCGGACACCCATTCTCTGTGTTTTAATCACCGCGCCATCTCAAGAAAAAATGCGCGATTGAAGTTGATCTAGGGTTCTTTGGGTCGCGCCTCGGTGGATATCCAGGCATTTCGCAGCTTTTGCGACCATGGCGGCGCGAAGGGCAGGGTCAGACAGGAGGGTTTCCACCGCTCTTCGGATCCCTTCGGCATCGTTCACTTCGATGGCTCCACCCTCCTGAAGAAAGGCCCTAACGAGCGTGGAGAAGTTCTGCATGTGGGGGCCAAAAATAACAGGTACCCCGGCAGTGATCGGTTCTGCGGGATTCTGCCCACCCTTGGCACAGAGACTTTTTCCGATAAAAACCACCGTGGCGCAGCGATACCAGCCAGCCAATTCGCCGGTCGTATCTACCAGTAGCACGTCGGGCTTGCCATCGGCGAACGGCTTCGTCCGCCGCATAACCGTGAGTCCTGCTTCCACGATTTTTCGCTCCACGGCTTCGGCCCGTTCATGGTGACGTGGCACGAGGATGAGGAACAAGTCGGGGTGGAATTGACGAAGTTCTTTGTAAACCTCGGCTAAAATCACTTCTTCCCCCTCGAACGTGCTTCCCCCCAAAAGAACGGGAGCCCCCTTCGGAATGCCGATTCCATCCAATATAGGACGGAAATCGCGTACAGGGCGGGGCGCGGTGCCGCTGTCGTCAAATTTAATACTGCCAGTGAGGACAAGTTTCGCGGGATCGAGACCGAGAGATTTCCAGCGATTCACATCCTGAGGCTCTTGGAGGCAGAGAAGATTGAGCTGATTAAAAACCGGGGCCGTGATCCAGCGTGCGGCCCGGTAACGTTTTTCCGAACGCGGCGAGAGCCGGACGTTGACAAGAGCTGCCTTGGCACCCATGCGACGGACCTCCCAAAGAATGTTTGGCCATACTTCCGCCTCCACAAGAATGAGACAGCGGGGACGGATCAAGCTCACGACCCGGCGGGCGACAGGGTAAAAATCGAGTGGATTATAAATCGGTTCCAACCAAGGCGATTTTCGACTGACAGCTAGCTTGAAACCAGTGGAAGTCGTCGTCGAGAGCACGAATCCCAACTCCGGATCGGCCTCGCGCATCGATTGGATGAGCTTCAGCGCGATATTCACCTCCCCCACGCTCACGGCGTGAACCCACACCCGATTCGTGCCCGCGATTTTTTCACGAACACCGGCAGAATAGATCCCGAAACGCTGACCGAATTTATGCCTGTAATTTCCACGCCGGGTCATCCGTATCAGAAATCCCGGCAGCAACAGCAAAAGCACAACCGGGAAAAGCAGGTTATAAAAAAAGCGAACAAACCGGATCATTTCTTGGCTAGGTAAAGGATTTCACTGCCGCCATATCGCTTGGATTTGAGAACCTCAAAAACACTTTCATGAAGCGT
>JALQZP010000271.1 GCA_023258235.1 Terrimicrobiaceae bacterium | reverse complement strand
CTCGTGTGGCTGAACAATCAATTTAAGACCAGTTCACGGGAGATATGTGGCCAAAAGCTCGCGCTCTTGGCGCGTGAGGGGTGCGATTTGGAGGATTTCCCTTTGGAGCTAGGTTTCGAGCCCGGCGTTCAGGCTAGAGCGATATTTTCGGATTGGAAACGCTGGAGCGTGTTAAGGCGGAGGTCGCTTTGGATTTTGGCGATGGAGAGTGGGGTTTTTGCTTCGCTCCAGAAGGAGAGCAGAAGTTTGACGGATGTCGGGCCGATGTCTTGCACGTGCGCTTGGATCCCTTGCCGGGCGATGATCTCAGGGTGGGCGGCGGCGACTTCGCGGAGGATTTCCATGGCCTGCTCGATGGGGGCGGTTGCGGAGATGGTGACCGACATTTCGAGGCGGCTTGCTCGGCCGTGGAGGGTGTGGTTCACGACTGTGCCTTGGAGGATGACGCTGTTTGGAATGAGGATTTCCACGCCGTCGTCCCGGTGGAGTTGGCAGCAACGGGTGCCGATTGAGGCGACTGTGCCGTTGTAGGTGCCGAGTTCGACGAGATCGCCGATGCGGATGGGGCGTTCGAACAAAAGGATCAGGCCGCTGATGAGGTTGTTGGCGAGTTGTTGGGCGCCGAAGCCGACCGCGATGGCGGCGGATCCGCCGAGAAGCGCGAAAATCGTGAGGGGAATCTTGACCGCGGAAAGGGCGATTAGGCTTACGAGGAAGAGGAGGGTGTAGTGGGTGAACTTCTGAACGATGGCGCCGGTGGTGGGGTCGAGGTCCAGGCGCTTGCTCACGCGGATTCGTAGCCAGCGACTCAGGGCGGCCGAAATTATCCCGCCTACGAGCAGGATCGCGAGGGCGGTGACGAGCATCCCGAGCGTGACGGAACTGGCTCGTTGGAGGAGTTGGCCATTCACATAGACTGGGTCGCTAAGGGTGAAGAGCGGGGTTTTCCAAATCTCGACCATGCGTCCGCCGAGGGTATCGACAGCGAGGTCGAGGAGGGCGGGGCGGGGCGAGCCGTTCGCTGTCTCGGCGGCTTGGACGGAGGCGAGTGGCGCGGCGAGAAAAACGGCAGCGAGGGTTTTTTGGAAATGGAAAGGTATTGCCACAGGAAAAAATCGCGTTAGTTTTTGCACCCTTTTCCAAATGAAGCCAGAAATTCATCCCGACTATCAAGAGAGCGTGATCGTCTGCGCTTGCGGAGCGACCTACAAGACTCGCTCCACCAAGCAGAACATCAAACTCGGCATCTGCGCGGCGTGCCATCCGTTTTTCACCGGTGAGCAGAAGTTCGTCGATACCGCCGGACGCGTGGACAAATTCAAGAAACGCTACGGCACTGTGCGCGCTCCGCGCCTTGCGAAGAAGGCCTAGACCGCCAAGCGAGTTTTTCGAACGGTAAACGGGACGACCTCCCGTTTACCGTTTTTGTTTCTTTATGGATTTTGAACCGATGGTGGAGCGGAAGCGGCGGCGTTTCGAGGAGCTCGAGCGCGAAATCGCCGCGCCCGGCTTGTTCGACAACCCCGCGCATGCCCGGGAGGTTTTGCGCGAGCATGGAACGACGAAGGAGTTGCTCAGC
>JALQZP010000270.1 GCA_023258235.1 Terrimicrobiaceae bacterium | reverse complement strand
GCCGCCTTTGCTGAACAAACTGATATTGAGATCACCTGGATCATATTCATGCCAGGCGACGGCCGCTTGGCGGTCGTTGGCGAAGACCTCGATCATGTTCTTATCGATGAATATCCGCAAGGTGAGATCCTCGCCTTCACTCAACTCGAACGGCGGATGGATGTAGCCGACGGTCAATGTCTTGCTGGCCTTGCCGGAAGCGATGGTGAAGCCCTTATTCCCGCCTTTGTCACACAGCACATTGACCCCAAACTCGCGGGCCGAAGGAGCTTCCAAGACGATCTCGAGCTCCATCGTGTCCCAGGATATTCCTTCCAAGACATGAACCGTGTCGCTTTTGACAATTAAATCCTGCACGCTTTTTTCATCGGTTCTTAACTTTTTCAATTCACGCAAAGGCTTGATGAGTAATTCGCCATCTTCGGAAAGGCTCAACTCCCGTGGCAGGGATTGGATGCCCGTCTGAATCTTGCCATTCAATAGAGACGGGAAGTTTCTTGTTCTTGGTATTGGTTGATAATTTTTTACAAAAAGCGGCGTGCACCAGGCCCACATCACCCTGCGACCGTCGGGGGTCAGCAAGGATTCGGGAGCAAAAAAGTCCCATGCGGCCCAATTCATCATGCCGTGCCGCTCGGGCAGGAATTGTTCGTCTTTGAAATCTCCGATGAAATAACGGCAGCCCAATCGATGGCTAATACAAATAAGGACCCATTTATCCCCCAGCTTGAACATATTTGGGCAGGCGACATTTTCATCCCTTCCAACTCCGAGCTTTTTCTCGTCGAAATCCGGATGAAGCAACTCGCCAAGGTAGGTCCACCGCTTTAGATCCTCGGACTTCATGATCACAGCAGATTCACGCTCACTGCGCCCGTTCAGGGCATAGTAAATCTCGTCGTTAATCCATAGATCGGGATCAAAGTATGACATGGAATTCAATGGGTTGCCATCGTTGTCATGCGGCACAACCTCTTCCGGTTTGCTCCATTGGTCGAGGTCGTCATCCAGAGCATAGGAAATCCAGTTTCGGTTCGATCCCTGGCCGTGGTAGATCATGGCCGCCCGACCGGCCTTGGTGATGAAACCTGTGCCACTGAACATGCCGTGGCCAATAGTGCTTGGTCCCAGCACAGTGGGATGCCATTTCCAGTGGACCATGTCCTCGCTGGACACATGGGCGAAAACAAATCCAGTGTGATTCTTGTAGATGTAGTGCAAATGGTAACGCCCGTTCCAGAAAAACGCCGGATTGGGATCCCCCGGGGTTGCTGCGCCGGGTCCGGGGTGCGCCAAATGATAGGTCAACCAAGATTCGGGCGGCTTTTCCGGCCAAGCGGGGGTCTCGAAAATCGCCTGCGGGACTTGCGCACTGCTCACTGTGGAAATCAGCGCAATGAAGAGGAGAGTTCGGAATGCTTTCATGGGGTCCATATCGGGATTTGTATTGGGAAGTCAGTCCGACCATTTTTTGTGTCAATATGTGGGACTGACCCTCAGCACGGCTTGCATAGAGGGAACCAGAGTGAGTGTGAGGGTAAAGACCACCATCTTGATGGCTTGGCGGATGGTCAACGAT
>JALQZP010000026.1 GCA_023258235.1 Terrimicrobiaceae bacterium | reverse complement strand
GAGGCAACAAGACCGGTGACTGTGACTTGTTGGTTCGGCACTTCGGCCATCTTCGCGAGCAAGGCCGATGGAGACTCGCGCGATTGCCAGATTTGCAGGACTCCGAATGCCGTCGCCAGCGAAAGAAGAAGCCACGCCGTCTTGCGTTTCCATAACCACACGCCGCTAGCCAAGGCCGTGGCACAAAGAAAAACATGCGAGGAGACCGGAGTAACCGAGGCCGAAAAAACACCCGCCGCCGCCGCAAAAAACAATCCCGCAAAGGGCCAGCGCCGGAACCACAACGGAGTCTCTCCTGTCATGGTTTACGAAAATCGCGGAGTGATCCTAATTGAACGAGAATGGACTGTAGAGGGATTCCTCATAGCCCGAATCGCAGAACCCATCCACAGCAGGTTCGTTGTAGGCGAAGGGTTGCTCGTCCTGGTACTGCGGCGTGTTGTAGTATTCCGGTTTTGTTTCTCCGTTGCGGTTATTGCGGGCCGTGGCGGGAACCTTGCCGAAGAAACCGGCCGATTCCTCCAGATAGTTCACCAGTTGCGGAGTGGCCCCTGCGGATTCGAGTTCCGAAATCCGGGCGGGAGGGAAATGGTAAACCCGTTTTGTGCTGTTCAAGTAGGCAATGACCGTCGAAGCCGGGACTCCCTTGGATACGAGGTTCTGGATATCTTCAAAATCGAGAGCTCGGGCCGAGGACATCTTTGCTGTCGTCGATGCACTCACGCCCCGGGTGGTGGCGGCCGAAAGCACGGACGGACTCACCTTCGGCGCACTCGAGCAACCGACGAGGGCAAGGGCGAGGCTTGGAACAAGAAAAACGAGTGAAAGGATTTTGCGCATGGTGGTGTATCCGCTGAGGTCGAGAACTAGCGGATTTTTTAGAGGAGCCGCTGACACTTTGCAAACAAAACACAGCCTGCAAGCGCGTCGCGCAAACCCGCATCTTGCGCGAAAAGGATTTGATGTTTGCTCTTGCCAGTTGGATGACGGTTTTTTATCACCCTGCAATGAGTTCTAATTCCAACATCCCATTGAGCCAAGTGACGAAAGAAGCTCCTTTTGTTAACAGCTTGGGAATGCCGTTTGTGCCTGTTCCGCGTTTCAGCACGCTTTTCTGTATTTGGCCGGTCCGTGCCAGTGATTTCCAGTCTTACGCTTCGGATAAAGGTGTTCAGATGCCTACCCAGGCTGCCGGTAGCAATCCAGACCACCCTGTTGTCAACGTGACTTGGCACGAGGCCGAGGCCTTTTGCGAATGGCTCACCCAGCGCGAGCGGACTGCGGGATCGATTGGCTCGGATGTGGTTTACCGCCTACCCGGCGATCTCGAATGGAGCGCGGCCGTAGGGCTACCTGTAGAACCGGAATCCAACCCTGAAAAACGGAGCGGTCAGGCTGAGGGCTTTCCATGGGGATCTGCCTGGCCACCCGCAAAAAATGCCGGAAACTATTCCCAGGAACTCGGCGTGGATTCCTTTGAGTTCACCTCTCCGGTTGGCAGTTTCGCTCCGAACGAACTGGGAATTTATGATTTGGGTGGCAATGTCTGGGAGTGGTGCCAAGACCGCTACGAGCGCACCAGCGATTGCCGGGTTCTTCGCGGGGCCTCGTGGTTCAATGGCTATGCCGACCGATTGAAGTCCTCTTTCCGCAACGACGTGGGTCTACCGGATTCGCGGTTCACCAGCTTCGGTTTCCGCGCTGTTTTGGGGCCTGCGCTTTAGGATAGCGGATTTGCTACAGCTTCAGCTCGGCGGAGGCCAGGATTTCCAGAAAGGATCTGGGGGTCGAAGTCGCGATGAGTTCCTGAAGGAGTTCCGGGCGGCTGCAGAGCCTTGCAATGCTGCCGACCACACGCAGGTATTCGTTGTTGAATGCCGTGGGAATCCCCGCCACAAAAACAAAGCGGACTTTTTCCGTAATGTCGTCCGAGTGGAATCCCTCGCTCAATCTTCCTGCGCCCATGACTAGGGCGTTCACCGCATTGGTTCGACCATGGGCAATCACCACGCCGCAACCGCCCGCCGCAACCGCAGGCGCGTTGCGTTGGATCACGGAGGTGCGTAGCTCCTCCCATGCGGGGATCCGCACGTCGCCGCGCAACGAAAACAAGACCTCCTGAACGGCATCGATTTGGTTGTCCGCCTTGAGCGAAAGGTGGACATGCTCGGGCTTGAGAATCTGGGCTATAGAAATCATAGGTTGCTTCCGGTCCACTTCAATTTCTGCCGGAGGACTTCGGTGAAGGGTCTCTCCGGCAGCATGGCCAGAGGCAGGACGCGTTTGCTTTTGGACAATTGGAGCGTGTCGCCATCCGTCATCGGAAACCAACCCTGGGCATCCACCGACACGTAGCCGGTCTGGCCGGGTTTGCTCACTTGGATATTCACGACGCTCTCGTCACTCACAACGACCGAGCGGTTCGTCAGTACATGTGGACAGATCGGAGTCACCACAAGGCATCCGGAATCCGGCATGAGAATAGGACCGCCGGCCGAAAGAGAGTAGGCGGTCGAGCCGGTTGGCGTTGCCACGACAAGCCCATCGGCATTGTAATCCGTGAGAGCGGCCTCACCGAGAGCGACGCGGATTTGCACGAGCTGGGAACGCTCGCCCCGGCTCACCACGACATCGTTCAAGGCAAAGAGGGTTTGCACATCCCCGTTGGCGAAACGGAGGTCCGCTTTCAAAAGACCACGGTCACTGAGAATATAATCTTGGGCGCGAATGCATTCCACGGCTCGCTTGATTTCTCCCGCACCCAGGCAGGTCAAAAACCCAAGCGTCCCGATATTGATACCAAAGATCGGTGGAAGTATCGACGTGAGCTTTTGGACGACTCTTAAAATGGTGCCATCGCCTCCCATGACAACCAAAAGCCGGCACTGGGTGGCGAGGGCGGATTCATCGAGGACCGAGGATTTTCCGACCAAGGGTGCGGTGGCGCGCTCGAGCAGATAAGGCATGTCATACCTCTCAAGTTCCGCGATCACGGAGGCCACCACCGAAGCGGCTGCGGGTTTTTCAGAATGAGCAATGAGTCCGATCATCGGATCTGGTGCTGGAAAATCATGGAACAGGGAGTAATGCAAACCTGGCCGCCAAAAGCAACGTCAACCTGCACGTGTTTAGCGAGGTATCACTTGCAAGCACGCCTTACCCATTCGATATTCCGACAATGAATGAACGACAGGGATCGGCTGGAAATGTGATCGCGGCGCTGTGCAGTCTTTTTGTACCAGGCTTGGGGCAGTTGGTTCAGGGTCGGATTCTCATGGCGCTTGTGTTTTTTGTGGGATCCGGCGTGTTGTGGTTCATCAGCTTCGGACTGCTGGGCTGGATTGTTCATATTTGGGCGTGCATCAATGCCGCGCTCTGGAAACCGGGGAGTTGAAATGGAACTCAAAAACTACATCAACGGAGTCTTTGTGCCCGCCCGGAGCGGGGCGACAAGAACCTACCATAACCCGGCCGACAATTCCGCGCTCGGCGAGGTCGCGGAATCCGGCGTGGAGGATGCCGAGGCCGCGATCCAAGCGGCCAGAACGGCATTCGATGAAGGCCCATGGCCAAGAACCCCCGCTGTCGAGCGCGCAGCGAAACTCTTTCAGCTTGCGGGTCTGATCGATTCGCGGGCAGAGGAACTCGCCTTGATGGAGACCCGCAACAATGGCAAGCCCCTGCGCGAAGCCCGTTTCGATGTCGCGGATGCGTCCGCGTGTTTCCGCTATTATGCAGGACTGGCCACGCAGCCTTCGGGACAGTCCCTGGAAGTCGGCGACCCGAATATCGTCAGCCAAACCATTCGCGAGCCGATCGGGGTTTGCGGGCAGATCATTCCCTGGAACTACCCCTTGCTGATGGCAGCATGGAAGCTGGCTCCCGGCCTCGCAGCGGGAAATTGTTGCATTCTCAAGCCCTCCGAACTGACTCCTCTCTCGGTGTCCCTTCTATTCGAGTTGATCGATGAGGTTGGTTTCCCCCCGGGCGCCGTGCAGCTGGTTTACGGACCCGGGGATCCCGTGGGCTCGCACCTCGCTGGGAGTCCTCTTGTGGACAAAATCGCTTTCACCGGCGGAGGGGTGACAGGTCGTAAAATCCAGATCGCCGCTGCCACGAATTTTAAAAAGATTTCCCTCGAGCTTGGCGGGAAGAGCCCGAATATTATCTTCGCCGACGCCGACCCGGACGTGGCCTTGGAGTATGCTCTCTTCGGTATTTTTGCGGGGCAGGGCGAGGTGTGCAGCGCCGGATCCAGACTGCTCCTCGACCGGCGTCTGGGCGGAGATTTCCTTCATCGTCTGGTCTCCGCCTGCGAGAAGATCGTCGTCGGCCCGGGGCTCGATGAAAACACCGAGATGGGACCGCTCATTTCGCGCGCGCACCAGAAAAAGGTGCTCGATTACATTCAAGCGGGCTGTTGCGAAGGTGCTGAAATCCTGTGCGGCGGGGGAACCTACAATGACAAACGAAGCCCGGGCAACTTTGTGCAGCCAACGATTTTTTCGAATACCAAGCCCGGAATGCGGATCGTTAGGGAGGAAATTTTCGGTCCGGTTCTGGTCGTGCAATATTTCGATGGCGAAGACGAAGCCGTTCAAATCGCGAACGACACCATCTATGGTCTGGCGGCCGGGGTTTTCACGGCCGATGGATCCCGCGCCCAACGCGTCATCCGCCGCCTTCGCGCGGGAATCACGTGGATCAACACCTACCACCCGACCTTCAATGAGGCTCCTTGGGGCGGCTACAAGCAGAGCGGGATTGGTCGGGAGTTGGGCACCTACGGCTACGATGCCTACACCGAGGTCAAGCAGATCAACACCTGCATCCGCCCGCAACCACTCGGTTGGTTCAAGGCCCTCTCGAAAAAATAACCCCCTGTTTTTTTCGAGCGAATCCTCGACGATCGGGCGGTGGCCGTGTATCGCGATGATGTGATTTTTCCGAATTTGTCCCGCACCGCATGAGTGCCGAAACCCGCAAAAAAGTGGTTGTTCTTTGCAGTGGCGGGATGGACTCCGTTGTTGCGCTCTACGATGCCGCCCGGAGCCATGAAGTGACGGCCGCGATCTCTTTTCATTACGGCGCGAAGCACAATGACCGCGAGATCCCCTTCGCAAAGTGGCACGCCGACCGCTTGGGCGTTCCGCACATCACGGTTCCGCTCGCTTTTATCGGGGAGCAATTCGAGTCCGATCTTCTTCAAAAAGGCGGCGAAATCCCCAAAGGCCACTACGAGGAGGAGACCATGAAAAAAACGGTCGTTCCTTTTCGTAATGGAATCATGCTCTCGATCGCCGGCGGTTTCGCCGAGAGCAAGGGCGCGCAGGGCTTGGTGATCGCCGCCCACTCCGGAGACCACGCGATCTACCCCGATTGTCGCGAGGATTTTCTCAGCGCCATGGCCGATGCGATTCGACTGGGAACCTACGCCCGCGTTGAAGTGATGCGCCCGTTTGTCACGATGACGAAGACGGAAATCGCGGAGCGCGGACACGATCTGGGTGTCGATTTTTCCAACACCTGGTCGTGCTACGTCGGTGCAGACGTGCAGTGCGGGGAGTGCGGCACTTGCGTCGAGCGGAGGGAGGCCTTCGTTCTTGCTGGAATTCCAGATCCCACATCCTATCTGGCCACACCGCCCATTCCCGCCAAACCCCACTAAGCCCCATGCGGATCTCGGAAATTTTTTACTCCATCCAAGGCGAGGGGGAACTGACCGGGGTTCCGTCGGTTTTCATTCGCACCTCGGGTTGCAACCTGCGTTGCCGTTGGTGCGACACTCCCTATGCCTCGTGGAATCCGGAAGGTGACGATCGAAGCATCGACAGCATCGTGGCCGAGGTCAAAAAGCACCCTGCAGGCCACTGTGTTCTCACCGGAGGGGAGCCGATGATCGCACGCGGGATCCACGAACTTGCCGCCATCCTCCGCGCCGAAGGCAAGCACATCACGATCGAAACAGCCGGCACCATTCCTCCAGCGGGCATAGCCTGCGATCTCGCCTCCCTCAGTCCGAAACTGGCCAATTCCGCTCCCGATACGAAAGACATCGAGGCTTCATGGGTCGATCGACATGAAAAAACGCGCATCCAACCCGCCGTCCTCCGCGAGTGGGTTGAAGCCTATCCGTTCCAATTGAAATTTGTCCTATCGAGCGCGAACGATCTGCCGGAAATCGAAAAAGCCATCGCGGATATCGGCGTCCCCATACCGCCTTCGAAAATCCTCCTCATGCCCGAGGGAACCAGCGACGAGTTGATCCACTCCCGCCAAAGCGAAGTCATCGCCATCTGCTTGGCGAAAGGCTACCGCTACTGCGACCGCCTCCACATCCATCTTTTTGGAAATACCAAGGGCACCTGAGCCCGTATCACGATCAAAGCGCCCAGACTGTTTCGCCCGCGACGATCGTCCTTACAGCGCGACCCTTCCAAGTGTGCCCGTGGAAGGGAGTGTTGTGCGAGAGTGAGACGGATTTGTTTTTATCAAATGTCCACTCCAGATCGGGATCGATGATTGTGATGTCCGCAGGAGCACCCACGCTCAGGGTGCCGCGATCCAAGTTGAGCAGGCGGGCGGGCTCGGCGGTGTAGAGGGCGATCAGGCGCGCCAAGGAAATCGCTCCTCGCTTGTGAACGAGAATGTCGCAGAATGTGGAAAACTCGTTTTCCAATCCGGTGATGCCGAAGGGCGCATGGTCGATCTCGACTTCTTTTTCGTAGAAGGCATGGGGCGCATGGTCGCTACAGAGAATTGTAAGCGTGCCGTCGGCGATGCCTTCAATGATGGCCTCGATGTCGTCCTCCATGCGAAGGGGCGGGTTCATTTTGAAATTGGAGTCAAATGCGGCCAACGAGGCGTCGGTGAGCGCGATGTGATGCGGGCAGACCTCGCCCGAGATTTTCACACCCCTCGCGCGCGCTTCGCGCAAAAGCCGAACGCTCCCGCCCGAGCTGATGTGCTGGCAGTGGATCGGGGAGTCGCACAACTCGGCCAACATGATGTTCCTCGCCACGATCATTTCCTCGCCGGCACGCGGCCAGCCGGGGATGCCCAAACGCAAACTCCACTCGCCCTCGTGCATGATCCCGTCACCCACAAGCGAGTAATCCTGGCAATGATCCATCACTGTCAGCCCGAACATCCGGGCGTATTCGACCGCGCGGCGCATGATTTCGTGGTTCTGGACACAATGGCCGTCATCGGTAAGGGCGACCACACCCGCGTTGAAAAGCGAACCGAAGGGCGCCAACTCTTCCCCCCGAAGGCCCTTCGTGATCGCGCCGGTGCAGAAAACATTCACGCAGGCTTCGCGGGCCGCCTTCTCCTTGATCCAAGTGATCGTCGCCGCGCTGTCGGCGGAGGGATTGGTATTCGGCATCGCCACGATCGAGGTGAACCCTCCCGCTGCCGCCGCACGTGTTCCGGTAGCAATCGTCTCCTTGTGGGATTGTCCGGGCTCGCGCAGATGAACGTGGATATCAATCAAGCCGGGTGAAACAACGAGGCCCCGGGCATCCCAAGTTTCGGTTTCGCAGCCCGGCTGGGGGGCGCTGATTTTGCCATCCGCGATCCAGAGATCGGCGACTTCGTCGCGGTTGTTGGCGGGATCGATGATGCGGCCGTTGGTGATGCGGGTGATTTTCATGCGGGTATGCCTGCGCCTCCCGCGCAGAGGTAGAGAACAGCCATGCGGACGGCGATGCCATTGGTGACCTGTTCCAAAATCACACTTTGCGACCCGTCGGCGACATCGCTGTCGATTTCCACGCCGCGATTGATCGGGCCGGGGTGCATGACGAGGCAGCCTGGCTTGAGGCGCGCCGCACGGGCCTTGGTGAGGCCGAAGAGGGACGTGTATTCGCCAAGTCCGGGGAAGTATTCCTTGCGCTGGCGTTCGTGCTGGATGCGAAGAAGATTGACCACATCGGCATCGCCGAGCACCTCGTCGATCCGGTGCACCACACGTACCCCGAGTTTTTCAAAACTCCGTGGCACCAGTGTGGATGGGCCGACCAGCGTCACCTTGGCACCCAGCTTGACAAGGCCGAAAATATTCGAGCGGGCGACTCGGCTGAAAAGAATGTCCCCCACGATCAGGACGTTCAGACCCTCGATGCGTCCGAATTTTTCCCGCATCGTGAAAATATCCAACAAACCCTGTGTCGGATGCTCGTGAGCGCCATCACCGGCATTGATGATGCTCGAGTCCAGCCGCTCCGAAAGGAATTTGGCCGAACCCGGCGAACTGTGTCGAAGCACGATGACGTCGGCTTGCAGGGCTTGGAGGTTGAGGGCCGTGTCCTTGAGTGTCTCGCCCTTTTGGAGGCTCGAGGCCGTGGCGGAGATATTCACCACATCGGCACTCAAGCGCATCGCGGCGACCTCGAACGAAGTGCGTGTGCGTGTGCTGGGCTCGACAAAAAAATTCACCAACGTTTTGCCACGGAGGGCAGGCACTTTTTTGAGACTGCGTTCTCCCACGCCCTTGAAAGCGCGGGCTGTTTCGAGAAGAAATTCGATCTCCCCGGAACTGAGTTCATCCAAGCCGGTGAGATCTTTGCGGTTCCAAGTCTTCATGGTTTGATGAGGCTGACCGAGTCCGGCATGGCATCCAGATTCTCGAAGCGGACACGGATTTTTTCCTCCCGCGTGGTCGGGAGATTTTTACCAACATAATCGGCGCGGATCGGGAGTTCGCGGTGTCCGCGGTCGATGAGTACCGCCAACTCGATCGTCGAAGGACGTCCAAACGAGGAAATCGCATCCAAAGCCGCCCGGCATGTCCGGCCTGTGAAAAAAACATCGTCCACAAGCACAAGGGGGCGTCCGTCGAGGTCCACCGGCAGATCGGTCACCTCCAAGGTTGTGACCTTGCCCCGCGTGGCCAAATCATCGCGGTGCATGGAGATGTCCACAACCCCCAAAAAAGGACGCACTCCCTCGATGCGTTCGATGTGATCGGCCAAGCGTCGGGCGACCTCGACTCCCCGCGTGGGGATGCCGGCCAATACCAACCGGGAATGATCCGCATGCCGCTCAACGATCTCATGAGCCATGCGACGAATGGCTTTTTCGATGGCCGCCCCGTCCATCGCGACCGCGCCCGTATCTTGGTTTGCGTTTTTTTTCATTTTCCCTTCGCGGCCTCACGGTGCCGCATTAAAGGTATTAAGCTGTGGTTTTATTTGGCGGAAGTCGATTCGACCCGCATGAATTTCGAGCGTCCCGATCGCCAATTCGACCGATATTTGATAATCCAATCGAGCAAAGCCTTCTCAAAACCGATATCCCGACCGAGTTTTTCACTTTCGATCCATTTATGACGCAAAATCTCGTCGCGCTCGGCCAGAAACTCCTTATAGAGAACAGAGTTCTTAACCAAATCAAATGGTTCAGATTGCTGCGGAGAGTTCATAGAAATTCACTCATAGCCCAGTCAACTGGGGATGTCAACTTATATCCCCTCGGCGATCTCGTGCGCTGGATGGTCAGCGGCGGCGAGGAAAAGCAGAGCCGCCGAGAGGATGGTGTTTGGCGTTTTTTATTTGGTTTCCTTTACGGTCAAGTTGTCGATGGAGCCTTTGAAGCGGTCGTCGGTTTTATTTCCTGCTGCGCTGATGCGAAGCCGGATGTCTCCGGATTCGTCGGCTTGGCAGCTGAACTTGGCGGGCGCGAATGCGAACTTACCGCTCCAGGCCCCCAGGATCGGTTTTTGAATGCCATTTTCAAGCCACGGCGGAAATCGTCGAAGGCGAGGAAACGGCGGGGTATCTTTTGACCGTGGCCAAGCTCGCCAAGCCAATCAAGCTCTCACCCGGCAAGTGGCACACCTTCGACATCAAAGCCAACGGCTCGACCATCAGTGTGGCCGCATCGGCATTCAGGACTGGCTGGGGCCAGTCGAATACCGGAATTTCCGAATCAAGGAACCGCGAGAGGTGTATGATTAAGTAGTAGACTTAAAATGAATTATTTGCATCTTCCGTTTGCAAATTCCGAAGCGTTTAAATCGGGCTAAAAATTTGCAAATTCTGCCGAAAACAGGGAGCGCCTACCAGTGAGATGGGTAGCGTGGTCTCAATGTCCCATCCCACTTCAAACGCCCCCAAGATCGCTGTCACCGACTGGACTTTTGCGGATCTTCAGTTGGAAGAAAAAATTGCTTCAGAGGCAGGATTCGTCTTGGACGCGCGTCAATGCAGGAGTTCCGAGGAACTAGTCGCCCTGTGCGCAGAGGCTGACGCGGTGATTACCCAATTTGCCAAGCTCGATGCGTCCGTGATCGATGCGATGAACAAAGCCCGCGTCATCGTTCGCTATGGAATCGGAGTCGACAATGTCGATCTGGAGGCCGCCCGGCGCAGGAACATTCCTGTGTGCAATATTCCTGAATATTGCGTGGACGAGGTGGCCGACCACACTCTGGCTTTCATTCTTGCGATGGTTCGACAGGTTGTCCCCAACTCGGTTCACATCCGGGCCGGCAGGTGGGGGATGGCTACTCCCCTGGAGTCCATGGCCGCAATGAAAGACCTCACCGTCGGGATCATGGGTTTTGGTCGAATCGGACGCGAGGTGGTGCGGCGACTATCGCCTTTCAAATGCCGGATTCTTGTTTTCGATCCCGTGGCCACGAAGGAGGCCATCACTTCAGCCGGCGCCGTGCCCGCAGGTTCCCTCGACGAACTTCTCCGGGCCAGCGACATCGTCTCGCCGCATTGCCCCTCCCTGCCTTCAACGAAGGGAATCTTCAATGCCTCGTCCATCGCCACCATGAAGGATGGCGCTGTTTTTATCAATGTGGGCCGCGGCGACCTGGCCGACAGTGCAGCTTTGGTGGATGCCTTGCAGAGTGGCAAGCTCCGCGGTGCGGCGCTGGATGTCTTCGACCCCGAACCGATTCCCGCCGACCACCCGATCCGCAAGATGCCGAATGTGATTCTCGCGGCGCACATCGCTTCGGCCAGCCCGTCCTCTTTTCGGACATTGCGCGAGACTGCCGCGCGACTTGCAGTCATGGCCGTGCGCGGTGAACAACTGCACAGCGTGGTGAACGGCGTGGTCTAAAACTTTCAAAACAATGTCCCCTTCCGAACATAGATTCCTCGCCGGCTTAACGGGCTTTCTCAAAGCCATGCCATAAAGACCAGCGCCCATTTCTTACACTGCCACCGATTGCCCCTTTCAGGATTTTAAACTCCAATCAAACGCATGAAAATCATACGACACCAGACAAACACCGGTTCCATCGAATACGCGGCTCTTCAGTCCGACGGAAAAGCGCTCCGCATCGCGGGGGATATTTTCGGGGATTTTCAGGTTACCGAGGCATCCGTTTCGCCTGGCAGGTTGCTGGCTCCGCTCCGGCCTACGGCTATTTTTTGCATTGGCTTGAACTACCGGAAGCATGCCGCCGAGAGCAAAGCTCCGATCCCGGAACACCCGGTTTTGTTCATGAAGTCGATCAGCAGTGTCCAAAATCCCGGCGATGACATCGTGCTGCCACGCCACTTGAAAAGTCAGGAGGTGGACTACGAGTGCGAGTTGGCTGTCGTGATTGGCAAAGCCTGCAAAAACGTCTCGAGGGCCAACGCGCTCGATTATGTCCTCGGCTACACCTGCGCAAACGATGTGAGCGCCCGCGACTGGCAACTCAAGTTCGGCGGCGGCCAGTGGTGCCGTGGCAAGACCTTCGACACCTTCGCACCCCTCGGCCCCTGCCTCGTGCTCAAGGATGAAATCCCTGATCCCAACAAGCTCCGCATCCAGACGGTTCTCAATGGGTCCGTCATGCAGGACTGGAACACCGACGATATGATTTTCGATGTGCCCGCGTTGATCGAGTTTCTCAGCGGCGACACCACATTGCTTCCGGGAACCGTGATTTTGACCGGCACTCCACACGGAATCGGCGCGGCACGCAAACCACCCGTTTTTCTGAAAGATGGCGATGTCGTCACCATCGAAATCGAGAAAATCGGCAGTCTGACCAATCCCGTGAAGGGCTGAGCGGCCCATTTTATAAAAATGAAACTGGAAACAAATCCCCGGAAAACCGACCCCAACAAGCGTCTTGCTTCCAGAGGCTCGGCCGGATCGGGCGCAGCGTCTGATGCCAAGGACCTTTATCGACGCATGCTTGTCATCCGCGCGGTCGAGGCGCGCCTGGCACGGTCACATCAACGGGGACTCATTCACGGGGCCTGCCATACCTACATCGGCCAGGAAGCTGTGGCGGCCGGCATCTGCGCGAACCTCCGCCCCGAGGATGCGGTTTTCAGCACGCACCGCGGCCACGGTCACGCCCTGGCCAAGGGGATGGATCCCTATGAATTGATCTCCGAACTCTACGGACGCGCCGACGGGTGTTCCAGGGGGCGCGGAGGGAGCATGCACCTCTTCTCACCGGAGATCGGAATGATGGGCACCAGCGGAATTGTCGGTCCCTGCATCCTCCAAGCCGCCGGTGCGGGTTACAGTTTCCGGTTGCTCAAGACCGACCATGTGGCCGTGGCATTCTTCGGCGATGGCGCCAGCAACAACGGGGCCTTCCACGAGGGCATCAATATGGCCAGCATCTGGCGTTTGCCGGTTCTCTTTGTTTGCGAAAACAACGGGTATGCCACCGAAGTGCCATTCAGCTACGCCGCCGGCAATCCGAGCGTGGCCGCCCGGGGAGCTGCTTACGGGATAGCATCCACACAGGTTGACGGGAACGATGTCCTGGCCGTGGAGGCTGCCGGTCGCGCCGCCATCGAGCGGGCCCGAGCCGGTGAGGGACCGACGCTCATCGAATGCAAAACCTACCGCACCCGGGCCCATGCCGAGGGCATGGGGGATTTCGGATACCGGACTCGTGAGGAGGTCGAGGAATGGAAGCAACGCTGCCCACTGGCTCGTTTCCGGAAGCATCTCATCCATGAGGACATCGTGCCCGAGTCCGAACTTTCTGCGATCGAAACGGAAATCGAGGAGTCGGTGAATGAGGCCCACCTGCGTGCCGAGCAGAGTCCCTATCCGGATCCGAAAACGGCCACGGATCATGTTTATGCCCTTTCCCAAAGCACCTCCCGCGATGTTCCTGCGGCGTCATCATCCACCCGGGAACTCACCTACATGAAAGCGACCCTGGAGGCGCTCGGCGAAGAGATGGCAAAAAATCCCCGCATCTTCGTGATGGGTGAGGGCGTGGGGGAGCGCGGCGGCAACTTTGCCACGACCTCCGGGCTGTATGCGATCCATGGCGCCGAGCGGCTTCGAGACACCCCGATCTGCGAGCGGGGCTTCGTCGGATTGGCGTGTGGAGCCGCCATGAGCGGCACGCGGCCGGTCGTTGACTTCATGTTCGCCGACTTCGTCCTCGATGCGGCCGGGGAAATCATCAACCAGATCGCCAAGATCCAATACATGAGCAGCGGACGCCTCAAGATGCCCGTTTTGCTCCGCGGCTGCATCGGCATCGGACACTCAGCCGCCACGCACCACTCGGGAAGCTACTACGCGATGTATGCCAATTTTCCCGGCCTGCGCGTGGTTGTTCCCTCGACTCCACGCGACGCCAAGGGACTGCTGAAAACGGCGCTGACCTGTGACGATCCCGTTCTTTTCCTTGAGCACCGCGAATTGCTTTCCATCAAGGGGCCGGTGCCCGAGGAGGAGTATTTCATCGACTTCGGCCAAGCTGCCGTTGTGCGCGAGGGTTCGGATGTGACGGTTGTCTCCTTTGGGCTCATGTTGCATCGAGTGCTGGAAGCGGCTGCGAAGCTTGAGGAGCAGGGCATCTCGGTCGAGGTCATCGATCCGCGCACCATCTCGCCTTTGGACACAGCGACCATCAAGCGATCCATCGCCAAAACCGGCCGTTTGCTTGTTGTGGAGGAATCGTTCGCACCTTGCGGCCTCGGAGCCGAGATCGCCGCGCAGATGGCCGAGCACGGCTTCGATGAATTGGACGCGCCGATTCGTCGCCTGAATGGCCTGCACTCGCCCACGCCCTACAGTCCGCCGCTGGAAACTGCGGTCGTCCCCGGTGTGGCTGAAATCACCGCCGCAATCAAAAATCTTCACGAGGAATAACGGGAGGAACAGGAAACATGGCGATCGAAATCACTTTGCCGAGGCTTGGCTGGTCGATGGAAGAGGGTGTCTTCCAATCGTGGTTGAAGAAGGAAGGCGATGAGGTCCAAACGGGCGAACCGCTCTTTGTGCTCGAAAGCGACAAGGCGGCCCAGGAGGTGGAAGCGACGGACAGCGGAATTTTGCACATCCCCGCAAGAGCACCGCAACCAGGCGAGATGACGAAGGTCGGGCGTGTGCTCGGTTACCTGCTGGAGCCCGGAGAAAATCCTCCCTCGGCGGGCGCACCGACCCAAACGGCTCCAGAGATTGCCGCTGATTCCGCAACGGCGAAACCCGCTCCGGCTCCCATCCCCGATCCAGCGGTTCCGCCGGTCGATTATCCCATTCATGCCAATGCGGAAACTCCCGCCAGCCCTCGGGCCCGACGCGCAGCCCGGAGGATTGGCGTTGATCTGCAGAGTGTCGAACCGGGAGGAAAAAGCGGCCGCATCCGTGAGCAGGATGTTCTGGCGCAAAAGACGGAGACCGTCTTAGGCACCTCCGCGCCGGTAGGCAACCTGCGCCGCATTATCGCGGACCGGATGATGATCAGCAAGCAGTCGACGGCTCCGGTAACCTTGCATGCGCGTTGCGATGCCACACGCATGGTGGAACTCCGCAGGGAACTCAAGCAGGTGATCCAAGGGGGGGCGATTCCCTCCTACAACGACATTATTGCAAAAGTCGTGGCCCGCACCCTGGCGAAGCACCCGATGCTTGCCTCTCGATGGGAGAAAGATCAAATCCTCGTCCCGGAGGTTTTCAATATTGGTCTGGCTGTGGATACCGAGCAGGGGCTGCTTGTGCCGGTCATCAAGGATGTGGGCAACATGCCCTTGGCGATGCTGGCCCGAAAGTCCCGCGAATTGATCGAGGCCACCCGCTCGCGCCGAGTGTCTCCGGATGATTTGAGGGGAGGGAATTTCACCATTACCAGCCTGGGAAGTTTCGACATCGAGTCGTTCACCCCCATCATTAATTTCCCGGAAACCGCAGTCCTTGGCATCGGTTCGATCATTCGTGAACCGGTCGCGGGTCCCTCGGATTCGATTGTTTTGCGCGATATGATGAGGCTCAGCCTGACATTCGATCACAGGGTGGTCGATGGCGCTCCGGCGGCCCGATTCCTGCAAGAGGTTCGGCGCGGCGTGGAAAGTCCGGCCGTCTTCCTTTTGGCCCAAGAATCCTTGGGGAAAACTGCTTCCTGAAACCAATCGGCACCATCGATAAGCCGCCACCTACTATGAATGAAAACCTAAAACTCGCCGGCAAGCGCGCCTTGGTCACGGGATCGGGAACTGGCATTGGCCGGGAAATCGCACTCGAATTCGCCCGTCAAGGCGCGGATGTCGTCTTGCACTATGCCCAGAGCGGCGAGGGAGTCTTTGTTGCCGAGGAGCAAATCTTGGCGATGGGCCGCCGATGCAAGTCCATCATGGCAAATTTCGCGAAAATCGATGAAGTCAAGCGGCTCGCGGATGACGCGATCGGTTTCCTCGGGGGCATCGATTGTCTCGTGAACAATGCCGGCATCACTTTCAACAAACCCTTCGGAGAGGTGACCGTTGAGCAATTCGACCTCATTTACCAAGTGAATGTGCGGGCGGGATTTTTCCTCACCCAGCGGGTTGCCGCCGATATGCTCGGCCATGGCGGGGGAACCATCTGCAATATCTCATCCATCCATGGTCTGTCGGGTGCTCCAGAGCACAGCGTTTATGCAGGAACCAAGGGTGCCATTATTGCGCAAACCCGATCGCTTTCCGTGGAGTTGGCCCACAAGGGAATCCGGGTGAATGCCATAGCTCCTGGCATGGTGACGGTGGAGAATTACTACCAGGCCATCGAGGGTTTCAACGAAGACATGGGGCGCGCGATTGCCTCCGAGAAAGTGCCCCTCGGGCGTTCGGGGGAAAAGCTCGAGATTGCGAAGTTGGCGGCCTTCCTCTGCTCCGAGGATTCGGGATACATCGTCGGGCAGACCATCGTGGCCGATGGCGGCACGGTCTCGCTCATGTCGCTCATTTCGGATTTCCGCAACCGTTCCACTGCGAAATTCGGGAAAGGATACGTTCCCGGAGTCTAACCATCACAAATACTATGGATCAAAACACACTACTCGGAGTTCTTCTTGTGGCCTGCGCCGGCATTTTCGTAGGCGGCTGCGCCTGGCCAATGAAGCTGATGAAAAAGTTCCAGTTTGAACATTGGTGGTTCATCGGGATGCTGACAGGCTTGGTGATTCTGCCGTGGGGCGTGACCCTCTGGCTTTGCCCCGATGCTCTCTCCGCCTACGCCGCCGTGCCGGTCGGTGCGATCATCACGGCCAACCTCTGGGGCGCAGGATGGGGCATCGCCAATGTCCTGTGCGGCCTTTGCTTTGTTCGTATCGGCGTGGCACTGACGGGTGCCATTCTGACCGGGCTCGGAGTTTCTTTGGGGGTCACATTGCCGATGATCGTCAAGGGCTCGGGGCTCTTTCGCGATGCGCCCGATCCTGGATCGCCCGCCGGGTTGGTTGTGCTCGCCGGCGTGGGGGTGATGCTTGTTGGAGTCGTCTTCGCCTCTCTGGCCGGTTTCGGTCGGGATCAAGTGCTCAAAAAAGACCAGGCCACCTCCGGAAGTTTTGCCGGTGGGCTCGTGATGGTTGTCGTGGCGGGCGTCCTGTCCTGTGGAATGAGTCTGGCTTTTGTTTATGGACAAGGGCCGATCGTCGAGGCCATGAAAGCCCGCGGTGCCGGAGAGATCCCCTCGACCTTCGCAGTGTGGGCGGTCTGCTTGATGAGCGGCGCCTTGATCAATCTCGGCTATCCCCTCTACCTCATGGCGAAAAACAAATCCTTCGGGGTGCTTTTGCAAAGCGTGCCCGAATTGTTGCTCGCCTCGGTCATTGGTCTCAACCTCGGAGCCGGAATCGTGCTGATGGGAACGGGGATGCTCTGGCTGGGTGCCTTGGGGGCATCGGTCGGATTCGGCATCCAACAGGCGTCGCAAATGATAGGCGGCCAGGGGTTGGGTTTCCTGAGCGGCGAATGGAAAGGGGTGCACGGCACGCCGAGGAACCAGATGTATTTGGCCATCGTCATCTTAATCGCCGCTGCCTTTGTCATGGCCTTCGGCAACACCCTCACCAAATCCTAAATGAACAACTTGAAAAATTTGCAAAAGGTCCTGCGAGGAGCAGGCCAACGCCCGGAGACTTTGTCCTTCGCCGATGGAACTCGAATCCTTGTGCTTCCTCACGGAGGTCGCTTGCTGGGGGTCTTCGCAGCAGGCAGTGACAAGAATTTTTACTGGACCAACACGGCGCTCGAAAGCGTAGCCAAAGCGAAGGCCTTCTTCGCCGGCTCTGCATGGCACAATTCGGGCGGCGATCGCACTTGGTTGGCTCCCGAAGTGGATGTCTTCCTGCCGAAGTTTCCAGACCTGACTGTCTATGATCAACCGCGCTCGCTCGATCCGGGGAACTACCGAGTCATTGCAAAAAGCGGGACTTTCGGACTCGAAAACAAGCTCTCCATCCGACTCTCCCGCTCCAAGCGGCAGGTATCCTTGAAAATCTTCAAATCGTTCGGCCCCGCGCCGGATCCCTTGCGGTATGAGCGGGGATTGAATCTCTCGGGAGTAGCCTACGCCGGCTACAGCCAATTCACTTCGATGGCGTTCGAAGGTAGCCGCCCTCAGGCTGGAGCACGGGTCGGGCTTTGGAATTTGATTCAAATGCCACACGGGGGGGAGTTGATGCTACCGACCTACTCCAGGACCGAACCTCTGCATATTTTCAGCACGGTTCGCCGGATTCCAAAATCTGCGGTGAATGTGAGCGACCACCTCGTGCGCTATCGGATGAACCAGCCAGGCGAGCATAAGCTTAGCTTTCGTGCTCGGTCCATGGCCGGTCGTGCGGCCTACATCGTCGGCGCGGGCGATGATTGGTCGCTTGTGGTGCGGAATTTTTCGATCAATCCCTCTGGCGAATATGTTGATGTGCCGTGGACGGATCCGGGCTGGCAGGGATTCGCCGTGCAAGCTTGCAATGTTAACAGCGGCCTGGGGTCTTTCAGTGAGTTGGAATACCACATTCCCGCGATCGGAGAGGGAACGGGACATGCCTCCTGCGAGGATCACGCACAGGTTTGGGCCTACCGCGGACCCAAGGAGAAGATCGCCGCCATTGCCAAGATTCTGGTGGCGGGCTCCGGGTTCCGCATTTCTTAAAGCCCCGAAAATTTCAACCCCATAAAAGCCAACTATGAAATGTGATTTGACCGGCAAGGTGGCCTTGGTGACCGGCGCGGCCGGTGGCATCGGACAGGCTTTGGCCCGCTCATTCGCCTCCAACGGCGCGCGAGTGGTCTATGCGGACATTCATCTCGAAGCTGCGGAGGCCTGCGCCTCCTTGGTTCCGGGGGCTTTTGCCGTGAAAATGGATGTTGCCGACGAGGCCTCTGTGGAGGCCGCGATGGCGGAAATCCTCGCCCGGGCCGGTCGCCTGGACATATTGGCCAATAACGCGGGGATCAACACGATGGCGCACCGTGTGAACATCGACGAGTTTCCTCTGGCCGAATGGGAGCGCATTATTCGCGTGGACCTCACCGGTCTTTACCTCGTGAGCCGTGCCGCCATCCCTCTGCTTCGCAAAGCGGGGGCCTCGCGCATCATCAACATCGCATCCGTGCTCGGAATCGTGCCGGCCCGGTTGCAGTGCGCCTTCGTGGCAGCGAAGGCCGGCGTGGTCAACCTGACCCGCTCCATGGCCATGGAACTCGGCCCTCAAGGCATTCTCACCAACTGTGTTGCCCCGGGATCAATTCTCACCGAAAGCACGCAAAAGCTCTTCTATGGCGAGGATGGAAAATTCAGCCAAAAGGTGGAGGGGCTCCTGGCGCACATTCCCCTGGGCCGCCCTGGAACCTGTGAAGAGATCGCCCACGCCGTGCTGTTTCTCGCCGCCCCTGAAAGCTCCTACATCAACGGAGCCATCCTGCCCGTGGATGGCGGTTGGCTCGCGGGCTACATCCGCGATTTTTAAACCCGAATGGAAGCAATATTTTTTGCATCCTCGTGTGTAACGCAAAATCATTCATTTAAATTATTTATATTCTCCCTTTTCAAAAAATGAATCCACTCACATTTTCTCAGCTCCAGGATCACCCGGTGCCCGTCGGCCATGTGACCCTCTGGTGGTTAGGTCAATCCAGCTTCGTCATCAAGGGCCCCGGGGGGGCGATTCTGGCGATCGATCCCTATTTGAGCGATTCCTGCGCCCGCATCGGCGAGGAAGTCGGCGTGGATATGAAACGCCGGGTGCCACCGCCCATGAATCCGCAAGAGTTGGTTGGGTTTGATGCCATTTTTTTGACGCACAGCCATCAAGACCACTGCGATCCCGACACACTCGCTCCGGCTCTCGAAGCCGGCTTGAAGGCCCCTGTGTTCGCCCCGGCGGAGACACTTCCCAAGCTCGCCTCGATCGGTTTTCCCGAGAACCGAGTGCAAATGATGTGGCCTAATCGGGAGGTGAAGGTGGGTGAATTTTCAGTGCGTGCGACCTTTGCAATTCCGCTGGGGGCCGACGACTTGACGCATGTCGGGTATATGGTCTCCATACCGGGAGGGCCCTGCATTTACTTCACCGGGGATACCGGATGGCATGACTTGCTTGCGGATGCCGCCGCCGTGCATCGGCCGGATTTGTTGGTTGCGGTGATCAACCCGGCATTCCGCAATCTCAGCCCTGCCGAAGCGGCTTTGCTGGCCAAGCGGCTCGATGTGGGCATGGTTATTCCCTGTCATTACGATCTTTTCGCGGATAATTCCATTCCCCCACGGATGCTCCGCACCAACTTGGTTATGCACGGCATAGCCGATCGCTATCACGAATTGCGCCATGCCGCTCCCTTCGATTTTAAACCATCCACGGATGCTTGAGATTCGAGCCCCACATCCACTTGGGCGGATGTTTTAAACGCACTACTCGCAACCACACACCTCAAGCCATGATCAAAGCCAAAAAAACTCCTCCCGATCGCTTGAGTTGGCTCGTTGATGTCACCCAGCACAGCGTCGAGTTGAGTGATGACGCCCCTGTTTATGTCAAAGTTTCCGAACAAACCTCACTAAAGGACACGCCGGCGCCAGCACAACATCCTTACTGCGAGATGAATGTCGCTCTCGAAGGCGATGGCGTGTTATTTGTCGAAAACGAGGAGAAGCATCGCTTGAAAAACGAGATTCTCTTGCTCGGACCCGGTGTTCCCCACTGGTGCAAGGTCACAAAATTTCCGCTCCGGTCGATCACGGTTTACTTCCTTCCCTCCGCTTTGCTCGAGTTTTGCAACCCCCATGTGAGCATAAGCATTCTCCGCCGCTTCACAGCCTGCCGGTCATTGAATGATCGCCTGTTGGCCGTGCCGGACTCGATGCATAAAGATGTCATCCGGAGTTGCCATGAGATGTTCGAGGAATTCCAATCCCGCCAATTCGGCTGGGAACTCCGGGTCGGTGCCATTCTGTTTACAGAGATCATTCGCTTGATTCGATGGGAGGTCTCTTGCGGGAAGCATACCCAGGAAGGCACGGAGGACTTTGATTGGAGACCTGTGGTGATGGCACTGCGATACCTTCGCGACCATTACACCAAGCAAATTTACGCCAAGGATGTCTCCGAAGCCTCGGGCGTGAGCGAGACGCGACTGAAGATCATTTTCCGAAATGCCCTTGGGATGCCTTGGGTGAAATATCTCCAGATTTACCGGAGCCATCGCGCCGCACTCCTCCTTTGCGAAGGCCGGCTGAATGTCACGGAGATCGCTTACAATGTCGGTTTCGAAAGCCTCAGCCACTTTAACGCCACCTTCCGCTCAGTGATGGGTGTCTCTCCTTCCGAGTATACCAAGACAAAGAGCGTGTTGAAGGTGTAACAGCGGCTCCAAACCGAACCCAATTTCATGAAAAAAGCCGCTCTACTGCTCGCCTTGATGGCATCAATCGCTCCGACAAACGGAGTGGAATCCGAACTCAAACCGATTCCTTTCTAAGATCAGACTCCTGACAGATTACTGAAAGACCGCGCCGAGATGTCGTTCCGCCGCCTGCAGGAACCCTGCTTTCAGTGGGACAATGTCTTCCGCGTGAATTTCGGGCACTTTCCCGGCGACGCGCTCGGGCGAACCATCAACGGGCTCACGCTGCTCTCGCAGGCGCTGAACCAGCCTCGCAGCGCCCGAAGTTGAGATTATTGGCCAACCGTGATCCACAGGTGGCTCATATCCAAATATCTATTTTCAAAATCCGTAGCGTTTAACGCGGACTAAAAAATGGCAAATTCTGCCGAAAACAGGGAGCGGCCACTTGCGAGGCAGGTAGCTTAGTCGATCCTGAAAAATCCTTAAGCAGGCAGTGGGCGGTGCAGTCGCCCGAAGTTTTCGGCCAGTTTCCGGATTTCTGAATAGAGCGCAAAAAGAACCTGCCTCATCCAGAGGCTCAGGTTCGAGGCGGCGGCGGCCAGCAGCATTTTTATAAACCTTTCTTTTATT
>JALQZP010000269.1 GCA_023258235.1 Terrimicrobiaceae bacterium | reverse complement strand
GGCCTTCAGGATGAAGCCTGCCCTGCCGTGCCAGCGCTCGATCGCCGCGGGTGGGCAGGCCCGCGGGAGCTTGATGACGACGAGGTCGCCGGGCTGCACAGGCGGCTCACCACCGCCGCGAGGAGCGCTCGAAGCTCCGGTCCCACACCTGGCGGGGCGAGCTCTCGCCGTAGACCTTGCCGTGCTCAGCGATCCAGTGGAGGTGCTTCAGGACCGCGTCGAGGGCGCCATCGTAGGGACCCGAGGCGATGAGCTCCTCGACAGATCCGAAGTGGAAGAGCCCGTAGCCGTTGATGAGCTCGACCCCATGTTTTTTGTGAGATCGAGAATGTCTTTGCGGGAAATGACGGACCCTTCCGGTGCTGGAGGAAATGTGGCAGGGAGGGGCGGTTGGCTGATGTTGTTTCCCTCATTCCCGCCCTTGGCTCCTTGCGAGAGGCTTTTCTGGACATAGTGATCGATGCGAAAATCAACGGTTGGCAGTGGCATCGCCAGAACGGCGATATCGCGGTAAAAACCACGTTCAGCCTTAGGTTGCGGCAACTCGATCGGCGCCGGGGCGCCGGCTTCCACTGTTGTTTCCGTCCACACCACTTTCTGCATGGACAATTCCGGGGTGATCCATGGCCCCGCACTGCCATCCCAGCCGCCGCCGTTGGTGAGGTTGATTTCCAACCCGAGTCGTTTCGCCTCGCGGCAAGCATGCCCGATCAAATCCATCCAATCCGGTCCGGCATAATCCACCGGACCTTTTGGTGGCCCCTTGTCGACCTCCATGGAAATCACGCCGCCGATCCCAGCGCGCGCCATCGCCTCTAAATCCGCAGTGATTCCCTCCTTGTTCCAATTCCCATTCAAGGTGAACCAAAAGACCCACGGCCTCGCGGAATCCGGCGGGTTTTGGAATTGCTGCTCGAGCGACTCCGCTGCGCGAAGAAGACCGCACAGAGAGAGCGAGAGAGCGAAAGCGAGGAGGAGTGATTTTTTCATGGTTTTTTAGCTCAATAAGACGCGCAATGTTACTACAAGGGCACTTCTAAATTCGTGAGAAAATGGGGCGGCCTACTTCACTTCAAAAGCCGGATTCGGGATTAATATACGATGGCCGAAAATCACCGCTCCCATGCGCCCATCAGTTACCGATTTATGAACGGTTCCGTGAGACTCGCCTAGGCGAGCCGCTACCTGTCGGCAAGAATAATGCTGTTCGATCAACGCGAGAGTTTTCGCACTCTCAACCACCGCCTACAACCCCATTATATGAATTTATTACTTTTCGAGCGCCCCGAATTTGACCCGAAAAATAAAAAAGGCGCACCAAAGAAGGCAAGCGGCGATCTGGAAAAAAGCGATCCTCCCTTTGCAAAAATTTCCGCGACCGCCCAAACCAGTGCAGTCTGATGGGAGGGGGGCAAAAAAAACGCGCCCCCTCCCCCCGCCTTGGGAGCAAAGAGCGTTCACGCCACGTTCACAAAAACCCCACTGAGAAACCCCATAATTTGCCACTCCTTACCGAAATCTTGAGTAAACAAACAAGACCGCAGAACAGCCTGCAAAGCGGCTCCAGCCCTCGCTGGAGAGGTGGCGCGCC
>JALQZP010000268.1 GCA_023258235.1 Terrimicrobiaceae bacterium | reverse complement strand
GTGAATATTGGGATGTGGTTTGAGCGATTTGTAATCATCGTAACATCCCTACACCGGGATTACCTCCCCTCCTCTTGGTTGATGTATTCCCCATCTTGGGTTGAAATCTGCATGTACATAGGCTCCCTGGGCCTCTTCTTCACCTTGTTCTTCCTCTTTGCCAAATTCTTGCCGGTGATTGCCGTCGCCGAGGTGAAGTCCATCTACAAAACATCCTCCGAAGAGGAGATTGCCAAAACTGCTGCCAAAGAGGGGATCAATCTTCAAGAGGCCCATGCCCATACCAACGGCGCTCACTAAGTCATCTTACGAAATAAATCTATAGACCGTCAACGTTTTTTATGACCAAGAAATACATCCTGGGCTTGTTTCGCGACGAAGAGCCCTTGCTTCATGCGGTCCACGAACTCCGCAAAGAAGGTAACAAGATTCACGAGGTTTATACCCCGTTCCCTGTCCATGGTTTGGACGATGCTTTGGGTTACAAGCGCAGCCGACTTCCGCGTGCGTTCCCTAGTCGGACTGATTCCGATGTTCGCCATTGAGCGGCTGGAGGAGAGGTGGCTGGAGCCGTTCAAGGAGTTCCGTGCAAACATGAACTGGTTCCTCGAACACCGCACCGACCTCGTCCAGCGCTGCGTCACGACGTTGGAAAAGGACGGTGAGAAGGTCCACGTCCTGGCCGTGATGAACCCGGAGCAAATCCACAAGCTCCTGCGCATCATCTGGAACCCCGGCGAGTTCCGCTCCCCCTACGGCCTGCGCAGCCTTTCGAAGCACCACGAACGCTACCCCTACGTCCTCGACCACCGGAACATCGGCTACGAGCCGGGCGAGTCCATCGCCAAGCTCAAGGGCGGCAACTCGAACTGGCGCGGCCCGATCTGGTTCCCCACGACCTTCATGATGATCGAGACGCTGCGCAAGCTGCGGAAGGCCTACGGCGGCAAGTTCACCATCCCCGGTTGCGGCGAGGACGAGACGCCCATCAACCTCGATGAACTCGCCGGGGGATTTGCCGAGCGGCTCATCCGCATCTTCGCCCGCGATGCCGAGGGCCGCCGTGCCGTCTTCGGAACGAACGAAAAGTTCCAGACCGACCCGCACTGGCGCGATAACGTCCTCTTCTACGAATACTTCCACGGCGACACTGGCGCGGGCCTCGGCGCGTCGCACCAGACCGGCTGGACGGCACTCATCGCGTCGGTGATTGATGAGTGGCGGAAATGAAATCTGCCCCCAATTCCAATTGGATCCAATGCCCCATCGGAGTTGGGAGTGGCTCTCTCGTAGGGTCGTCATTGCACCGAATGATGCCATCAATCAATTGTAACAATTCAGAGGCATTACATCGGAGCTAAAACGCATCCATCCCACCTGAGCCGACCCGCCCTGATACCTGTTAAGCCAGCCTCCCAGGGCCATGGCCTCGCACCAACAACCGATGCCGCGTGGGCTAGGGAAAAAGGATTTCGATCATACAACGGTTGTTCAGCAGTGGTCAGCACTTCGAACTCCGCCCGGTTGTCTGTTCGCTTGATGACTTCCACCGAAAATCGGGGCCGGTGCCTGTGCCCACAGCGGGACAAGCCCATTCCAAAGTAAACCC
>JALQZP010000267.1 GCA_023258235.1 Terrimicrobiaceae bacterium | reverse complement strand
ACGGGGCCCATGTTCATTATGCCGTCACGGCCGATGACGCCTGCCGAGCCGTTTCCGACATTTTAAAAAAGGCGGGAGCAAAAAAGATCGTCAAATCCAAGAGCATGATCTCGGAAGAGATTCATCTCAACGACCATCTTGCCACACAGGGCATCGAATCCGTTGAGACCGATCTCGGTGAATACATCATCCAGATCGACGGCGACCACCCCAGCCACATCGTCAAGCCCATCATCCACAAGAACCGTCGCGACATCGCCCGCAGTTTCGAAAGGGAAGGCCTGGGCGACTACAATGACGACCCGCAAACGATCACCCGCCGCGCCCGTGACTTCATGCGGGGCAAGTATCTGGGAGCGGATGCCGGCATCACTGGTGCCAATTTTGTCGTGGCAGACACAGGCCGCCTGGTGCTCGTCACCAATGAGGGCAACTCGCGCTTCTGCCTTGCCGCCCCCCGCATTCACATCGCGCTTGTTGGTATCGAGAAGGTGATCCCCTCCGATGCCGAACTCGCTGTTCTTTTGAACCTTCTGGGACGTTCCGCCACGGGTCAGCAACTCACCGTCTACACGGAGTTCATCAGCGGTCCGGCCCGCAAGGACCGCCCCTCCGGCCCCGAGGAAATGCACGTCATTTTTGTGGATAACCAACGCTCGGAAATCCTGGCCTCGAACTGCCGCGAAATCCTACGCTGCATCCGCTGTGGAGCCTGCCTGAACGTGTGCCCGATCTATCGCCAAGCCAGCGGCCACGCCTATCGCAGCGTTTACCCCGGCCCGATCGGTGCCGTTCTTTCTCCTCTTCTGGCAGGAAAAAACTTCAAGCAACTCGCGGACTTGCCTAAGGCCTCCAGTCTCTGCGGCGCCTGCAACGAGGTATGCCCGGTCGATATCCCGATTCCCGACCTTCTGCTGAGACTTCGCAACAGGGCGCACGAGGAGCATCTCCCCTCGCCCGGCACGCCACCGATGGCCGGATTTGGAATGCTCGCCAGCAGCCCTCGGATTTGGAAAGTCGCCATGAAAACCGGCGGCCTCTCGAGCCTTGTTCCATTGGAAAAACTTCCTCTCCCCTATCTGTCGCCATGGCTGAAAACCCGAACCCTGCCCGGATGGCGCGGCGGACAATTCCGTAGCTGGATGAAATCCCGTAACAAAAAATGAATACTTCCCGCGAAACCATTTTTAAAAGCGTCCGTGATGCTTTGAGTCCCATCAAAGAACGTGCTGCAAAACCCTCCGTTCCACGCGGTGTCGCCGATGCCAAGTGGCTCCCGGATGAAGCCGATTCCATCGCCCTGTTTAAAAAGCAGGCGACCGCCACGGGCACACTCTGTTTCACCGATCTGGAATCCCTTGCCAAATGGCTCGAAACCGAAAAGACGCGCCTCCTTTACATCCCGTCCGAGTTCAAACCCTTGGTGGATTTTTTCTCCTCACGGACGAATGTGACCACCGATTACACTCGGGACAAAGTGGATGAGATCGATGCGTGCATCACGCCTGCGGCCGCAGGCATTGCCGAATCCGGGACCATCGTGATCACGGACGAATCCACCCCCGACCGCCTTGCCGCTCTGGCTCCGTGGTATCACATCGCCCTGCTCGACCGTGCCGACATCCACCGCACGAT
>JALQZP010000266.1 GCA_023258235.1 Terrimicrobiaceae bacterium | reverse complement strand
CGTGGCTCCTGGTATGAGGCCCAGTTCGACACGAGAGACATGCTCTACGTCTATCTGGACCGCAAAAAGCGCCGCCGGAAGTTTCTCACCACGACGCTCTTCCGCGCGCTCGCGTTCCTCGATGGCGACGAGAAGCCCAAGAAGGACGTGATCCGCGGCACGGACGAGGAGATCATCAAGCTCTTCTACGATATCGAGGAAATCCCGGTCAAAAAGGCCGAAGGTCTCGAAGATATCGCCAACAAGGTGCTGGTCGAAGACGCGATTGACGCCGACAAGAACATCGTCGTCGCCCGTGCCTTCGAGCCGCTGTCCAAGGCGGTCGTCAAGCAGATCGCCGAGCTCGGCGTGAGCAAGATCAAGGTCGTGGACACCTCCGTGGACGACGGCATCATCATCAAGTGCCTCAAAAAGGATCCGACCAAGAACGAAGAGGAGGCGCTCAAGGACATCTACCGTCGCCTGCGCCCCGGCGATCCGCCCACCGCGGCGAACGCGCGCGCGCTGATCAAGCGCCTGTTCTTCGATCCGAAGCGCTACGACCTGGGTCGTGTGGGCCGCTACAAGATCAATCAGAAGCTCAACTTCGGTGACACCGCGACCTCCCGCATCCTCACCAAGCAGGACCTCGTTGAGTCCACCAAGTATCTCCTCAAACTCAAGAAGGGTCAGGGGAGCGTGGACGACATTGACCACCTCGGCAGCCGCCGCGTCCGCACGGTGGGCGAACTGCTCGCCAACCAGTGCCGCGTGGTGACGAGGTTCTTGCCGATGACGCCTTGTTTCGAAGAGGAATGTTATGGGAACTGCGTTTGGCCAACAAAGAGCGGGCCATGGATTTTTATAATCAGCTCATGCTGAAATTTCCGGATTCTGCCTATCTGCCTGAAGCAAGACGCAAAATCCGCAGACTTCGCGGGGACCAAAATCCAGAGCTTTAATTCGATCCCTTGTCTCCTTTTCGCCGTATAGAAAACCTAGCAATTCGATGATATTGTATAATGTAACAGTAATGGTCGAGGCTGACGTGGCTTCGGATTGGGTGGAGTGGATGCGGATGCACCACATCCCGGAAGTGATGAACAGCGGGTATTTTGTATCGCATCGCTTATGCAGGCTTTTGCAGCCAGAACCTGAGGTGAACACGGTTACCTATGCTGTACAATATTTCTGTACAAGTCAGGATAAATTGACCGAGTACATCGTGAAGGTGGCGCCTGCCTTGAGGGATCAACATAACCACAGGTACGGTCACAGGGCTCAGGCCTTTCGAACTGTTTTGGAAATTATTTCGGACGACCCGGCCCTGATCCGGGAACCTCTGGGTTAAGAGGTCAGGCTTGCCAATCGCTTCAGGGTGGCTTGGCAGTCCTCCCACAGGGATTTGGTGAGTGGCCCAGCCGGCACAATTTGTCGGATCATCGCGGAGACCTGCCCAATTTCCAATTCGCCCTCCACCAAGTCCCCTTCGAACATTCCTTTTTTGGCACGTCCGCGACCCAGGATTTCTGCTAAGGCCTGCGGTCCGGCTCCTTCACGTTCCGCTTGATGGACCTGTCTTGCAAAGTCGTTGTCCAAGAGCCTGACGGGGGTCAGGTCCTTGAGCGCGAGACGAGTATCGCCTTCGATCGCGGTTGCAAT
>JALQZP010000265.1 GCA_023258235.1 Terrimicrobiaceae bacterium | reverse complement strand
GAGGTGTCGGCGGACGGAAAAGAATTCGTTGCGGCCGAGGCGGCGATCGTGGGTGATACCGTCGAAGTGAGCGCCCAAGCCGTTCCCGAGCCGAAATTCGTTCGCATGGGATGGCGGGATGTGGCCTTGGCCAACCTCAAAGACAAAAACGGCTGGCCCGTTTTCGCCTTTGCCGCTCAAGCCGTCGCGTCCCAATAGCTCGCCGCACTCCACCTCTATGATACAAACCTCCCGCAAGCTCCACCCGCAAAGGCGAGAAAACCCGCAGTTAGCCCACCCCATTTTTATGCATTGTCGAATTCTCCTCTTTGCAGCTCTAACCGCCACGGCTCTTGCGGAGGGGGCAGGGAATGCCGCACCGACTCCCGAGCCCGCCGTGGCGCGCTTTGAAAAGGGCGACCTCGTGGCTTTCGCCGGGGACAGCATCACGAGCGGGGGCACTTACCACAAATACATCTTCACCTACTGGGCCACGCGGTATCCCGAACTGGGCGTGCGGTTCCGGAACAAAGGAATCTTCAGCGATTTCGTGCATGGCGGAATCGGGCGATTGGAAAGGGACATCCTCAAGGAGAAGCCAAACAAGGTCGCGATCAATTTCGGCATGAACGACTCGGGAGCGAGTTATCGCAAGGACCTCTTCGGCATGAGCGATCCCGACGAGACGGTGCTTCAGAAGCGCCGTGCAACCGTGGCGACCTACCGTGCGAATATGGAAAAACTCCTCGCGCTCCTGAAGGAACGCGGCATCGCGCCGATCCTCATCGGCCCCTCGATCTACGACAACACCATGAAGTCCGAGGCGGCGAACAACCTTGGTGCCAACTCAGGCATCCAAGCCTGCATCGAGGAACTCAAGAGTCTGAAAAACGGGGTCGGCTTTGTGGATTTCAACGCCCCGATGCTCGAGGTGAACGCACGAATGCAGGCGAAAGACTTCGCCTTCGGCATCGCGGGCGGGGACCGTGTCCATCCCGGCCCAGATGGGCACTGGGTCATGGCCTATGAATTTTTGAAGGCCCAAAATGTCTCACCGATTGTGGCGAGCGTGACGGTCGATGCAGCCAAGGCTGCCGTGTTGGAAAACGTCAATTGCTCGGTCGGGGCCTTGCAGTCCGCCGATGGCAAGGTTTCCTTCGATTACCTTCCCCGCTCGCTTCCGCTGCCCGTCAACGACGAGTATCGCCTTGGCGAAAAAGTCATTCCCATCACCGAATCCCTCAACCGGGAAATGCTCGCCGTTCAAGGCCTCGCTCCGGGCCGCTACGCACTCCTCCTCGATGGCCAAAACGCCGGAGAGTTAACCGCAGAGCAACTCGCTGCCGGAGTCAACATCGCCACGCTCGACGCGAATCCCGGCCAACGCCGCGCGAAGGAGGTCGATGCCTTGATCCAGGAACGGGCAAGGCAGGAGGGTCGCATCCGCCAACTCCGCCAAATGGAGTGCGGACTGCCGGGTAAGAAAACCCGCGAGGAGATCGCCGCCGCCGCCTCTTCCCAGCTTGATGAGGCTAAAAAGCAGGACAACAAAATCATGATCGGCCGTTTGGCGAAATTTCTAGAAGACCTCCCCCAAGAGGACTCCATCGACCAATCTTTGTTCACTCCAAGGGTATCGATAAAACAAGAGATCTGGCGGTTCATATTTGAGGGGCAATATGTGTCGTAAT
>JALQZP010000264.1 GCA_023258235.1 Terrimicrobiaceae bacterium | reverse complement strand
CATGTAAACGTAACAATTTTGGCGGTAGTTGTTCGGGTATTGAAATTTGATATATGTTTCTTTCTAGTTTTAATGTTTCAATGTTAGGACATTGTAGAATGATGGCGCCAATGTTGGTTAACATGGTGTATTCTATATGTAAATTGACAACCGTTGCTGGAATATCTGTTAAGGTATCAATGTATGCGGGGCTATTTCGTTTAAAACACTGATTACCATTAGATATGATTAACGTTTCTAATTTGGGGAACAGATCCTTGATGGATGGTAATTTGTATGGTCCTTCTTCTTCTATGGGGCGTGGTGTGTCGGTCCAATTATAATAATAACGTGACATGCTACTGCTTGGGTGTATTCTTCTTGGAGGATGATACGTAGTGTCTTCGATTTCTTCTGCCGGGTTAAAACATTCAATACGTAGAGTTTTAACGAAATAGTACCTTTTAAAATCGATTTCTTCATACGGGATATAACTCCAAATTGCGAGGCATTTAACGGGTGAGTCTAGACAAGTATAAATTGGCATTGTTTTATGAATTTGCAGAATATAAATAATAATTTCAATTTTAATCGTAAAAAAAGGAGAACTCTTAAAGAGTTTTACGCCAATTTATTTGGCAACCTTAAAAATAATACCTTATTTTGTTGTCCTCCACGGGTATGTCCGTGCGCGCGTCGTCATCCTCCTCGTCGTCTCTGCTGGCTGGCTGGCTACCCACCGGTGACCTGGCATATAAATAGGGTAAGATAAGATAGGTTAGTAGTTAGCAAAATCATGTAGCATCAAAAATTTTATTTTTTTATTGTAAAAACCCAGAGAGAAAACCCAACACATCAACCCAAACCCATTTAGTAATCCGCGTAGGGATCGTCATCATCATCTTCATAATCCACTTCCACCTCATAATACGCGTCATCATTGTCCTCAAACGCCACCGACATATCGACTACAAACTCAGCCATTCTTCGTGGATAATTGCTGGCAAGGTTCAACGCAACCACAATCGGACTCTCCACGTTGTCCGGAGAAACCCTTATCCTTTTAGGTATTGAACCAAAATCTGTATACACCATTTCAGAATTAACACGGGTGATGTGTGAAATCTTTTTATGACGTGATGGAGGTATGTGGATATCGAGCACATTATTGTCGTACGGGGTGGCACACCAGCTAAAGTGACATTCCAACTTATCATTCACCGCCTGGTTTAACCCTTGTATGATTGGAATCGTAGAATCACAACATGTGATCTGTAATATCTCAGGTGGAAAGATTAACTCATCTGTAATCTGTGAGTGGGTTATTATAACATATCGGACGGAACACGGCAGAGGCCCAGACATTGAGATTGGAACACGGTTGTATCTCATCGTGAATGATTCCAGATTATTTAGCCCGGAAATAATACCCAAATCTGGAATATATGTGTTCTCCAGAGTAATCGATATCAGCGACTCAGGCAGATCCGTTAAACCACGTATAAAACAATCCACGAAACCCCAATTTTTAATACTCAAATAGGCTAAATTTGGAAATAACCCAGCTATTGAAGGCACTATGTATGGCTCCGTGGCGTGATCTACCGGACGATTCGCAATAATGTATAGAAATTTAATACTGGATAATCCGGAAAGGTCCACATCCTCTCCAGAAACAAAAGTCCAGTCAGC
>JALQZP010000263.1 GCA_023258235.1 Terrimicrobiaceae bacterium | reverse complement strand
GTGGTGGTGGTGGTGGTGGTGGTGGTGGTGGTGGCTCGGCGGGCATTCAGCAGATGGTGCGCTCCGATCTCGGCGCGAGTGGCGTGATGTTCACGCTCGACACCGACTCCGGATTCCGCGACGTGGTGTTCATCACGTCCTCTTATGGCCTCGGCGAAACCGTCGTGCAAGGCGCCGTGAATCCAGACGAGTTCTATCTCTACAAGCCAGCGCTCCGCACGCATCGTCACGCGGTACTGCGACGCAACCTCGGCGCCAAGGCGATCAAGATGGTCTATGGCGAGGCGGGTTCCGGCGAACGCGTGCGCACGGTCGACGTGCCGCCCGTCGATCGCAATCGCTTTTCTTTGACTGACGACGACCTGGTCGCGCTCGCGCAGCAGGGGCTGATCATCGAGCAGCACTACGGTCGGCCGATGGACATCGAGTGGGGCAAGGATGGCGCGAGCGGTGAACTCTTTATCCTGCAGGCGCGCCCTGAGACCGTGCAAAGCCGCAGCGGCCGCACCATACAGCGCTACACGCTCGCCGAACGCTCGCGGGTGCTCACCGAAGGTCGCAGCATCGGTCAGCGCATCGGTGCGGGTCCTGCGCGCGTGATCGCCGATGTGTCGCACATGGCACGCGTTCAGGAAGGCGACGTACTCGTCGCCGACATGACCGACCCTGACTGGGAGCCCGTCATGAAGCGCGCTTCGGCGATCGTCACCAACCGCGGCGGGCGCACCTGCCATGCCGCGATCATCGCGCGTGAGCTCGGTATCCCGGCGGTCGTCGGCTGCGGAAACGCCACCGACGTCATCCGCGAGGGACAGGCGATCACCGTCTCCTGCGCCGAGGGTGACACCGGTTACGTGTACGAAGGAGCGCTCGACTTCGAGCGTCGGCAGATCGAGCTCGACTCCCTGCCGCCGGTGCCGGTCAAAATAATGATGAACGTTGGCAATCCCGACCGCGCCTTCGACTTCGCCGGCATCCCGCACCGGGGCGTCGGTCTCGCGCGACTCGAGTTCATCATCAATCGCATGATCGGCGTACACCCGCGTGCACTGCTCGAGTTCGACAAACTCGATCCCGCGTTGCGTGACGAAATCCGTACGCAGATGGCAGGCTACTCCGATCCGGTCGGCTTTTACGTCGACAAACTCGCCGAGGGCGTGGCGCAGATCGCGGCAGCCTTCGCGCCCGAGCCCGTCATCGTTCGGCTCTCCGACTTCAAGTCGAACGAATACGCGAATCTCATCGGCGGGCGTCTCTACGAGCCGACCGAAGAAAACCCGATGATCGGTTTTCGAGGTGCTGCACGCTACGTAGACCCGCAGTTCCGCGCCTGTTTCGAACTCGAGTGCCGCGCGTTGCGCAAGGTCCGCGGCGACATGGGTCTCGACAACGTGCAAGTGATGGTGCCCTTCGTTCGCACCTTGACTGAAGCAGCCGAGGTCACGCGCCTGCTCGCCGAAAATGGGCTCAAGCGCGGCGAACGCGGGCTCAAGGTCATCATGATGTGCGAACTGCCCTCCAACGCGGTGCTCGCCGATCAATTCCTCGAATTCTTCGATGGCATGTCGATCGGCTCGAACGACATGACCCAACTGACGCTCGGCGTCGATCGCGACTCAGGGATCGTCGCCAAACACTTCGACGAACGCGACGAGGCGGTGAAAGTGATGCTGGGTCTTGCGATCGACGCGTGTCGTCGCGCCAACAAATAC
>JALQZP010000262.1 GCA_023258235.1 Terrimicrobiaceae bacterium | reverse complement strand
GAATCGATCTACGGCACGCATGCCAGCCCGTTTGCGAAGCTCATCTGGGGCCGCTGCACCCAGAAGAAAGCCGATGGCGGCACCACGCTCTACCTCCAAGTCTTCGACTGGCCGAAGGACGGCAAACTCCTCGTGCCCGGTCTCGAAAACGAGGTCAAATCCGCCAGCCTGCTCGCCAACGCCGAGGAATTGAAATTTGAAAAAACTCCCGCAGGCGTCCTGATCGATGTTCCCGACCAGGCGCTCGACCCAGTCTCCACGGTGATCAAACTTAATATCACGGGAGATCCCAAGGTTGCTAAAGTTTACATCAAACCCGGCGAGGACGGTGCGATCACATTGCTAGCCGCCGCAGCCGATTATCCGACCCCTGCCAAAGGCCATAGCCCCCGCCTCCAAGAGGGTGAAACTGGAAACGAAATTGGTTTCTGGGACAACCCTGATTCCGCCGTGAGCTGGGATTTCACAGAGGCCAAGCCCGGCGAATACGAGGTTCTGGCCGAAGTCTCCGGACTCGAAAATTCCAAGGCCACCATAGAGATCCAAGCGGCCGATGCTAAGGATGGGGAAAAGCTCCCCGCCAGCCTCACTGCCACGGCGCACTATAAAATATTCGAAACCCAAAACCTCGGCAAACTCCACATCAAGGGCAATGGCGAATACACCCTCACCATCCGCCCGGATGCCGCTAACTGGAAGCCATTCAACTTCCGCCAAGTCACGCTCCGGCGGACGGGTTTAAATGGAACCGATGTCCGGTAACCCCCAAAGCTGAACGACAAAGATCGCAGCCTCAGCGTCTCCTTCCATTCCTTAAAATCCTCCATGAAAAAAAACTCGCTGCTCCTTGCTGCCATCCTAGCTTCCGCTGTGTCCGCCATGGCGGCGGACATGAAACTTTTCTACGACAAACCGGCGAAGGATTGGGAGACAGAGGCGCTGCCGATCGGGAATGGCCGGCTCGGAGCGATGGTTTTTGGCGGTGTCGAGCGCGAGCAAATCCAATTCAACGAAGACAGCCTCTGGACCGGCGACGAGGCGGATACCGGCTCGTATCAGAATTTCGGCGAGCTTTTCGTCGAGTTCGCAACCGATGGCACTCCGGCGGCAAATTACCGGCGCGAACTCGACATCAGCCGCGCCGTCCACTCGATCGCCTACACGCAAGGCGGCGTGAACTTCCGGCGCGATTATTTCGCCAGCCACCCAGCGAATGTGATGGCATTCCGATTCTCTGCCGACAAACCCGGCGCACTCGCCGGTTCCATCGCGTTGGCCGATGCCCACAAGGCGGCCACCAGCGGCGAGGGAAACCGCCTGACCGCAAAGGGAAACTTGGACGGTTACACCTACCCTTCGTCCGGCCCAAATGCGAATTACACCATCGATCTGAACTACGAAGCGCAGGTGCTGGTGTTGAATGACGGCGGCACAGTCGAAGCCAAGGACGGGAAGATTTTTTTCAAGAATGCCAACGCGCTGACCATTTTCCTCGCGGCCGGTACGGATTATTCGAACCAGCGCAGCCAGAAGTGGCGCGGGCCGCACCCTCACGACGCCATCACCGAGCGGTTGGCCAAGGCATCCGCGACTCCCTACGCCGAGCTCCTCGCCGCCCACGAAAAGGACTACCAATCGCTCTTAAACCGCCTCACCCTTGATTTGGGAAAACCCCCGGAAGCAGTCCTCCAGCTTCCCACCGACCGGCGCCTTGCCGCCTACCGTGG
>JALQZP010000261.1 GCA_023258235.1 Terrimicrobiaceae bacterium | reverse complement strand
GCAAGGCCGAGCCGCAGAGTGTGAGCGCGAGGAGGAGGAGTTTTTTCATGGGATTATTTCGTGGTTGAAATTGTCACGGGACCGAGAAGGCCGGAGGGAATGAGCGGCGAGTCTTTGGTGAAGTAGTTCCAGGTGGTGAAACAAAACCGGCCTTTCGAGGGGCGGGTTTCCTTTTTCACAAACCAATCCGGGAACCGCTTTAAATACCCGCCCTGATTGGCGAAGTGGTGGCCGGGCAGCCACTCGCAATCCGGCGGCTCCTGCTCGTCGCCAATGAGGCGGTTGGCCCAGACATTGGTGACCTCGATTTCGAGTTCGTTGCCGGTGTGTTTCAGAAGGCCCTGCGGAATCTCCACGCCCCATGGCGCGGTCCAGGCAACCCCGAGGTCACGGCCGTTGATGCGAACCCGGGCGATGTGATTGACAGAGCCGAGGTCCAACCAAGTCCCGTTTGCGCCATCGAACGACTTCCGGTAGGTCGCCGTGCCGGAGTAGTAGCGGATGCCAGGCTCAGGGCGCTTGGTCCAGTCCTCGAGTTTGTCGAATTTCACCTCTGCGGGTCCGCCCCATTTCGGGTCGAAGCGCACATCCCACGGGCCGGTGAGTTCGGCCACGGGCTGGAGTTCGGAGAAATTGGGACGCGGCTCCTGCGGCTGCGCGGCCTTTTTGCGGAAAACCACAAACCAACTTTGCGCCGAGGCAAATTTCAGCGGCATGATGGTCTTGCCATTCTCGAACCGGAAATCGGAAAGCTCCCTCATGGTTCCCGTCACCGGATCCCAAAGCTCGGGCTGCATCCCCTCCACCGTGAACTTGCAGGTGGCATTTCCTCCCGCACCCGCGTGGGCGACAAAAAAGACATGCGTTCCACCGTCGGCACGATGAATCCCGCGCACCGGTAATCCCTCGGCGGAGAAATCCACCGGAGCGATTTTGCCCCATTGGAGCAGGGCTTGGCACCTCTGCCAGTATTGGAACAAACCCTTGGCCGGCTCCCACCAGGTCTGCGTGCGGTCAAAGTGCGTGCCCCAAAGACCCATCGTCGCTCCGGGTTTGTAACGCTCATCCCATGGCTGATGGACAAAACGGTGGAGGATGAAGCGATTGATTCCCGAGCAATACGCCTCGTCCCCTATCGGCTTCAACCAAGCGGGCGTCTCGGTCCATCGGCTGTCGCCGGGCTCGCCAGTAAAGGCCTCCGCTTCGATGATGTTCTGCCCGCTCTTGCGCAAAGCCCCGATGGTTGGATCAACTTGGTAAGGGCTATACTTGCCGCCGTTCGTCCAGAACTCCGTCATCACCCGGTCGATCTTTGGCATGATTTCGTCCTGTCGCCACGGGCCGCCGTAGGGTTCGCAGAGGAATTCCAATTTCGCCGCGTTCAACATCTGCCGCACCGTCGTGAAGTAGACGTCGCGGTAAAGGTCGAGTATCGTGTCTTGCCAATCACCCCGAAACTTGGCGGTTTCCGCATCACTGCCGACCACGCGACCGGCACTGACCGCGAGGAACGGCGTCATATCGTAGCCGCGCCGCTTCAAGAACTCCTCGCGGAACTTCGGCGTCCAGCCCGGCGTGCCGGCTTCGTAGCTGTCGAAATGCACATGTGAGAACCCGTTGCCGATGAGGTCGCCGAGGTTTTTTTGGATTTCGCCGATGACATGGTTCATGTGGAAGGTTTGGGGGCTAGTCAACTTTCTTGGTGTTGACTGAAGAATTGTCTTGGCAATTTTGCCTTCAAATTTTG
>JALQZP010000260.1 GCA_023258235.1 Terrimicrobiaceae bacterium | reverse complement strand
CCATAAACGGCTTCGCCATTGATCTTCAGCCATTGGCCGGTTTTTTTGAGGGTTTCCACGGACGGACCGGGAATTTCCCCTTCGGATGTGGGTCCCACATTCAGCAAAAAAGTGCCGCCTTTGCTTATGACTTCCATGAGTTGCTGAATCACACGCTGAGGGGTTTTCCAGTTGTGATCCGTAGCGGTGTAGCCCCAACTGTCGTTCAGCGTCATGCAGGATTCCCAGTAAGGCCACGGGCTGGCTTCGGGTATTTCACGATCCCGGAAAGAAAGGTAGTCCACACCGACATTCCTCAGCTCATCCCGCTCCTCCCGCGACAAGCCCGTGATCGAGGCCCCCGAGCGCAACAACCGGCTATTGATCAACGTATCCGGGCTTGCGGCACGGACTGTATCGGAAAACTTCCGCGCGATTTCGGGCGTCATCATTTGGGGGGTATCGAACCAAATGAGGGCGGGGCGGTATTTGCCGACGATCTCCTTGACCTGTGGGATCGCGATAGTGTCGAGATAATGCTGACGATCCTCTGGCGTGCAGGGCTCTGTCCAATTATACAATGGCTCGCCTCCCCTGTGATACCAATCCTTTGCCTGGGAGTAATAGAGGCCCAGCCTGATACCGGCTTCGTCGCAGGCCTCCTTCAGCTCTTGAATCGCATCACGTCGGAACGGCGACGCCTTCACGAGGTTGTAGTCACTCGTTTGGGAGTCGAAGAGCGCAAAGCCATCATGGTGCTTGCTCGTGATGACGATGTATTTCATGCCTGCTTCCATGGCGAGGCGGACCCATTCCTTGGCGTCAAATTTGACGGGATTGAATTTTGCGGCGAGCAACTTGTATTTCTCGATCGGAGTTTTCTCATGGCACATGACCCATTCCCCGCGAGCGGGCTCGGCATAGAGGCCCCAATGAACAAACATACCGAATTTATCCTCGTTCAACCAAGTCGCCCGATTTTCGGAACGTGGTTCAAAATCCAAGGCGGAATGGGCTTCGGAAAGAAATGCGAATAAAACAAGAAGAGCGGGGAGCAGCAGGGATTTCATCACACGATGAAATCCCAGAAATACCGGTGAGGGGCAATCAATTAACCAGAAAACGCCTACAGTGTTGAACCTGATGAGTCACCTATGTCTCGAAGCCGGAACAGTTTTTAGACGATTGACAGAATCGAGCGGGAGAATCGCTGCCTTCGGGAAAGGTCGAGGGGGGGCGGAAAAGACATAAAAACGAGCCTGAAATCAAATATCGCGTTTTGAAATGGCGATCGATATTTTCGAAAAAGATACAAAAAATAGACTTTCAGACATGGACGAAATGGGATGCAACTGCAAGACTATAGAAGTTGCTCCAAGCGTCACTCCCCCCAAAAGAGAACAGGGATCCGCATTCGATCCACGCTGTAAAACTGAAAACTGAGAAAATAGAACTATGAAAAAAAGCACACTCGCTCTCGCTGTTATGGGCGCCTTCGCCGTCGGTCACGCCGGGGCCGCCGAACCCACCGCTCCCACGACTTCGCCCGCCACCGAGACGCCCAGCTTTTTGAAGCAAGACAAGCCTGCCGAGGCTCCGGCTGCGACTCCGGCACCCGAAGATCTCCCACGCGAGACGGAGGAGCAACGAGACGTACGCATGGCTTGGTGGCGCGATGCCCGCTTCGGCATGTTCATCCACTGGGGAGTCTATGCCCGGTTGGGCGGCATTTATGACGGCAAGGAAATCCCGAGCCTCGGCGAGCAAATCATGGGCAAGG
>JALQZP010000025.1:11381-21785 GCA_023258235.1 Terrimicrobiaceae bacterium | reverse complement strand
AATCTTTCTCCGATCCCTCGCCTGAGTGAGAAGGCGCGATAGTTGATCTGGTCCAAAAAAAGAAGCCGACCCTTGCGGATCGGCTTCTTGTTAAGTGAATTTGCTTGCTTGGAAATTAGAAAGCGAAGCGAAGACCGGAGCGGATCGCGACAGCGTTCTGTGGCTCAACGGAGGAGTAAACGTAGCGGGCATCGGAGAAGATACCGATGTTGTTCGTGATACGATATTCCAAACCACCGCCAGCGTGACCGAAGCCATGGCCGGAGCCATTGCCGTAAGCCGCACCACCGCCAACGAGGGCGTAAGGAGCGAGGTTGATCGAGCAGATCGGGAAACGAACGAAGAGGTTGCCAGCGGTGGACCACTCTGCAGTGTTGTTGTCACGACCGAAGAGGTCTTGCTCGACACCGATACCGATGAATTTCGAGAAGAAGTAGTTAACCCCAAGTCCACCACCCCAACCTGGTTGACCTTGATCGAAGAAGGTTCCCAGACCGAAAGCGTCAACTTGAATCTCCTGATCCCGGAATTTGCATTCAGGAGCGGGGGTGACAGTTTCTTTGAACGTTTTGGATGAAGTGCCGGCGAAGGCACCTGTCACCGTAACGGCGACTGCGAGTAATGCGACTGTGAGTTTTTTCATAGTATGTTTAGTTTTTGACGGTCCGGGTAAGAGAACCATCAGGCGGCAATGTTTATAATTATGCGGCCTAGGTCAAACAAATATTTCTAAATACCGAGTAGGGTGTTCACCCCACACGGGATATTCAAGTGGGGGATTTTTCCGCACGGATCTTTTCTTTTTCCATTTCGCGTTTCTCTTCCAGTCGCGCGATCTCCGAGGCCAGTTGACGCCGGATTTCATGCTGCTCGTGTGGAGAGGCTTTGAAAATCCGCTCCTCGAGGAAGATTTTTTTCTCTGCGATCGAGGCGGTGATTCGAACATCCACTTCGGCGATCCGTTGTTTTTGTTCATCTGTGAGCGTGCTGGCGGGCGATTGTTTTTCCAGGCGATCCATGGCGAGTTCGTAAGCCGACTTCATATTGGTAGATTAACTAAAAAGCGCGACCCGACACAGAAAAATTGCGGAAGGCGATGTGGGAATGTGTAGTGTCTCATTTGAATGTCCCACCTTAGGTTATTGAGCACAGATTTTGACGGCACCCTCATCGAGCATTTTTCGCATGGTCGCTGCACGGCGGACTTCGCCGATGTCCTTCGGCACCATAAAAAACACGGAGGCGTCTGGGCGGTGAATACCGGTCGGGGGTTGGTTCATGCAATCGAGGGGGTCGAAAAATTTCAGGCTCCTGTACAGCCGGATTTTCTCCTGACCAATGAGCGTGAGATTTTCCACCGGTCCTCGGATGGACGTTGGATGCCGGAGAAGGGGTGGAACCAGACCTGCTACGAGAGGCATGATGAATTGTTTGAAAATTCCCAAGCCCTTTTCGATTGGCTTCGCTCCCATGCCGATTTGAGACCCGGCATCAGTATCGCGGAGGAAGATGGTCGTATCTGTGGAGTCATCACCTCCACGGAGTCGGAAATGGCCGAATTTGTGGATTTATTGGAGAAGAAAATCGCGTTGTTGCCGGACTTTTCCTATCAGCGCAACACCATCTACCTGCGATTCGCGCATCGCGATTATCACAAAGGTTCCGCGCTTGGTGAACTTTGCCGGGTGCTTGGAATCCGGCATGACGAGGTGCTTGCCGCCGGCGATCACTTCAACGATCTGCCTATGCTGGATGGTCGTTTTGCCGCGTATCCATGTTGTCCCTCGAACGCGATTCCCGAGGTGCGCGAAACGGTGCTTGCCGCCGGAGGCCATGTCGCCTCGCTCCCGGCCGCGAACGGGGTCGCCGAATCTTGGCGCTTTTTTCACACGGAGCACAACAAATGAGCTTGATGGCCATAAAAAAAATCCGCTCCAAGCTGGGGGCGGCCTCAGTCATCACGGATCCCGGTCCCGAATACGGTTCCGACAAGTGGTTTGCGAGGGGGGTTCCCGATGCGGTTGTTTTTCCATCCAGTACCGAGGAAACCTCTTTCGTGATGCGCGAGGCCGCGAAGGCGGGGATCGCCGTTACCCCCCGTGGCGCCGGCTACGGATATGTCGGTGGTTGCACACCGCTGGAGGGCGGGATTGTCATTTGCCTGGATCGCATGAACCGGATTCTCGAGATCAACGGGCGTGATTTTGTTGCCGTCGTTCAACCGGGAGTCATTACCGGACGTCTGCAAGAGGCCGTTCGAGCCCAAAATCTTTTTTATCCCCCGGATCCGGCGAGCCTCAAGGATTGCAGTATCGGGGGCAATATCGCAACCAATGCCGGCGGGCCGCGTTGCTTGAAATATGGTGTGACCCGTCACTACATTCTGGGGCTCAAGGTCGTTCTTCCCGACGGCAGCATTGTGCCTTGCGGGGGGCGGACGCATAAAAATAAAACCGGATTCGATCTGGTGGGCCTCTTCACCGGATCCGAGGGACTTCTGGGTATCGTTACCGAGGCCACATTGCGCTTGCTTCCACTTCCGCCGGCGAGGGCCTCGCTATCGGCGGGCTTTTCCTCCATCGAGGTTGCCGCCGAAGCGATTCAGGCGGTTTTTGCAGCAGGCTTTCTCCCCGCCGCATTGGAAATTGCGGATGCTTTCACCCTCAATGCAGCGCGGTCCTACAACCCCCAAGCCAAATTTCCGCCCGGCGACGCCCAGATCATCATGGAGGTTGATGGACAGAAGGCGAGTGTTCGCAGCGAGGCCTCCGCGTTGGAAAAAATACTCCTCCAGTCCGGCGCCTTGGGAGTCCAAAAAGCCACGACCGAGAAGGCTTGCGATGCCATATGGGGGCTGCGCCGAGTGTATTCCCAGTCATTGAAAGCAACCGGACTCAAGAAGCTCAACGAGGACATCGTTGTGCCGCGCGGACGTCTCGTGGATCTGATGAAATTCGCCACTCGACTCCAAAAGAAATCCGGTTTTCCGATCGCCTGCTTCGGTCATGCGGGAGACGGAAATATCCATGTCAACATCATGGTCGGTGACGCGGAAAACCCGGAAGTGCAAAAAAAATCCCGATCGGCATTGGATGAACTTTTTTCGCAGGTGCTTGATTGGAATGGTGCCATCACGGGCGAGCACGGCATTGGAATTGCCAAGAAACCCTGGTGGAACCAAGCCGTTCCTGCGGCCACCCGCGAACTCCACCGTGTTTTGAAGGAAGCCGTCGATCCGAACCGGTTATTGAATCCAGGAAAGTTTGTTTGAACCGCGGAAAGCCGAATTGACCACTGCGGACAGCAGGATGGAGTGCGGATGTTTTAGGAAAGGATTTTGATGTACGCCTTTTGGCGCAAGCCATCGATCCAGCGTTGCTGGGATTTCATCCGTTCCTTCTGCATGAGGGTCTTTTCGATTTCCTCCCGGACTTCGCCTAAGGGTTTAACCGAGGCATTTTTTCGTGCTTCCACCATGAGAATGTAGATAGAGCCCTGAATTTTGATGATCGGGCTGATCTCTCCGGCCTTGAGGGCGAAAGCGGCCTTGGTCAACTGCTCGTTGAGGGTGTTGCGCTCGATCCATCCCCAATCTCCTCCGGCATCGCGCGTGGCCTCATCTTCGGAATACATCTGAGCCATACGGTCGAAGTCGGCTCCGGTTGTGAGTTTTTCGCGGATTTCTTCGGCCACTTGATCTTTGTTGGCGCCGGATATGATGTCGCTCGAGGCTCCTTCTCGCAGTACGATCATTCGCAACTTCACCTGCTCGGGCAGAGTATAGGCGGGGCGGTTTTTGTCGTAGAAGGCCTGAATTTGGTTCGGCGAAACCACGAAACTATCAGTGAGCTTGGCTTGGCGGAGGGCCTGAACAATGATCTTTTCCTTTTCGATTTCCTTGAAGCGGGTGAGCGTGTAACCTTGAGCCTGTAGCGTGCGAACGAAGGCGGCACGGTCCCCGCCGAACTCCTCGCGGATGATGGCTTGGACGCGGTCATCCACAACATAATCGGGAATATTCGCCCCTTTTTCCTGCATTTTCCGGAATTCTTGAATGATCAATTGGCGGTCAATGAGATCCTTGAGGGCGGCGAGGCGCATCTCTTTGATCTTATCGGCCATGTCCGGACCGTTGTACGCTTCGCGCATGGCGCGCTCGCGGGCCCCGATCAATTCCCGAACTTGGGAAATGGTGATCACTTCGTTGTTGACGATCGCAGCCACGCCATCGATGACTTCCGCGCGCTGCTCCCGGGCGGAGTAAGCCGAAAAGGTGGTGGCGAGAATCGCGAGCGAGGCCAGGGCAAAACGTCTCATCGGTTGGGCAGATTTTCCAGAAAAGTTAACACTTCGCGAAGCCTAGAATCGCTGTCGGGTAGCGTCAAGCGGGGAAAGCGGCTGCCGATCATGATAAAATGGTCACCCTTCGTTATCATCAGTTTGTCGTCGCGCACTTCGACCATGGGAATTTTTCGCAGGGAGGCTTCGATGCGGATCGCGGCACAGGTGAGGGCATTTTCCGCTGCGGGTGGCACGGGGCCGAACCGGTCCCGCCAAGTGGCCCGAAGCTCATCGACGCTGTTCCGTGTGCCAACCTCCGCAATTCGCCGATAGGCTTCGATGCGCGAGCCGGGGTCGGCGATATAGGAGACCGGAATAAATGACGGGCACTGGCTTTCGGAGCCGATGAAAGCGGCCTCGTCCGAAATCAGGAAGTCGATCCGCAGTGTGGTATTGGACGATGTGTTTTTGTTGCCGTGAACGGCATCGACCGCGCGCTTCAGCATTTTGCAATAGAGATCAAAGCCCACGGCGATAATGTGGCCGCTTTGCTCGGTGCCCAGGAGATTGCCAGCGCCACGAATTTCCAAGTCGCGCATGGCGATTTTAAATCCGGAGCCGAGTTCCGAGTATTGCTTGATCGCGGATACCCGCTTGCGGGCCGCGCCTACGGACATGAGTTCTCTGGGGAGTAGAAGGTAGGCATAGGCCTTGTTGCCGGAACGCCCGACGCGCCCGCGAAGTTGATAAAGGTCGGCAAGCCCGAATCGATCGGCCCGGTCGATGATGATGGTGTTCGCGTTGGGAATATCGAGGCCGCTTTCGATGATCGTTGTGGATACCAGCACGTCGGCTTTGCCTGCGGTGAAGTTCTGCATGACGGCTTCGAGTTCCTTTTCCTCCATTTGCCCGTGGCCGATGGTGACACGGGCGTTTTTGACAAGTTCGCGGATGCGGTTGGCGACGCGTTCGATGGATTGGACGCGGTTGTGGAGGAAGTAAACCTGGCCGCCCCTTGCGAGTTCACGTTGCACCGCGTCGCGAATGAGCCTCTCATCGTAGCCGCAAACCAGAGTTTCCACAGGCTGGCGGTTGGGCGGCGGTGTCTCGATCACAGACATGTCGCGCGCGCCCATAAGTGAAAGGTAGAGAGTGCGGGGAATGGGAGTGGCTGAAAGCGTGAGGACATCAACAAGTCGGAATTTTTCTTTGAGCGCATCCTTGTGCTTCACTCCGAAGCGTTGCTCCTCATCGACCACGACGAGGCCGAGATTTTTGAATGTCACATCCTTCGAGATGATGCGGTGGGTTCCGATGACGATATCCACACTGCCCTCGTTGAGGCCTTGGATGACCTTCTTCTGTTCGTGTGGAGTGCGGTATCGGCTGAGGAGTTCGATCGTCACGGGATACTCGCTCATACGTTCCCGGAAATTCTGAAAATGCTGCTGCGCAAGGACGGTTGTGGGCGCGATAATGGCCGCCTGCCGCCCCCCTGTCACCGCCTTGAAAGCGGCGCGAATCGCAACCTCGGTTTTTCCAAATCCGACATCACCGCAGATGAGGCGATCCATCGCGCGGGGGGATTCCATGTCGGCCTTCGTGTCCCTGATAGCCTTGATTTGATCGGGAGTTTCGGTGAACAGAAAAGATCGTTCGAATTCCTGCTGCCAGTGGGAGTCGGGTGGAAAAGCGTGGGCAACAGCCGTCTCGCGCTCGGCTTGGATTCGCAGCATTTGCGAGGCGTATTGGTAGATGCCTTTGGTCGCTTTTTCCTTGGCGCGCTGCCAGCGTCCGCTGCCCATCTCCGAAAGCTCCGGATATTTTTTTCCAAGGCCGACATAGCGGGCGACTTGCCAAGCCTGATCGAGCGGAACATACAGACGCGACTTGTTGGCGAACTCGAGTACAAGCACATCACCGCCCCCGTCGGGAGATTTTTCGAGCCCCTCGTATCTCCCGATTCCGTGATCAAGGTGAACGACCAGATCGCCCTCCTCGAATTCCGAAAAATCCATCATCGGCCTTGCCGTCCGCATGCGCTCGCGGCGGAGTGCGGCGCGGTGTGCTCTTTGGCTCGCGGAACGCCCAAGCACCTCCGCTTCGGCAAGCAGGGCGAGTTTGGCCTTCGGGCACACAAACCCGCGTGTCACCGGGGCGCTCAAAAAAATCAATTTCGCGGCATCGAAGTCGAAGTCCGATGCGAGTTCGCGGAAGCGTTCCCCCTCCCCCTCGTTTGCGCAGGCGAAGGCGATAGTCCAGTCGTCCGCAGCCCAGCTGTGGAGTTGGTTGAAAAAACGATCCCGCTTGGCTTCGTTCAAGACCAGATCCCCGGCCCCCATATCCGCGAATGGCGGAGGGTGGAACGCGGGGAATTTCGCCGACGATTCGCCTGCGCCGATGCTGATACCGCCGTCCGAGGCTTCGGAATCAATCGTTATAACGACATCCTCTTTTCGTAAATAATCAAGGAGCACACCCTCGTTTGAGCTCGATTTTCCTGTAAAGATCTCGCAATGGTCGATAGCTCCCACGGAGGTCTGGGTATCAAGGTCGAACTCGCGTAGGGACTCGATCTCGACATCGTACCACTCGACCCGGATCGGGCGAGGTTGTTGCCATGAGAAGATGTCAAGGATACCGCCGCGCCTCGCGAATTGGCCGCGTGCGGCGATCTGCGGAGCGCACTCATATCCGGCGGCATCGAGTCGTTCGATGACCTCCTCGATGGGAATCCTCTGGCCGCAGCGAAGTGTGAATATCTCGCGAAGAACGGCGTTTTTCGCTGTGGTGGGGGATTCCCATTGGGCTGCATGGATGACGATGACATCGTCTTTGCTTTCGCTTGCAAGTATCCGAAGGAGGTCGAGGCGCTCGGACTCGGTTTCGGCATCCGGCAAGGCATCCGGACCGGGCAATTCCATGTCCGGGAAAAGCCGAACTCTCGGACACCAGGCGGCGAGTTCGGCGGCGAATTCCTCTTGGCTTCGAACGTCATTGCAGACGAGCCAGACGCGTTGCGGAATTCTCCGCAGCAGCAACGCGGCAACGAAGGGATGGGCCGACTCCGCCACATCGGGAAATGAGCCGAGAGGTTTGAATTTGAGCGCCCGCGAGGATTCGGATAATTTTAAAAAGTCCTCAGGCGTCAAAAATCTCATTGCGGTATTTTTGTTGCAGGGGGGCGATGGGATTTTCGAGCGGTCGGCCATCGAGTTCGGCAACACTCCGCACTCCGTAGCGGCTGTTGGTCAAAAAGCAGGCCTTGGCCTGATGGATTTGTTCGATCTCGATGACGGTTTCCTCCGCGCCTGTGTGAGCCATCGCCCATGCGCGAACGGCTCCATCGCGAGCGCCGCTCGCGAGTGCCGGGGTAAACCAATTCGTGCCGATTTTCAAAAAAACATTCGCCATGCTCGCGCTCACAAGCATCCCTGCGGGATTGAAAAGCAAGGCTTCGTCACAACCCGCGCGTTGGGCGGTGGCGTGCGCATCGATATTTTGCCAGTAGTTTCCTGTTTTCCATCCGCCGGGACGTGGGAGATAGGGGGCAGCGCAAGTCATGACCCGCGCGTCGGGGAGCTTCCAGGCGACTTCGGCGGGCTCGAAGAGGGCATAGGCGTTGCCATTGAAAGGCGCGGTGGGTTTTCCCGATCCGAATGTGAGATAAAAACGAAGAAGACCGCTGCCGGTTTGAGTGAAATCGAAATCCGGCATCATGGGGAGATCGGCACCGCAATCCGCAGCCGCCCTTGCGAGTCGTTTCAAATGCTCCGCAAGCAACAATGGGCGCGAGTCCACAACGGCCACGGTCTCAAAAACACTCATCCCGTAGCGAAAACCCCGATCGGTCAAATCAACGGAACGCGCCGCCTCCCAGACGCCATCGGCGAGTTTCCACGATCCAATCGTCGAGAGCCGTTCATCTCGATTCTGCGGAGGATGGTTCATGGCATGGTTGTCCCTCGTGGGGTTTTCATTCCTCGTCTTCTTCGGAGCTGCTGTTGCGATCCAGTCGTTTTCGGAGTGTGGCCCGGGTGATTCCCAGAAGCTTGGCCGCGCGCACCTGATTGTCGCCGGTTTTTTGCATTGCACGGAGAGTGAATTCGCGTTCGATCCACGGGAGAAGTGGGAGTTCGGTATCTTGACTTGCGGCTTGGAAGAGAACCTCGATGGCGCGGTCGAGCGGCATCGGGTTGACGTCTCCCTGTTCGTCTTTCACGAAAATTTCCGGGTCGGCGGCACCCAGGGGGATGTCCTTGGGTAGAAGGATGTCCGCCGTGCACATCACGGCCGCGCGATGCAGTGTGTTCTCGAGTTCGCGCACATTCCCTGGCCACGGATAGGACTCCATCACCCGGAGGGCCTCCTCGGAGAGCTTGAGGGGGGGGACGTGCTTGTGGTTGGCGATTTTTTGTAAAAAATACTCCGCGAGAAGTTTTATGTCCTCCGAGCGCTTGCGGAGCGGCGGGATTTGAATGCGGACGACATTGAGGCGGTAAAAGAGGTCTTCGCGGAAAGTGCGCTTCGAGACTTCTTCCTCGAGATTTTTATTCGTGGCGCAGACGATTCGCACATCCGTTTTGAGCGTTTCGTTTCCTCCGACGCGGGAGAACTCCCCCTCTTGAAGAACGCGCAGGATTTTACTTTGAACCTGCAGGGGCATTTCGCCGATTTCATCCAGGAAAAGCGTTCCCTTGTTGCACTGCTCGAATCGCCCGATTCTCTGGCTGTGGGCTCCGGTGAAGGCCCCTTTCTCGTGGCCGAAAAGTTCGCTTTCAAGGAGATTGTCGGGAATGGCGGCGCAGTTGATGGCGAGGAAGCTCTTGTTGCTTCTGGCGCTGTAGCTGTGGATGGCGCAGGCGACAAGTTCCTTTCCCGATCCGCTTTCGCCGGTGATCATGACGGCGGCATCACTTCCAGCCACGCGGCCGATCATTTTGAAGACCTGCTGCATGGCTTCCGAGCAGCCAACGATCTCATCGCGATGTTGTTCGACGGTGAGTTGGGGCTTGAATGCGTTGGCCGCCTTCACTTCGGCGGCGGCTTGGAGGGCGGAATCCGCAACGACTTTGAGGTTGAAGGGGAGTTGCTCCTTTCGGACAAAGTCGAAGGCACCCATTTTCATGGCCTCGATCACGGACTGGGTCGTACCAAAAGCGCTGGTGAGTATCACAAGTGCGTTCGGCGAATGTTTTCTAATCCGAGCGAGCAATTCCATGCCGGTGAACGGATGCAAATTCATCTCCGCAAAAACCAATTCCGGTTCTTCCAAGCAGAACGTCTTGTAGCCTGCATCCGAAGAGGTCTCGACCAGAACGCGCGTCTGTTTGCCTTGCAATTGGTTTTGTGCCCACTCCAAAAAATCTGTGTCCCTATCCACCAAGAGGATCGTCTGTTGCTTTGCCATATTCCCGTTAAAATCCGATATTCAATAGAAGTCGCAAGCGGAGCGGAAGAGATTTTTGACATCCGATTCTTGCCTGTCCGCGATCTCCTGCTTTTCTGATACGGGAGTATGAGGTTTCTTTGTCTGTTCATTCCATTGCTGTTCGCGCTAGGCGTTTCCGGAAGGGTGTCCGCCGCCGCGCTCACGGATGATTTGAATGAGGAGCAAAAAAGGGCCGTGGCTGAGGGATCCCAAGTGGTGATTCGAGAAGAAATTCCGGATCAGCCCTGGCCCGTGTGAGTGTGTTCCAGAGGGTTCATGTCTCGCCGGAGGAGGTGGCGGCTGTTTTTTTTGACTACGAAAATGCCAAATCCTACATTCCCGATGTCTTGGAATCCCGGATTTCGAAGCGCCTTTCTCCACGTGTGTTCGAGGTCGATTACAACGTGGAGGTCCCGATCCTGCCTGATGAAATGTACACGGCTCGGAATGAACTGGAGATGCCGCAGCCCGGTTCCTACCGGATTTCATGGAAGATCCTCAAGGCCCTTCAAACGAAGGCGGCAGTGGGCAATCTCCGCGTCGACCCATACGGAGACGGCGAATCGCTGATCTGCTATACGAATCTGGTCACTCCTGGATCCAGTATGGCGGTAGTACTCAAAAATATGGCGATGGAACGAATGCAAAAGGTCGTCGCCGCTATAGCCAACCACTCCCTCAAACAAAAGATC
>JALQZP010000025.1:0-11369 GCA_023258235.1 Terrimicrobiaceae bacterium | reverse complement strand
AAGCCCTTCGATCCGCGCTCCCTGTTTCCACACCTTCCCACACATCCGAAAAGAAACCCTGATATGCCATCGAAACGAACCAGTCTGCTGATCATTTTTCTCACCATCTTTATCAACATGGTTGGTTTCGGGGTCGTGATTCCCGTGCTTCCCCTCTACGCCGAGAGGTTCGGAGCCACGACTTGGGAGATCGGATGGCTCTTCGGCATATTTTCCCTCATTCAATTTTTCGCCTCGCCGATTTTGGGGCAGATATCGGATCGGTTCGGCCGACGGCCTGTTTTGCTTGTCAGTACACTTGGAACCGCGGCCGGTTTTATAATCATGGGAATCGGCCAAACCCTCACCATGCTCTTCATCGGCCGCATTATTGATGGAGTCTCCGGTGGTAGCATTGGAACCGCACAGGCTTATGTCGCGGACATCACCGCGCCGGAGGAACGTTCGCGTGCGATGGGCTTGATCGGCGCCGCCTTCGGTCTTGGTTTCATCTTTGGTCCTGCGATCGGCGGATGGACCGCCGCGCAATTCGGTTACTCCGCGCCGATGTATGTCGCGGGTGCCTTGGCCTTGATCAATTCCGCTCTGATTCTATGCATCCTCCCGGAGTCCCACCCCAAGGAAAAACGGGCTCTCGCCAAAAAGCAGGAACCCCTCTTTCCGGGCCTCTTTCATCACGTCGAGGTGAAGCCCTACATTACCGTGGTGGCGACCTATTTTTTTATGATCGTCGGGTTTTCCATCATGACGGCTGTGTTCGCCCTGTTTGTCCTGCACAGGTATCAATTCAACGAAAAGTCGACCGGTTACCTCTTTGCCATGATCGGGCTGATTGGAACCATTATTCAAGGTGGCCTGATCGGGCGGTTGGTGAAGAAGTTCGGCGAATCCCGCCTCGCTACGGCGGGAGCGCTTTTCCTCATGCTCAGCCTCCTCTGGATGCCGCTCACCGCCGGCGTCACGGCCATGGTGCTGGCCTGCTGCGGCATCGCCATCGGAAATAGCCTGCTGAGCCCGACCCTCTCCGGCATCGCCTCCCGCAGTGCGGATGCGGAGTGGCAAGGGCGTGCGCTCGGTCTCCTGCAATCCCTCGGAAGCCTTGCGCGCTGGATCGGCCCGGTATTGGCGGGTTGGCTTTTGGCCTATGATCTGGACAAGGGAATCGCCGCTTATGCCCGCAGTCCCTTCTATGCGGCGGCCGGTTTTCTGCTGTTGACCTTTATCTTGTGCCTGCGGTTGCCAGCACGGTTGGTGAAAAAGCCGGAGCCGCTCGTCTAATAAAGTTGCTATCGAAAATTAGCGGACTTCCTTCATCTTCTCGATTGGTCCGAGGAGATTATCCAGGAATATGTTAATTACACGGCGTTTGCGGATTTTGATGTTTGCATTGACAGACATCCCGGACTGCAGAGTCACATCCTTTCCTCGAATCGAGAGGTTTTGTTTCTCAAGTGAAATTTTGGCAGGAAAGCTGTAAAAGCCCTTTGTTTCCGTGGGTGGCAATGCATCAGAGCCAACAAAGTAAACCTCACCCTTGATGAAGCCGAACTCGCGCTTCGGAAAGGTGTCCACCTCGACCTCGGCAGGCAGACCTTGGCTGATAAATCCAATGTCCCTGTTTGTGATATCCACTTTCGCAATGAGTTCCTCGGAGGGAACAATTTTAAGGATGATGTCTTTTGGTCCCACGACGGTGCCGGGTTTCGTTGATACAATTTGAAACACGACACCTTGCGACGGGGACTTGATGACGTGGTAATCGAGGCTTTCCTTAGCCGCTTCGAGTCGGCTCAGCGTTTCTGAGATTTTTTGGGCATTGGCTATACGAGCCTTTGAGAGACCGGCATCGATTTCAGATATGCGCTTGGTATTTTCACCCAACCGATTCATCGCATCCTTGCGGAATGTGGTGAGGATATTGGATTGCTGGTTTTCCAGATTTTTAACCTTGGCGACGGCTTCGATCCACCCCGATTCTCGGGCAAGAAATTCCACGCGGGAGCCCGCCCCGCTATTAAGAAGCTTCTTGTAGGCCTCGAGTACTTGTTTGCTATTGGCTTCGAGGAGACGTGCTTGATCGAGTTGGTTTTTGATGCGTTCATAGTTCTCGATGCGATCTTTCTGTTCCTCGGTAAAAAGGTTTTTTTGGTCGAGATTGAGGGTAACCCCTTCACTTGAGGAATCGATGATGGCCCGTAGCAATCCGTCTTCCGCTACCAATGCCGCATGGTTCTTCGCGAGATCTATGATCTCTGGCGGAAGAGTGACCGGTGCTACGGGGGATCCTTCGCGATTATAAAGTTGATCATAGAAAGCCTGTTCGGACTTCATGGAGTTGAGCTGATCGTCTAGAGAGCGCACTTCCGCATTGGCGACTTTGGGATCCAGATAGACTAGAGGATCACCCGACTTCACAGCCTGTCCTTCTTTAACGAGGATTTCCGAAATCACACCGCTGACCCGCGATTGAACCTCCTGTACCGAACCTCTGGGTTGAAGTTTGCCTATGGCATGAACGACTTCATCCATTTCGGCCAAGCACGCCCAAAGAATCACCGAAATCGTCACAAGAACAATCGTCCAAAGCATGCCCCGCGACCAAATATGGGATTGCCTGAGAACCATGGAATTCGCATCCGGGCGAAGTGCCATCGTGAGGGAATTCATCATGCCCCCTAGAAGCCGGGGCAGCCAGTGAATGGGTGGTTTGGGTTTTGGGCCCTCTAAGAAGTTCGGTGGCTTCACTTTTCATCCTCCTTGCCCATATAAAGTGTGCGATAAATGCCTTTCATTTCCATAAGTTCCTTGTGGGTGCCCTGCTCGACAAGGATCCCGCGGTCCAGAACGAGGATTCGGTCGGCATGTTCCACAGAGCGGACGCGGTGAGTGACAAAGAAGACCGTCCGTCCCTGAAATTCCTTTGCCAGATTTTTGCAGACGAGGTGCTCCGAGGGAAAGTCGAGTGCGCTCGTGGCTTCATCAAGAATAAGCAAGCGAGGTCGTTGGAGCACTGTTCGGGCAATCGCGATGCGTTGGCGCTGACCGCCTGAAAGCGCTCGCCCCTGCTCGCCCACGCAGGTGTTGTAACCCTCGGGAAGCCCCATAATGAAGTCATGTGCGCCAGCCACTCTGGCTGCTCGCATCACATCTTCCGGTGTGGCATCGGGGTCCGACACGGCAATATTCGAAAATACAGAAGAATTAAAGAGGAGACTGTCTTGCAGCACGGTTCCAATCTGTCTTCGCAGGGAGTACAATTCGACTTTTGCAACCTCGTAATCATCCACTAGGATCCGGCCGCTATCCGGTGTGTAAAGGCGCGGTAGCAGCTTGAGAACAGTGGATTTGCCGGATCCGCTCTTTCCTACGACACCCACAAATGATCCTGCAGGGATTTCAAAGGACACATTTCGCAATTGGGGTTGCTGCCCGGGAATGTAGGCAAACGTGATGGCGTCAAACTCGACTTTGCCTTTGATTTGCGGCATTGGAATGTTGGAGCCTTGCTCGAGGGCCTGCTCGGCCGGACTATTGAGAACATCGCCCAATCGCTGCACCGAGAGCGCCACTTCTTGAAAGTTCTGCCAACTTTGAGAGAGCCTCATGAGCGGCGTTGTCACATTGCCTGCGATGATTCGGAAGGCGATAAGTTGGCCCAAGGTCAAATCCCCCTTGATCACTAGCGTGGCCCCGTACCACAGAACGGCGAGGTCTCCCAGCCGACTCAGGATGTTTGTCGAGGAGTTCATCGCCGTTGCAGTCAGCACGGCATGAAACCCGGCACTCACAAATCCCGCGTAGCGCTTCTGCCATTCCCAGCGAGAGTGGTGCTCAATGTTTCCCGCTTTGACGGTTTGCACACCAGTGATGGTTTCAATCACATGCGACTGTGTGCGGGCGCCTTCCTCGGAGCGGCGAAGGATTTGGCGGCGTAAAATCGGGGCTCCAAAGAGGGTGACCCCAGCCATAAATGGAATGACCGCCAGGGCAACGAAGGAAAGGGAGATGCTGTAAAAAAACATGATCCCCATGTAGATCACGGAGAAAAGCGCATCGAGGCCGACGGTTAATGCGGTTCCTGTTAAAAACTGGCGAATATTTTCGAGTTCATGCAGGCGTGAAGACACCTCGCCCACAGGACGGCGTTGGAAGTAGCCGAGCTTGAGCTTATAGAGGTGATCCATAATCCGCGAACCGAGCGCGAGATCGATGCGGTTCGTTGTGTCGACGAAAAGGTAGGTTCGTAGGGCCGTGAGGGCGGTATCTGCAAGAGCGATGACGATAAACAAAATGCCTAGGACATTCAGTGCCGAGAGCGAGTTTTGAACAAGGACTTTGTCAATGATCACCTGCGTCAGCATCGGGTTCGCCAAGCCGAAGATTTGTATGAACAACGAGGCGACAAAGACTTCAAAGAGGGCGCGCTTGTGCTTGCGGATGGAAGGAAGGAACCATTTGAATCCGAATTTCTCTTTTTCCTCGTCCGGCAGCGGTCGAGTGAGCAGGATATGGATTTCCCCGTCCTGAGAGGCCAAAAAATCCGAGAGTGACATCCGCTGAAGGCCTTTCTGCGGATTGGCGATGGAGACCCTCTGGTGGGTGGCTTCGAATAGAACGCAAATAGTGCCTTCCCAGGCCACAAGCGCTGGAGTTTCGACTCTGGGAAGGTGATTGGCCGGAATTCGTACCAGTTGAGCCGCAAACCCCGCCATGGCAGCAACGGTTCCGCAGGTATTCAGTGTGGGGGACTTGTTATCTTGAACCTCATTTTGAAGCACCCTCCGGATGGCGTCTTTCGGGAAGTTTTTGTTGTGAAATTTTGCCAGCATTTCGTAGCAGGCATTCACTTCCTCAATGGCGCCAGTGGATGTCGTCACCGAGGGGTAATCGACCATTGGATCCAGCAGCGTTTCAGCTGATGGCAGACGGAGTGGCTCGGGATCGACGATAGGCGGAGTGGAGCTGATTTTGATTTCAGCAAGTAGGTGCGCCGGCAGTCCAATTCGCCTTACTGGGCCATCGTCGGGACTCCAGCGCAGGCCTCGCGAAGCGCCTGAGGCGATCCACCACAGGTAATCCGTATCCGCATCGGCCGCTCCGTTGCCATTTGAGAGCCGGGCTTCGGCAAGTTGAGAGCGGACAATGATGCCCGCTTTTTCTGTATCGAGGGCATTGCGAGCAAGGTCGATGGAGAGAAGGTTGTAAAGCTCGGGCGCGCTAACCTGATGTGCGAGGGATTCGTGCAGATCGGGATTTTTGTGGAGGAACTCGAGAAAGCGCGGAGCTTCGATCATCAGGCAGACTGCATTCTCGGAAACGGTGGCTGCCTCGACCGGAGCGCCGGCAAGGAGGGATGCCAGACCGGCAATGCCTCCCGTGCGCAGCGTTTGTATCAACTCAGGGTGCGAATTTTCAGGACCCGAGCCGAGAATGCGAACCCGACCCTCCAAAACAATAAAGACGGCGTCTGGCATCTTGCTTGGCTGGATGATCACGCGGCCGATGTCGGCTCGAACGAGCCTTCCTGACGAGATCAGGGCAGTGAGAGTTTCGGGCGGCAGGGCGCGTAGAGGCCCGTCCGAGGTCGAAATTTTAGCGGCTACCGCGCCGAGTGTGGATTCAAGCTGTTGGTCTGCCATGGCAACGTTCTTCTAACCAGATATGGACTAACTCATCGACCATTTGCGCCTTCATGGCATCGTCGAATTCTGCTGGCAAATGGTGATCCACTCTGGCGACCAGATACCACTCGGCGACCGCAAACGGTCGCAGAACCTCGCCAACCGGGGCTGGCTTTAAAATTCCCGCCAAAGCGGGATGCATGGCACCCAAGGCTACTGGGCCGACTATGCCGGCTGTGTAAACTTCATTTCCGCTGGCGTACGTGGGAGCGAGTTCGGAAAAGGTGGCTTCACCCTCCTTGAGGCGAAACCACAACTCCCTTGCCAATCCGGCATCCTTGACTCTCAGCAGAGAGTAAACCACGCGGTCGAGAGCTGGCTTGCGGGTTTCAAAGCGCTCCTCGGCCTGCGGTTCAAAAAGGGCTTTTTTCCAAAGGGCGGTGCGTGACTCCCGTTCGATAGCGGATTTTAAAAGCTCTGGTGGGCACCCGATGTAGTCCGGTGGAACAGGGAGAGATGTTGTGGGGTCAATTTGAAATTTTTTGCAAAAACCTTGCCAAGCCGACTCGAGGTCCTCCGGTTCGGGAGTGAAGCTGGCGCTCGCTTCATCAAGCAGGCGCGCCCTCAGCAGGGCCTTCCAAAGCCTATATCCGCCGAGCTCCGCAACCTCGATAGTCGCTCCCGATTGGTGTGTTATCTGATCCATTATTCTTAGTGGGGCCGAAACCTTATTGTGCAATCACGATGTTTTCAAGGCCTCGCCAAGATAGCGGTTGTGAAGATGCTGGATTTCAAAGAAGCCAGCATTCGCCATGGAGGGTTTGTAAATGCGAAATGTCTTCATGATACCGAGTGAGGCAGCACTCTCCAGTGGGCCTGCGAAACTACAATCCCCGTCTTGAAAAGCGGGGGATTTTACCCAGCGTTCCATCTGGCTGCCATTGAGAAAAAAGCAGCCCGAATGCGGGTTCGACCAGCGCTCAAAGGCGATCGGCTTGCCGAGATATTGCGAATTCAACTCACGCCGATCACTCACATCCTGCCACTTGGCAGTGAAATCCGGTCTCACAGGGCCATCGATGTAGAGTTTCTGCAGAGGTTCGCTTACTGCGGTTTCGTACCGATGTGGCAGAAGGAGGGCATCGTCGCCGAAGGTGTGTGAGAACCACTCCAGTTTTTGAAAGAAATAAGCGTCCAGAATCAGCAAGTCATCTTCCAGATAGCAATAGAAGTCGTATTTACCAAGATGGGCTTGAAGCACCTGATGGCAGGCAAAGCCGATCTTCATTGGGTCGGCACTCACGGGTTGATGATGATACATGCCCCGTGGCATAGAGAGGCTCTTGATCAAGTGGGAATCGCCGACTGTGCACACGGCGATATCCAGCCCGGATGCGGCTTGGCTATTCACTTTCAAAAGCCGACCGTTGCCGCGACCGGGCACGGGCGCATGGAGGCAATACAAAAACGCTTGGCGAGGACCAAGGTTCTGGTGCAGTCCAGCGATCGTTGCCGATAAAGCCTCCGCCCTTCGAGCGCTATCTGCCCCAGTTGAGCCGTAGGCACCGCCGCCTTTCGGATTGTGAAAATGAGGGATGGTAACAAGAATTTTCATGCAAATATTGGCAAAATCATGGACAGCAAAATCATTTTTTTAGGGTTTTTAAAATGACCTGGTGTTTGTTCATATTGATCCAATGAATGGCTCTGAGGTTCGTGTGCGTGAGCAATCGATGCATGTGAATTTCATAGGAGTCAAGATGCTCGTGATGGGCTGAGAGATGCCATGCGATATCAGGCGCGAGGAGGCACATCTTTTGGATTCCAATAGTCTTCCCGGAACTCCTGATTTCGACAGCCTGCAAACCTGGAGATGTGTCCGCTGTTAAATGAAGCAACGCCTCCCTGTAGAGATTGGAATCCAGAAAAACACCCCACTCATCAAGGAGACCCTGCAAGGCAACGCGCAAAACTTCAGAAGCCCCCATTTCGTCATCCCAATTGTTTTTATCAATTGTGAATGCGAGGCGCTTTTCTTTGGTCAATTGGGTGGAAACAAATCGAGACTCCACAGAGGCAGGCCTGAAATTAATCAGCTTGCCATGCTGGAGATCGAGCAGATGCAAATAGTTCAAGAGTTGCCGCTGGTGGCTGGAATTCAAGCCATCAACCGACTTCAATTCAAACACGGCTGAATTTTCAACCAAGAAATCCAAGAAGTAATTTTTTTGAAAATGGCGGTGCGAAATTCTTAACAAAACCTCCCTCTGTATATTCATCCCGAGATCGGAACAACGCATGGAAAGTTCGTTCTGATAAATCCGCTCATCAAAGAAGCGACCCATCTCATTTTGGAGAGCAAAAGACTGCCCTATCACGATGCGATCAATTTCATGGAAACGCTCCTGATTAATCAAAGCTACCGGAACCCCACATTCAACACCCATGAACAACCCTGCTTTTAATGATTTTGCTGTCCATGATTTTGCCAACTACCGCCGAGCATTCATCAGTCCCGAGAGCCAAGCGAGCTTGTGTTTCAAGCAGGATGTCATGTCATATTTCGCCACGACGGTTTCACGGGCTTTTTCCCGCATTTGGTCAAATTGTTTTGGCGCGGCCAGCACGCGATCCAGCGTGGCCGCGAGTTGGTCGGGTTTGAAAAAGTCGACCAGCAGGCCATTGATGCCGTCGGTAATGACCTCCTGTACCGGAGGGGTATCCGAGCCGACAACGAGAGCGCCGCAGGACATGGCCTCCAGCATCGACCAGGAAAGGACAAACGGCCTTGTCAGATAGATGTGGGCCTTCGTGCACTGAAGCAACTTTACGTATTCCCCATAGGGTAACGAACCCACAAAGTGCGTGCGTTTGGGGTCGAGAGGAAATTTTTCAAGCAAGAGTTGCTTGTAGGTTTTGCCGTCTGGCGCCTTTTTACCATAGGCAACACGGTCATCGCCCGCGATCACAACGTGCGCATTCGGACGCGCCTTGAGGAGCAGATGGGCGGCTTCAATGAACTGCGGGAATCCGCGATACGGTTCCATGCCGCGCGTGGCATAGGTGACAATCTCATCCACTCCCGAGAGATCGAGCTTGCCATTTGCTAGAACCAGCTTGCCGCCGGGATTGGGTTTGAAAAAATTGGTATCAATGCCTTCGTGACCGATCACCAGATTGGAGCGGAGATGGGTGGGAAACTGCTCATACTGGAACCGTGTGGCGCACACCCCTCCATCGCAAGCCGCGAGATCCGCCAGCAAGGTTGCGTTTTTCGTGCGAATCCGAGCTTCGTCATCCGCATTGATCGGGTCTGCGGGGTCGAAATCACAGTCAGTTCCATGCGAGTGGTAGAACCACTCGAAATTCAGCCCCATGGGGGTGCGAGGAAACGCATCCTTTAAAAACAAAGTCGGTCCCCAGCCCGCATGCCCGAAAATCAAATCCGGCACGAAGCCTTGATTCTTTGCCTCCATGCAGGTCATGTAGGCCGCCTGCCCGTGCAGGATCGCTTGCTCGTAACCGCGCAAGTAATGATGGGTATGGGGAGACGGTTCCCGTTTCGGTTTATAGATCAGTTTTTTGACACCAGGGATTTCGCCATTGTCCGTGTTGGTCAGAAACCGGACATCATTGTTTGGATTCGCGGCGAGGACTTGGGCTACAGAACGCAGTTGGGAAGGGAAGTTGGGATGTGTAAGAAGAAATCGCATTTTTTGGTGGTCAGAGAAAAAGAAAGCATTACAGCAGCCATCCGGAACAGCAAAATGATTTTTTATTTTCAAGTCAACGTGCGGGGGGTGCGCAAACACATGGGCGTTGGACTCTGTTTTCGCAGAAACTCTCCATGAGTTTAAAATTGCATTCAGCCGTAACGATGCAGTAGGGTATTAGAAATGAGCCGATTTTTCATGCGAAGGCGGGGCGATTTTCTACTGCATTGCAGTTAGGAAACGGAGAGAGGATTATCTCTCCAGAGTCGTTTCCACCAGGATCCCTCTCGTTCAGGAACGGCGAACTTGATGGTTGTCTGGCCTTGGGGGCTGGAGATGTCCACCCGTGACAAAGATCCAATACCGCAGGGACTGAATCGTGACTTTGGTCTGCCAACCCAACGCGCGCTGGAAGAGCACGGTGAGGTTGTAGGCAACCACAGCCAAGGACAAGGCGGCCTCGGTGGCGTGGAAGCGTTCGCAGATCAGTCCGGAGATCCCAAAGCCGTGTTGGAGTTCCTTGATCACATTCTCGCAGTCGGCGCGCCTGTTATAACAACGCCATACCCACAGGGCATCCTTTTCCAGAGGCCAGCTCGTGACCATGGCCTGAAAGAGGTATTCCGGTAGGTCGAAAAGCTCCTTCCCGCCCGCGCGGCGTCCCTTTTGATCCTTGCGGTGGCGAATCAAGATCAGTCGGCGCGCGCGTTTCCACCCAGCGGCTTTTATAAACGCTCTCGGCCACTTCCATGCCGGGCACTTCAGTAGGCTTCCACTTCAAATCGGAGCGCAGCAAGGTTTGAATTTTCTCCTGAAGCCTTGCCACCACCACATACGGGAGCCTGCGGGATTCAAAAAACTCCAACAACTCGGGCACGCAAAACCCTGAATCGCCCCGCACTCCGCGCAGGCGGATATGAATGGGAAGGTTGGCCATCAAGTCATGGACAAAGGAGATCACATTGTTAGCGCAGGAAGCGTTGCCCGCCCGCAGCCAAAAGGAGGCCACCATGCGAACCTCGGCCAAGATGCCCAGAAGCGGATGCAGACAAGGTTTGATTCCTTGCCGGGTGAAGCCACTTTTAACTCCCTCTTGGTTGCCGTCCTCATGCAGGAGTTTGGTGGAATCCAAATCCAACGTGTAGCCCTCGCGACGAGTCGGCAACCTTTTCATTGTGGAGTTCCAAAGCGCACGGAAACACTTTGCGTTGGCCGCCAGTCCTCCAAAGGAATTGAAAAAACGCGACAAGGTCGATTGGCTGGGTATGCACCGAACGCCGAGCAATTGGGGCATCAAGGGGTCGCGTCGCAGGTAAGCCACATGGGTAAGCTTGCGCGCCTCACACAGGATGCCCTGCAAAAACCCAACCGCTTTTTCCAATGGCGTGAGATGATTGTTCAACAAAGGCACCTGGTGCGGCAGCGCTTTTTCCAGAACCGAGAGGAATCCGCTCAAATGCAACCAACCCCAGAATGTCGCCGTTCCCGCATGGGCGATGATGCGTTGATCGGTGAAATCAACCGCTATTGATTTTGTGCCAACTTTGAACTTCAATTTCTGCGCCACCGATTGGTGAAGCGGGTTTGTGCCCGTGGATTGTGTTTTTTCTTTCATTCAACAATCACTTCCCAATCGGCGGCCTTTCTTCAACTGCATCGTTACGGCTTAGAGTTGAGGTGGCAGTCGATCTTGTGTGGCGCATATTGCGCTTTTGGCTCGCTGAAGGTGAGGCGCGTTGACTCAAAAGTCCATGACACCGGAGGTGGTCCGGGAAGGTGGGGTCGTTGACTCGTAAGTCATGACACCGAACTGACCATCTCTTTGCCTGCATCGGGCGCGGAATGCAAGGAGTCCGTAGGACGACTGGAATGGAGCGCCCGATGCAGGATCGCGCGCAATCCCTCCTCCAACCGCCGGTGCAACGCGAAGGGGTTCAGAGCGGCCTTCGCTTTCTTCATCCTTTCCTTTGCCGGTGTCATCTTTTTTGAGTCAACGACCTTGCCCTGCCTCCGCTTGCCAACCGCCCAGGGTGTC
>JALQZP010000259.1 GCA_023258235.1 Terrimicrobiaceae bacterium | reverse complement strand
GTAGTCTCGTGTCCACCGAACGATTTCGTCGAGCTCTGGTTCTCGAGACGATGCGTTCAGCGCAGCCTTGTGACCTGCAATCGAAAGTGGCGCAAGCGCAGCAATCTCACGAGCCCAGCCGAGCGCCACATCTAGGTCACCAATTCGATGCACCGCTCCAAGTTGAGCAAGTTCTTCGCCTGAATAATTGCGCGCAGCAAGCAACATCGCCCTGGCAACTGGCCACGAGCACTCACGGGTCAAGCGCTCGACAGTCCAATGATTTACAACTAAACCCAGTCGAGCCGCCGGCACACCAACAACGGCTCGTGCCGTTGCCACACGCAGGTCACAAGAAATTGCAAGTTGCGCACCCGCACCAAGTGCATGACCATCGATCGCCGCAATTGTCACGCACTGTGAAGTCGCCAATTGAACCAATAACTTATGCAGCGCATTAGTGAATTCGACTTCTCGCACCCCCGACAGATCTGCACCTGAACAAAAAGTGTTTTCTGCACCCGTCAACACAATTACTCGAGTTGACTGCACCTCTGCCTGCTTCAGCACATTTGCTAAATCAGCCAAAGTCTCTTGATCGACTGCGTTCTTGCGTGCAGGTCGATTGATCGTGGCAATCAACACCGAATCTTTTGATTCAAGTTTCAACGCCATCGATGAACACCCCGTAACATAATCACAACGCTATGGATTCTCGCACACAACCCGATGATTCAAACCGTGAGCCAAAACATGCGCCAAATCACGACCCAATTCTCGTCAAACGAGCCTTGATTTCAAATTGGGCCAAACGCGCCACAAACCTCGGTTATTCACTTTTCGGAGTTTCAATGATCGCTGTTGTCTGGGGTGTCGTTGTCGATTTCACACCCAACACGAGTCGCGTAGCCACGATCTCACTTTTCGGTGGATGTATCGTGCTCGCACCCGCAATTCTCGTGCAGTATTCAGTCAAGGCTGCAGTGCGTGACGAACGTGAAAACGCCTTACAGTCACCAAAAAAATCATAAATTTCTCCAGATATAGACTTAAGTTATGCACGCAAACACAGAACACCATCCGGCGTTCGAAGAATATTGTGAATGCATTTTTGAACTCGAAGAAGACAACGTTGAACTGATTCAGGCACGTATTGCCGAAAGACTCGCCGTTTCCCGTGCTTCAGTTTCAGAAATGATCAAACGAATGGAAGCCGAAGGCCTTATCAATTTGTCTGGTCCGCGAATTGCACTCACCGAAACAGGACGAAAACTTGCCGAGGGCATCGTACGTAAACATCGCCTAGCCGAATGCTTCCTGATCGATGTTCTTGGCCTCTCTTGGTCAACTGCACACCACGAAGCTTGCAAATGGGAGCATGTAATCACCGACGAAGTTGAAGTCGCTTTGTCAAAAATGCTTGGCAACCCAACGGCATGCCCACACGGCAACCCAATACCTGGTTCAGGTCACCACAATATGTTGCTAACGCCGCTCAATACGATTGACGTCGGTGGCTCGTTTACCGTCGTGCGTATTTCCGAAGAACTCGAAGAAACTGCCGGAGCACTCGACACACTCGAAGCCAACAGAATGTTTCCCGGAAAGGTTGGCACAATCTTCAGTCGCAGCAACGACGGTGCAGTCAGTGTTTTGATGTCTGACTCGGCCCAATCTGCACCTACTGCAATCGACTCGTTTATCAGCAGTCGCTTGCTCGTCTCGACCAAAAAATAAAGTTCCGCTTTATGCAATCGAATTTTTTCCGCAATCAAGTTCGCAT
>JALQZP010000258.1 GCA_023258235.1 Terrimicrobiaceae bacterium | reverse complement strand
GACCAGCGGCAACCAAACCGTGCCGACAGCCTTCGAAGCCCGATACGGCTGCACCGTGGCCAAAGCCGTATACAGCTTCAGGGTTCCGACTGCGACTCGCCTCAACCGCGCCTTTGCCCGTGGCGAAGGGGACGCGAGGAACTACGACGAATTTCTCGTGGAAATCGACAACCAGGGACCCGAACGAAATGTTCCGTTCATGTTGGAAATGCTCGGCACGGCGAGCATTACCGGACTCATTCCCATACTGTGCGAACTCGACGGCACGCCCACGGGAATCCCAGTTCAACTTTCTAAAAACTGGCATCACACCGTCCTCCCCGATTACCTGCGCGCCTACACTCTAATGCCCGCCGCGCCCGGGAAAACCTCGTATCTCCTGCGAGTCGTCTATGGTTTTTATGGTTCCCTTCCGTCTGCGAGCCTCAGCCAACTCTCCCTCATCGGATGGGGAGACAACACCAACGGCCGCTGGGACCAACTAGCCATCGGTTCCTACGGCGAAACCATCTGCTTCAACCCGGAATTCTCCTCCGGCCCCGCTGCCATGACCGATATTCGTGCCTTTCTGACCCGCGATGGCAAGGATGGCAAAAAATGGATTTGGTCCGATGCCGGTTGGGGCGGTGACTGGCTCTCGGTAAATGGTCCCGACGGGAAACGGCTCATGCTTGCCCGCATGAAAACCTCGTATCTTTCGCACGGCCCCTGCCTCCCTGAGGTGCTCTACCAAGGCGCCTACGGAGCCAAAAACGAAGTCGACATCAAGGCCGATGTCTCCACTCCACGCACGGATGACCACGCCAAGACTTTCTTGCGACTCCGATATGATTTTCACGCCGAACTCCCCACCAAGGACTCCGTCCTTTTCCGCCTCGGCCAAGGCAGGGTTTTCTGCCCGAAAATCGCCATCGGCAACCGCGACGGATTGATTCAGGAACTCGATGCTCCGAGTGGATTGAAGGTCAATGAACTCGCCCTCGAGCGTTTCGTTCCCACCGGCCCCGCGCCTTGGTGGGTGGGCTTTCCCGGCTCGAAACTCGAAGGCCAGCCCAGCGGCAGCCGAGGCTTTGTGGTCCGCTCCTATCGCGCGAGCTTCAGCGGAAAGAACTACGACTCCCCTTCGATCTCGCTGCCCGTGGGCCAACTCGCCAGCGATGGCCGTTGCCATATCGACGCGGCCCTCGTTCCGCCCGCCGGAGTCGAAAACTACAAGCCCGGCGACTCGGTAGAGATGGAGATCGAGGTCGATGTCGTCCCCGCCAAACCCGACGACTACTTCGGCCCGAACGAGGAATTCCGAAAGCACCTCACCGAAAATCCCGGCTCGTGGAAAACCTTCCACCGCGCCGCCGCAGGCAACGACCTCCAGGTCGAAGTGCAAGGCGGCACGCTCCTGCGCAAATTTCCGATCATTGTGAAAGCCGATCCCGCGGCCCGTATGATCCACCTCGAAATCCAAGGCGGCGCAGGAGCCGTTCCAGTCCGCTTCGAAGGTCTCGATTCAGTGAAAGGTTGGCAGCTCGGAGCGGTTGTTTCCGGCGAGAAGATGACGGATGAATACCTGCCCCTGATCTCCAAATTCGTTCCATCCCTCGCCAAAAAACTCGAACCACCAACCCAGCCGCTCGACCAAACCGTTCACGGAAATGATTTCTGGGAAACATCCTTCGACCCGGGTTCCGAAACCTACTCCCTCACCTACAACCTCCCACTCGACGGAAAACCCAAGACCATCTGGATTCTCAAAAAACTCCAATAACCGACATGAAAACGAACCACACAT
>JALQZP010000257.1 GCA_023258235.1 Terrimicrobiaceae bacterium | reverse complement strand
ATAAGATCTGTTTATCAGTGCTTGGAGGAGGATATCGACGCACTGCTGCTTTTTGATGTCTCCGAATGCCGATTTGTTGATGCCGCCGGATTGGGTTTTCTGTGGCAAACATTGAGCCATCATCGCAAAAAGGGATGCTATATTTACGCACCCAATTTGCTTTTTCGTTTTCTTTGCCGTATCCACCGCGCCACAGATTTTATAGCTCCACTGACTTGCGAGCGACTTCCGGCACTCATCACGCGTCTCGCCGAGAGGGTTCCCCAAGCAGGATGTTTTGTATCCCTCGAAAGCGCAGACGATTCCGTTTCTGTTTCCTTTTTGGGCGCTTTAGTCGCAAACGATCTGAAAGAACTTCATCGCGACGAAGTGATTCAAGCCATGGGCCATGGGCCACTAAGCATTGATCTGTCCTATTGCTCGCGAATTGATAGTGACGGTCTCGCCTTCTTGGCAAAATTGATCACCTGCACGCGTGTAAATGGATTCGAAGCTTCAATCCACGGCTGTAACCGAAACGTGAAGGCCTCGATTGGTGTCGTGGGCTTGGGAAAAGCCCTTCTCAAATCCGCTCCCAGAACCCGGAAAAAAATCCAACCTCAAAAACGTCCCAAAAGGGTCTTAACTTAGCGCCATTTCCCACTTCCCAAGCGATGAGCATTTGAACCACAACCGAATGTCTGTGGGGGGGCAAGAGGTGGAGCACCCTATGGTTGTCCCGAAGGCCGAATCGAGAACTTGGGGAAGGTCGAGAATCGCAAGCACGGGAGAGCTGAAGATAGACTAACCGAAGGTTGGCCCGCAGGGCGCAGCATCGGGGGCGATGCAAGTCATAGACTGCCGATAGGCAGCTCCGAAGGAGAAGCGGGTTGGAAAAACCTGCGAACCAACAGAACTGGAGCGATTGAGTCAATTTTCGCAAATAAACACGAATAAAACCGATAATAAAATTCTCCGGCGATAGCCGCTCCCCAATCGTGGAAACTCAAGCGATTCGTGGTTGAGGAATCTTAAATCCACAATCTACTTTCCATCAATTGCTTTCAAAATTATAAAAGATAATGCACGCTGCCCCCATTTTCCCCTAAAATCGAAAATCCAAGGTAGGGCTCGGCACGCCGTTGCCGACCCAAGCCTCAGGCGCGAAGCGCCGTTTCGCCTTCTCCAAGAATACCCGCAGAGGGCGTAAGGTTGGGGTTCAGAAATCTGAAACTGGTTGACTAATATGAGCGATGAAAGGAATTTCTTCTCGTCGTTTCTGGCGGGAGCTGTGTCATCGTCAGGCTTGGGAACAAGGTCGGGAATGTCTATAGTCCTTCCGGCGGCGACTTGACTTAGCGGGTGGGGAGTTGTTTTGTCTCCTTGGATTCCACGGAGGAGGGCGCGTAAGTTGCTTCCAAACCCATGTCCGCGTGGAATCCTTTTTTTGCTCTGGGTGGTGGTGGATTTTTCGGTGTTGACGGCGACTCGGGCCTGCCTATCATTTTCTACGAATACTTACCCGGAAGAGACTCTAGCGGGGGATTCGGTCTTGCAGTCCCCTGAGCGGTTCGGCCGGGTGCTCTCACCGATTGAGCAAAGGCGGCTCTGCGATCGTCAGGTATTCACACCCCGCCCTTTCCGGGCGGGGTTTGTTTTTGCCCTACTGCTTCGCAGCCGGCTCATCACCGCCGAATTGATTAGGTTTGAGAACTTTTGGGACTGTGAATTCGTTTTTTCCTTTGGTGATTGACTCAATCACCCTGTAGTCGTATTGATTACTTTCGGGATTGAAATATCCTGTGCCGGAAGCGT
>JALQZP010000256.1:282-1841 GCA_023258235.1 Terrimicrobiaceae bacterium | reverse complement strand
GTCCTCGAGGAATCGCGCGTCGGCGCGGTCGCGCGCGGTCGCCGACCAGTGGGGCGGGCCGATGCGCCGCAGGTTGCGGTAGGCGAAGTCGTGGCGGCGGCAGGCCCACGTGAAGTCGAACGTGCGGCCGCGGTCGCCGACGAGCGGCGCGGAGCAGCCGTCGGTCGACCAGTCGAGCCACGGCCAGGCGCGGCGCCCAAAAACTCGGTAACTCACAATGTGGATACTAAAGGGGACCGCCCAACTCATCCAGTAAGTTTTTTTTGGGGTTTTTACGTCCGTGTCGAATGATTCCCAAACAAATAAAAATCCCCTTTTTTACGAATTGATGCCACTGCGCGGGAATGCCACTCTTCGACGAGTTTCATGCCTCCCCTCGAATGCAAAAATATTCCGTTCCGCACCACCAGCCGGGGTGGCGAAGCCGAGACTGAGGGATTCGGCGGCATTTTTCATTCCGGCGAGATGGTCGGATTCTGCAACGATCGGGATTTCGGTTCGCTTTTGAACATTCTCGGCATGATCGAGCGGCCCACCAGCGGCCGTTTGAGCGTCCTTGGCGAGGACGTGCTCGCAATGAAGGAAGACGCAGCCTGGCAGCTCCGGGATCGGGCGTTCGGCTATCTTTTTACGCACCCCCACTTGCTGCCGACATTCACCGTTGCCGAGAATGTTGCCATGCCTTTTTTTCGGATCTGCGGAAAACGCGAAGATCTCGCGAGAGAACGTACAAGCGAGGTTCTGATGTTCACCGGCATCCGGCATCTCTGCGGAACGCTTGTCGGGAACTTGGATGAAACCACCTGCTGGCTCGTGGCCCTCGCACGGGCAATCGTCCACCGCCCACCCCTGCTTGTGGCGATTTCTCCTCCTTCCTCCGACCTTCTTCCTCTCGCCCGAACCTTAGCGGACAAAGAGGGCATGGCGATTCTCTGGAATGGTCAACGAAGTCATCTTCTTCCGATTGCCGATCGCATCATTGATGGAAACCTGTCTCCAACGCTTCCGCCATGAAAGCGCCCGAGCTTCCACTGATGAGCGGCCTTGCAACGTCCCATCTGGCCTTCGCTCTATTATGGCTCCCCGCCCAACGGCGCCGGGATGCCCTTCTTTTCTACCGTTTTTGCAGAGCGATTGACGACATCGCCGACGGATCCGATCGGGCCACGAACGAGAAACGCCGCCTCCTCGACGCCTGGCTGGAAGCTGATGAATGGCCTTCGGAGTTGGAGTTGCTCATGCAGAGACATCGGATTGACAGAAGTTTGCTCCAAGCCGTGGTTCGCGGTTGCGCCATGGACATCGAACCGCGCTTTTACTCCACCTTCGCGGAACTCGAGGACTATTGCTGGCATGTGGCCTGCGCTGTAGGATTGGTTTCCATTCGGATTTTTGGCTGTTCCGATCCGGCCAGCGAAACCTACGCCGTGCACCTCGGCCATGCGCTTCAATGGACCAACATCCTGCGCGACGTAAATTAAATAGTTGCGAAGGAAATGAATTTATAATTTTTAGTATTTGGACCAACGGTAGTATTTCGCCAGAAGATGCTATATATG
>JALQZP010000256.1:0-272 GCA_023258235.1 Terrimicrobiaceae bacterium | reverse complement strand
AGGTCGAATCTACCTCCCACTGGAAACACTCGATCAACACGGCGTCACTATCAATGAGATCTTGGATCAACGTCCCGGAAAGGGCTTTCTTCCCCTGATGCGAAGCGGTGCGTTGCGCGCCCAGTCGAGATACGCCGCCGCCAGGGTGCCGAAGAGCGATTTTTCCGCCCTCCTGCCCGCACGCATTATGCAGGCCGTTTACGAAAAAATACTCAGCCGTTTAGAGCGCCACCGCTTTCCCGTTTTTGAATCGCGCTGCCGGGTCAACCTGA
>JALQZP010000255.1 GCA_023258235.1 Terrimicrobiaceae bacterium | reverse complement strand
CGGCACTCCAACCCGGAATCGCCTTTATTTTTGTAGGCAATCCGACTTTTTCAAGATGGCGTTCAATTCGCAACGCGTCTTGCCCAGACGCCAAACCGAGCTTTTGCGAAAAACGGAAGGCACAACAAAGCCCAATCGCAACCGCTTCACCATGAACAAGACGGGTGCCGTCATAGGCAACGATCCGCTCAAAAGCATGCGCGAATGTATGGCCTAAGTTCAGGAGTGCTCTCTCGCCCTCTTCACGCTCATCACGCATAACAATGGCGGCTTTGGCACGACATGATTTTGAAATCGCATAGACACGATCCGCGCCGCCCGCAATCGCTATCGCACATTCAAGGAAGTCACCTACGAGTCCCTTAAATCCCTTCGCGCGGTTTTCTTTTACCACTATGTGAATGCGCAGGGCTCGATCGACGAGGTCCAGCGGCGCATTCAAGACGAGTTGCGCTACCAGAGTTCCCTCGAGCTCGACCAAGCCACATTTGACCGCATTTCGCGCATCCCGATTGCCCGCGATCTGAGCATTCATGCCCGCCAGGAGTTGGTGAAGCGCTTGGACTCCTACAATGCGGAGCACGCCGATCTGTTTGCTCAAGCAGTGGAACTCATCGATGACAAGTTCATGCCCATCATTCGCAGGCACACGATGTCCGGGCGGGCCCACATCAACTCGGAAAGCCACCTGCTTACCGATCCGCTCGTGCTCGCCATGATCATCGATATCTTCGCCGACCGGGGCTACGACACCGTGATCGATGTCCGTCGCTACGATATTCCCAGCAAGGTCAATCCGGAAACATGGGAGATCGAGTGCCGGGAGAAAATCGTTTGGAGGTTCATTGTGAACTTCCCCGGATCACGCATCCGTCGCGGACAGTAGGAACTGCGCTACTAAACAAAAAGCCCGCACGCACATTTGCACGTGTGGGCCGTTGAGATTTTGTTTACTTGCTGACGGCGGCCTTGACGATTTCCGAGAAGGCGATTGGCTCGAGGCTCGCGCCTCCGACCAATGCCCCGTCGATGTCTGGCTGACTGAGAAGTGTGGCGGCGTTGGCGGGTTTCACACTGCCGCCGTATTGAATGCGAACTTTCGCAGCCGTGGCCTCATCGGTGAGCGAGGCGAGGACCGCGCGCACGTGGGCGTGGGCATCCTGAGCCTGTTCCGGAGTGGCATTGCGACCGGTTCCGATGGCCCATACTGGCTCGTAAGCGATCACGATGCCGAGCATTTGCTCTGGGGTCACCCCCGCGAGACTCCCGCGCAATTGGGTTTCAAGCACTTCTTTTTCACGACCCCCATCCCGTTCCTCAAGCGTCTCACCCACGCAAACAATCGGACGAAGACCGCAGGCGAGAGCAGTGTGGACTTTTTTGTTAACGACTTCGTCGGTCTCGCCAAAAATCAGGCGGCGTTCGCTGTGACCCAGAATAACAAAACGGACAAAAAGTTCGCGCAGCATCGTTGGGCTGATCTCGCCCGTGAAAGCGCCCGACATCTCGGAGGACATGTTCTGTGCACCCAAGCTGATTTTTTGCGACCCGCCGAGAAGCTCGGAAAGCTTGGCGATGGCGGTGAACGGCGGCGCGATGACGATTTCCACTCCGTTGACAGGTTCCACATGGGTGCGGAAATTTTCCAGGTAGCCCTCCGTCTCGGCGACGGTCATGTTCATTTTCCAATTAGCGGCGATAATCTTTTTGCGCATATTCTTTATAAGCAGGGTGAGATTTAAACGTTCCCCCGGAGTTTCGCAATATCCTTTAAAAAAATCCCCGCTCTAGAGCTACCCTGACTCAGGTCATGTAAATGTTTTCTTGCATTCTAGTGCAGCATACTGAAT
>JALQZP010000254.1 GCA_023258235.1 Terrimicrobiaceae bacterium | reverse complement strand
ATTCTCGATCTTTCCCAAAGGTCTCGATTCTCCTAAGCTTGCTATTCTGTAAATCCTGTAATCCTGTCTAAAAATCCGTTTTCGGGTTAAATCGGCTTTGCGAGAAAAGCCAACGCTATCTTGTGGGAGATGCCGTTCTGCGGGAGGTTGTGGGAAAATGAGAATCCTACCCGTTCACTTTTTTCGAGTGGTCGCTGGTTTGTTTCTTTTTGCGTTTTTTTCGAAAGGAAGTTTTTTCGATCCAGTTTCCTCCGCGGACGTCTCTGCGCCAGTCGCCGGGGGATCGGCCCGTTTTGCGTTTGAAGAGGTGGGCGAAGTGGAAGGAGCATTCGAAACCGACCGATTGGGCGATGGTTTTTAGTGAACCGTCGGTGGAGTTCAGCAGCAAGCGGGCTTTGTTGAGGCGTTGCTGGATTTGGTATTGGTGCGGGGAGAGGCCGGTGTGCTTGCGGAAGACATGCCGCATCGTGGAGTAACTCACGCCGAGGGATTTTGCGGTTTCGTTCCAATCGATCTTCTCGGCGAGGTGTTCGGTGATCGCGATTTTCAGCAAACGCACGATCAGGTCGTTCTGCGTGGTTTTAGTCCCGGAGCTGAGGGCGAGCGCGCGAAGGAGGGCTAGCATTTGGTAGGTGAGCCCGGCGAGGATTTGGGTGTAGCCGGCGGGTTCGTGTTCGAGCGTTTCGATGGCGCGCTGGTAAAGCTCCTGAATGGCGTGGCCACTGTCCTCGGGCCTGAACACGGGTGCGCCGAGGCGGAAGATTTTTTTGTCCAGGAGTTGGCGCGGAATCGAGCCGTCGAAGCCGATCCAGTATTCGTCCCAACCTGTTTTGGGATTGGGTTTGTAGCGGTGCCATTCGCCGGGAAAAAGGAGCAGGGCCTCGCCGCCCTTGAGCTTCACTTTGCCGTGTGTGGCGGACTCGAAAGTGCCCTGGCCACGGACGATGTGCACGATCTGGAATTCATCGAGGATGCGGCCCTGCCCCCACTCGAAATGATAGGCCGAGGGGTGCTTCTCGGGTGGGTAGCCGGCGGATGCGGGGTGCGTGCGGCTGTATCCGGCCGTGGTGATGAAAAGCCCCCAGTGCCGGTCATCCGGGCTGATCGTTAGGTAGCGAAAAAAAGTGGGGCGCTTGTTGAACATCGGTATGGCGGTCGTGCTTTGCCAAATTTTACATAAGATTTGCCAGTTTGTGCATTTTTAAAAGGAAAGATTTCTGCTATCTTCGGTAGACAAATTCTTTTTTGCCGATCCGTTTTTATAAAAACCCCTATGAAAAAAACACTCCTACTGACTCTCGCGGCATCGTTCTTGATGACGATCACCGCCATTCAAGCCGTTGAGGTGCAAAACCTCCGTTGCGAGTATTTGAAAGACCCGCTCGGCATTGATGCCACCAAGCCCAGGCTTTCTTGGAAACTGGAAAGGGGAACCGGGAAACCGGAAAGAGGAATCAAACAGGCGGCCTACCAAATCCTCGTCGCTTCGACGCCCGAAATCCTCGCCAAGGACCAGGGCGATCTTTGGGACAGCGGGAAGGTTTCCTCAGACCGCAGCAACCAAGTCGAATATGCCGGCAAACCGCTCGTGTCGCAGGCCGCCTGCCATTGGAAGGTGCGCGTGTGGGAAGAGAAACCGGAAACCGGAAACTTGAAACCGGAAAAAGAGGTAGTCAGTGCATGGAGCAAACCGGCGTTGTGGACAATGGGGATGCTCTATCCCGGGGATTGGACCGCAAAGTGGATCGGTTATGACGCCGCCGACAAGCTCTCCTCGGAGGCGGCGGCGGATGCGGGGCTGCTCAACCTGAGAGGACTGGGATGGCACCAAGTCAAGGATGGCAAACCCG
>JALQZP010000253.1 GCA_023258235.1 Terrimicrobiaceae bacterium | reverse complement strand
CATCGGCATTCCTTTCCTTTGCCGGTGTCATCTTTTTTGAGTCAACGACCTTGCCCTGCCTCCGCTTGCCAACCGCCCAGGGTGTCAAAACTTTTGAGGCAACAGGTTTTACTCAGCTAAATTTATTGTGTCTAGCTATTTTGTATAGATGGTATAAAAATGCCCTATGGACGCTCAATGACCGGGTTTGCCCACGAATACAAACGGCACGGAACAACAAATCTTTTCGCTGCTCTGAATGTGGTCACTGAGCAAGTCAAAGCGAGATGCTTTCCCAGAAAGCGTCGCGAAGAATTTCTGCAATTTCTGGATTCAGTGACAGCCTGCGATCAAGGAAAGGAAATTCACCTCATTCTCGATAATCTAAGCGTGCACAAATTGAAGTCCGATCATCATTGGGTCAAACGACATCCCCATGTTCATTTTCATTTAACGCCCACCTACGCCTCATGGCTCAATCAAATCGAATTCTGGTTCAGCATCTTGAGTCGGGCGGGCCTTGAAGGGGGCCAGTTTCCGCAGCATCAAACAACTCATGCATGCCATTGAAAATTTTCTCCAAGCTTACAACGAAACCGCCGCTCCCTTAGAGTGGACGAAAATCCGAGCGAGTAAAAAATCTCCGGAAAGTAAGTGCGCTAATATTATAAATTAGATACTAGAGGCTAACTTATAAGTATGATTATTCAGTATAACTGTATACTAGACTATCTTCAAACGACTCGAAACACTGCGAATCTCGAAAACAAAATACGTAAAAAAACTGAAGCAAAATATAGACTTTTTATGCATTTTTGCTATTGCAAAAATAGTTCGCAAAATAGAACAGCCGAAATCAAACGGCTCCATTATTGAAGGCGCCCTTTATTTCATCAAGAGCACGGCGCGGGCACGTTTGACCTCGCGGGTGATCTTGCGGTGGAGTCTGGCAGACATGCCCGTGATGCGGCGTGGAAGGATCTTGCCGCTTTCGGTCACGAAGCGCTTGAGCAAATCAGGGTTCTTGTAATCGATCGCCTCGATGTTGATATCGATCCGGCGGCGCGGCATCGTGCGGTTGGCGCGGCGGAAGTTGGTCCGGCGTTGTGGAGTTTTAGGCTGCATGGCGTGTTATTTGATTTCGCGGTGAAGCGTGTGTCGGTTGAGATGGGGGTTGTATTTTTTCTTTTCGAGACGTGTTGGAGTGCGCGGGCTTTTTTTGTTGCGCGTTGTGATGTAGCGGGACGGGGGTTTGCCCTCGGCTCTCGCTTCAGTGCACTCGAGTGTGATGTTTTCCTGTGCCATAATTGATTATTCTTTGGTTTCCGTGGTGGTTTCCTCTTCTTCGGATTCGCCGCCTTCTTCCTCGCCGAGGCCGAAGAGGGATGTGACCGGCTGACGAACGCGGGTGAGGCGGTTGGTTTTTTCCAACTCGGACTGACATTCCACGGTGTAGCGGGCGAAGGGAAGGGCTTCCAGGCGTGCGTGAGGGATCGGCTTTCCGGACATCTCACAGTTGCCGTAGGTGCCGGTCTCGATTTTTTTAAGAGCGGCATCAATTTCAAAAAGGGAATCGCGTTCCTGGGAAAGGAGACTGAGTGCGAAATCGCGGTCGTAAGCGTCACTGCCGGCGTCTGCCGTGTGCATCCCAAAGGCGGAAGCTTCGCTACCTTCGGCTCGCGAGCGCAAGGAATCTTTGCCAACTCCGACCATGGAATCAAGGAGCGTATCTTTAAGGGCCAGCAGGCGTTCGCGCTGCTTGGCAACCCAACCCGTGACTTTCAGGGCGGGCTTGCTTTTCACTCGGGACGGGCTGCTGCTGGGCCAGGCCGGCCAGTTCTGGATTCAGTGCAAGGCGGCGGGCTTCACGAT
>JALQZP010000252.1 GCA_023258235.1 Terrimicrobiaceae bacterium | reverse complement strand
AACTTCGTCGAACTTCGAGCGCTCGCGGCCAGCGGCCATGTCGGACGTATGCTGAGTAATGCATTCTTCCGCGAGCGCATTGAGAGCGTCCTACTAAGCAACGTCGAGAATCCCAACGTGAGCACCGTCATGAATCGATTGTACCCGCACCTCCGCGGTGGCCGAGGGCTCAGCTCCGAAGGCGCAGCTCCGCGGGCGCGCACGTCTTTAGGCAGGGCTGCCTCTCCAGTGGAACAGCCACAGGCGCCACAGGCGCCACCGATGGCCGCTGTGGCGGCTCTGCATGGCAACCCCCCACCGCTCACCGGCAACCCGACCCTTGACCGATCAACCGATCGACAGCCTTGTCCCGCTCTCGCGGTCGTGGAACTCTGCTCCGCAGGCCACTCTTGCGGGGAGCGGATTCGGAGGCGGTGCCTATGACAAAAACCAGCGGGCCTATGTTTTCAATGCAAAGGTTCCCGGTGCCGGTCCCCTTGAGTTCACGCTCGAAGCCACGCCCGACTCGCCGATTTACAATCCCGCCTTTGTTGTAAAAAACTGGGGAAACCGCCCCGCACGGCTTACGATCGATGACCAAAAAATCCCGGTCGGGAAGAACTGCCGCTTCGGCCACAACAAGACCCTTGATGGTACCGACCTCGTCGTCTGGATAAAAATCCGGTATGACAAGAAAACATCATTCAAAATTTCAGCCGACATCGGTAATAATCCGGATCGCTGAATCAAACCAATCCACTCTCCCAAAAAACCATGTTCACCAATAAGACCCTTCTCGCCGGACTCGTGTTCGGTCTCGCCGTTTCGCATTCCGCCATAGCCCACCAGGACGACCAACCGAAACCCGCCGCTCCCGCACCCTCATTGAAGGATGGTGCTCTCACCGGTCAAGGAGATTGGGTTTACCGAACCGTCCTCGATTGGGGCCACATACCCGGACAGGAACACATTGGCTCCACCCATGGCGGTGTCGCGGTCGATAAATCCGGTCATATCTATGTCTCCACCGATGGACCGAATGGTGTCATTGTTTATGAACCCGACGGCACCTTTATTCGCAGCTGGGGCGAGCCTTCACGCCGCTTCCATAGCCTCGCCATGCGCGAAGAGGGCGGGAAGGAATACCTCTACGCCGCTGGAGGCAAACGTGTCTGCAAGCTCGACCTTGATGGCAAGATCATCTTCCAGCTCGACAGCAAACCCGGCACCGATGATTTCGGTTGGACGAATGCCACCGCTGTTGATGCCGCTCCGGACGGAACCCTCTTTGTCGCTGACGGCTACGGCACAAACATCATCTACAAATATGCCCCGGACGGCAAATTTCTCGGCAAGTTTGGAGCCCGAGGCACAGCCCCTGGCCAATTTGTCACTTGCCACGGGCTCACTGTGGATGTCCGCAATCCTGAAAAACCGCTTCTGATCGTCTGTGATCGCGAGAACCTCCGCATCCAGACCCTCGACTTCAACGGGAAACCCATCGATATCCCGATTACCGGTTTGCGCCGCCCCTGCGCCACCGCCATCCGTGGCGACCTCATCCTCGTTGCCGAGCTTGCCGGTCGTGCGGTGCTTCTCGACAAGAATTTCAAAATTCTAAGCGAACTTGGCGACAACCCTGTCGAGTCACAGCGCGCGAATTTCAACGTGCCGCCGCAGGATTGGAAGGAGGGTGTCTTCACCGCTCCGCACGGCTGCGCGATCGATTACGATGGGAACCTCTACATTCAGGATTGGAACCAGTGGGGTCGCATCACCAAGTTGGTCAAAACACCCGCGAAGAAATAACAGCAGCCCGATGCTTTAAGCCCGAATCCATTTGAATGGACCACAACCGAAAAGGCGGGAGTTTTGGAGGAAGAACAACTCC
>JALQZP010000251.1 GCA_023258235.1 Terrimicrobiaceae bacterium | reverse complement strand
AAGGTGGCGTCCGATGTGATGGTTCAGGAATATGGTCGCTATTTCAATATGCCGACCTGCTGTCTGCGCGGGGGATGCCTCACCGGCCCGAACCATACCGGCGTGGAGCTGCACGGGTTCCTCAGCTACCTCGTGAAATGCAACCTCGAAGGCCGCGAATACAAGGTTTTTGGATACAAGGGGAAGCAAGTGCGCGACAATATCCACAGCGAGGATGTCGCCCGCTTCATGTGGGAATTCTGCAAATCCCCACGGGTTGCCGAGGTCTATAATTTGGGCGGAGGAAAAGCCAATTCCTGCTCGATTCTGGAAGCCTTTCAGATCGCCGAATCGTTTACCGGAAAAAAACAAGTCCACACCTACGTCGATGAAAACCGGATCGGCGACCACATCTGCTACTACAGCGATCTTCGCAAAATGCGCGAGCACTATCCCGCCTGGGATATTACGATCAGCCTGCCGGACACGATTCAGCAAATCGTGACCGCCTGGCGCTCGCGTCTCTGATTCCGCACAAAAGAAAATGAGAATCCTTGTCACGGGCGTCTGTGGATTTGCGGGAAGCGTGATCGTCCGCTCCCTTCTTGGATTCCGCCCCGACTTGTCGATCCTCGGCATCGACAACCTTTCCCGCAAAGGGAGCGAAACCAACATCGAATCCCTGCGCGCACTGGGCTGTGATGTCCGTATCGGCGATGTCCGCGACCGACCTCTCCTCGACTCGCTTCCGGACTGCGACTGGATTCTCGACTGCGCCGCAAATCCGAGTGTGCTGGCAGGAGTCGATGGCTCATCGAGCCGCGACCTCGTCGATCAAAACCTCTACGGCACAGTGAACCTCCTTGAGCTTTGCAAAAAATGGAATGCCGGGTTCACTCTCCTTTCCACAAGCCGTGTCTACTCGATCGCGTCGATGGCTTCGCTACCCATCGAAAAATCGACCACCCGCTTCGAGATCGCACCCTCCGCAAAAGGCCCCGGTTGGTCTGTTGCCGGAATCACGGAGACGTTTTCGACGCAGCCGCCGATCAGCCTCTACGGAAGCACGAAGCTCTGCTCGGAATGGCTGGCCTTGGAATACGGGGAGGCCTTTGGCTTTCCTGTCTGGATCAACCGGTGCGGCGTTCTTGCCGGAGCCGGGCAATTTGGAAAAGCCGACCAGGGAATTTTTTCGTATTGGATCCACAGTTGGATGTCCGGTCGCCCGCTCCGCTACATTGGTTTCGGCGGTTCCGGTCTTCAGGTCCGCGACTGCCTTCATCCACGCGACCTCGCTGCGGTGATCCTGCGCCAAATCGACCATCGCGGAAACGACAAGCCCCGCATCGTCAACCTGGCCGGCGGTCTCGCAAATTCCATGTCGCTCAAGGAACTTTCCACCTGGTGTGCGGCGAAGTCGCATCCCGCCCTGCCGGAGAATGATCCTGCCCTGCTTTCGGATTCCGCTTCCGTTCGCCCATTCGACATTCCATGGGCCATCCTCGACCCATCCCTCGCCGAGGAAGCCTGGGACTGGAAACCCGTCACGACACTCGACATGATCCTTTGCGAGATTCTGGATCACGCGCTCGAAAACCCGGATTGGCTCGATCTGGTTGCCATCTGATGAAATCCCTTTTTGTTTTCGTCAGCGAAAATATGCGTTTCCGGCCATGATTGTGATTGTCGGAGCTGGACTGGCCGGGCTCGCGTGCGCCACCGAACTGCGCCGACGAGGCAAGCCGTTCCTGATTCTTGATGCCGCCGATGTCCCCGGCGGACGCCTCCGCACCAGCCACCGCGACGGATACACGCTGGATCATGGATTTCAGATTGTATTGAGTTCCTACAACGCCGTCGCGAAAGTGGCGGATATCGATGCCTTGAAGCCGAGATATTT
>JALQZP010000250.1 GCA_023258235.1 Terrimicrobiaceae bacterium | reverse complement strand
AGGTGGAGGTTCGAGCCGACGAGCAGCGGTTGGTCGGAATTCAGCGGTGTGAAACGCAGAAGGGCCGACGAGAGATACTCGAGCGGTTGGGTGGTGAAGCTATCCTTCGCGCGGGCGACGACTTTGTTTTCCCAGAAATCAAAGACAGCGCACTCGACATTCGGTGGCACTCCGACCGAGGCGAAGTTCAGGTTGATGGCTTGCTGGCCCTCGCTCGCATTGTAGAGGTTGAAGACCGAGAAATCGCCGTAAGGGCGTTGGGCCGAGAAGCCGAAGATGGCATTGCTGGCCGAGGTGCCGAGCGAGTAGAGCCGGGCGGGTTCCGCGCTGGCGGGGCGCATGATCTCAAAACCGCGCCAGACGGCTTTTGTATCCGCGGTTTGAAGCGGCTCGCTGATCATGGCAGTTCCACCGACGAGGGTGGTGATGGCGTGCCAGCTGCGCCACATGCCTTCATTTGGTTTCCCGCCATCATCGCCTCCCCGCACGCTACCAAGGTTGCGGCTCGGAAGTTCGGTGGCGATGTAGGAAACATCCGGATCGTTCTGCCACCAGACATTGTCGAAAATCTGGAAGCGTAGGACAGATTTCAGACATTTGTTGAAGTGGGCCGGGTGCGAGTCCGGGCCGACGCGAGCAGCGTCGATGAAACCGATCACACCACGGGTGGGCTGGCCGAGGCAGGAGAGCATATACATTTCCTCGCCAGCGGCTTGACGATAGAGGGTGTAAAGCTCGCGGAAGATTTGGAGGCTGGTTTTGGTGGGGTCTGTGAAGCGCCGTCCAATGCCATTAAAGTCGATCTTGATGTAGCCGTAGCCACGGTCGCGGGCGTCCTTGATGATATTGTAGAGGAATTTCTTGGACTCCGGATGATCGGGCACAATCCAATTCGAGCCATCGGGATGGAAGGGATTGGGATTCGCAAAACTCTCGATGCCTTGGGCGTTTTTTTGCATGGCTTCGGGGTTGGCTTTCTTGAAGGGATGGTTGGGATTCATCATCAGGGGCGCGAACCAAACACCCGGCACCCAACCCTTGGCTCGGATGTCCTCGGCCAGCTTGGCCAATCCCGAAGGGAACTTCTTACCACCCCTCCAGTCGCCATCCATGATCTGGTAGCCGTCATCGAGTTGCAGGACGCCTTTGCCGAAAACATTCGGGTTGTCCGCAAGAATCCCAATAACATCACGAGTGTGTTTTTCGTCGATGTTCGTGGTGCGTGAATACCAACTACACCAGCCATAAACCCGCTCGCGGTGCAGTCTCGCGCCGTGCGTGGCGGCGACCCAACGGGTCCAGATTTTCGAGGCGGTTTCGGGGGACTCGAAGCAAATCATCATTGGCTCGCCCCGGCGGCTTTGGCCGGCTTTGACAAGAACGCCATCCATGTTGGAAGAGGACTTGATGCCGCCATCCTTGAAATCGAGATCTGTGAAGGCTTCCGGGGGGCCAGTCGGTCCGATCAAAAACCCGGTGCCTTTCGGATCATAGACCATGGCGGCTTCGCGGCAGGTGCGATTCATCGTCGTGAACGGCTCCGCCGGGGCGGACTCCATCAACGGGGTGACGAGCCATTTCTCCGGCGAATCCAACTGGATGCGACCGCCGGCCATTGTGTTGATCGTTTCGACCCGGTAGAGCTTCGCATCGCGATCACTATTGTTGTGGAAAACCCCCTCCACCGCGATCGCTTGGATGTCGCTCAGGACTTTCAGGGTGATCGTGTAGGAGAATTTCTTTTCCACATCGCCATAGGTGGCCGATGTCGCCTCGGCTCGGCCCATCGGGGTTTCCACGGTCGTCCATCCCGTGCTGGAGATCAGCGGGGTACGGTCGCTCGAAAGGGTTTCACGCGTGCCATCGACTTTGAAGACCACGCCAGTCCCGAAGACGAGTTCCTCGAT
>JALQZP010000024.1 GCA_023258235.1 Terrimicrobiaceae bacterium | reverse complement strand
TTGATAATCTCGTCTCAAAGTCGTTTTGTTTGCAGGACAAGCTTCTTCTCGGTGCCCTGGTGGCTCGGACGGCAGCGACTAAAGACGCTCACCTTGTGGCCGGCTGCGCGCGACCCGATGACATTTCGACGCGGGATTTCCTGCGCCGATGGGGTTTCAGCCATTTGTTTCTCGCCCGTTTTGCCGAGCCCTTTTTTGGCGGTGTTCTTCTTGATGCCAACCTCGAGACCAGCGCGGGACTTTTTCTTTATTATCTCAAAAAATTCACCACCGGTCGCGCTTGGCTTCCGGCTGGAGGCATCGCCGCGCTGCCCGCCCAAATGGCCTCCGCGCTACCCGCAGACTCTCTCCGCTTGCGAACAAGGGTCACTGCTCTCGATATCCAAAACGGTCGCGCCCGAGGAATGACGTTGGAAAATGGCGAACACCTCGAGGCGTCCAGCATCGTTCTTGCTCTCGACGAACCCTCCATTTCTCGCCTTTTGGGCCGACCCGCGCCAGCGCCAGTCCGAAGCGTCGCCGTGGTTTATTTCAAGTCCTCGCAATCCGTCTATCCCCACCCTTGCCTCGTTCTGCCCGAAAGCAACATCGGTCGCGTGCGCCATTTTGCACAGATCACCAATGTCGCTCCGGAATTCGCCCCCCCCGGGGTGCACCTTGTCAGCGCAAGCGTGTTGGATTTTTCGGATCTTTCCGACGAGGTGCTGGCCGTTACAGTCAAAAAAGAAATCGCGGCGATTTTTCCCAACACATCCCACTCCCTGGAATATCTGGAGACCATCCGCGTCCCCTATGCCGTCCCCGCACAGCCACCTGGGTTTGCATCGCAAAATCCCTTCACCGATATGCCGAAGGGCCTTTATGCCGCTGGCGATTGGGCATCCGGCGCCAGCATTCAATCCGCCATTTCATCCGGACTCGATTCGGCGCATAGTATTCTAAACTCGCTTTGACCATGAGCCTCTCACTCTCAACATGCTGGAATTCCTGGAAACACCACGATGGCCGCACGATGGTCGAGGAAATCTTAGGCCTCGGCTTCGACACCATTGAGATCAGCCATGGCATTCGCTCCTCCCAACTCGAGGGCATTCTCGCCGCACGGGAGAAATACCGGTTCGCCATTTCGAGCGTTCACAACTTCCTCCCGATGCCCGTTGAGGTGCAAACGGACTCGCCTGACTGCTATGAATTCACGTCTCTTCGCGCCGCCGACCGTGAACGTGCCGCGAAGCTCTCGCGAATCACGATCGACTGGGCTGCGGAGTTGGGTGCCCCGTTTGTGGTTGTTCACACCGGCCGCATCCGCGAACTCAAACTCACCGGCCCCCTTCAAAAAATGGTCACCGACGGAAAGTTCCTCAGTCGGGCATTCGTAAAGAAGAGGCTGGATACCATCGTCGCCCGGGAGAAGGTTTCGGAGCAATACAATCGCCTGATTTTGGAACGGCTCGGCGATTTGGCCGAATACGCCGGCAAGAAGGGCGTCCGCCTCGGCATTGAAAACCGTGAGTATTATGAAGCCGCGCCGCTGGAGCGTGAAATGGGTTCCTTTTTTCAAAAGCTGAACTCCCCCCATGTCGGCTACTGGCACGATTTCGGTCACGCCCAGATCAAGCACAACCTCGGCCTCCTTGACCATTTCCAGTGGCTGGAAAAGATGGCACCGCTTTTGATTGGTTGTCACATCCACGATACGCGCTGGCCTTTTCGGGACCATCGCCCTCCCTTCACCGGGGACACACCCTTGGAAAAACTCGTTCCGCTCCTGCCCAAAAAATGCGCCACCGTTTTTGAGATGTCCCCGCGCACGGAAGCCGCCGAGATTCAGACGGCCGCCGCCGCGTGGAATAAACTTTTTAAACGCAGATGAAAAAACACCTACTCTCCGCCATTCAGCTTCTGATCACTGCGGGCCTCTTGTGGTGGATTTTCCGGAACCCGGATCAAAACAAGAAACTCCTGGCCGCACTCGATACAGCAAATCTGTGGTGGTTTGTTCCGGGCCTGGTCGCGATCGGTGCTGGGCTGTTGATTCAAGTCCAGCGCTGGCTGATCCTCCTGCGAGTTCAAGGCATCGTTGTCTCTTTTTCCCGTGCCGTCCGCATTATTCTCGTGGGCATGTTTTTCAATCTGTTTCTGATCGGAGCGACGGGTGGCGACATTGTTAAAATCTTCCTCATCATTCGCGAGGCCCCGCACAAGAAGGCTGGCGCTCTTTTGAGTGTCTTCATTGACAGGATTGTCGGGCTTCTTGCGCTCGCCGCCATCTCGGCCGCAATGATCCTTCTCCACTGGGATACGCTGATATCCCATGAGTTCACTATGTGGGTCGTTGTCACGGTTGCGATCATTCTCGGAGGCTCACTGGCCTTCATCCTCGTCGCATGGTTGGTGGATCGTTTGCATCTCACGACCCGCCTTCCTCGATGGCTTCCGGCCCACGCCAAAATCGCTGAAGCAGCTGCCTCCTTTGCCGAATATGCGCGCTCCGGCAAATCCGTAACCAATGCATTTCTTCTCTCCATCCCGTCCCATTTCCTCTTCTTTTCCACGTTTTATTTCGGAGCCAAGGCATTCCGTTCCGGGCTTGAGCTATCCAACCTTTTTTGCGTATCGCCGATTGTCTCCACCGTCACCGCCCTTCCGATCAGCGTGGGAGGAGCCGGGGTTCGCGAGACCCTGTTTATCAAAATTCTAGGCGGTCTTTACTCTACCCCGGAATCCATCGCGACCCTGATCTCCCTTTCCGGTTTTATGATGACTGTTTTCTGGAGCCTGATTGGCGGTGCGATTTACTTGTTCTACCGCTCGACCATTCACGATCTCCCCAACATGGCCGATATGCAGGGCGCTGTCGAAACTCTCGAGCATCAGGTGGAAGCCAACGCTGAGAGTGGACATAAATTGGATCCATGAGAGCGAGTCGAGCCATCCGGGTGCCGCGTGTTTGCGCTCACTTTGCCATAACTGCCGATGGAAAGATCAGCACAAAAAACCTGACTCCCTCGCGCTTCACTTCGCCCAGCGACAAGTCGCGTCTTCATTTGATAAGGGCTGCGAACGACGCGATTCTTGCCGGCCGCGGAACGGTCGAAGCCGACACCATGAGCATGGGTCTCTCCCGGCTCGATCTTCGGGAGGAACGGGTGCGCCAAGGCCTGCCTCCAGAGCCCCTCCGCGTGGTCATCAGCAATGAAGGTTGCTTCCAAACCTCGTCCAAAATTTTTTCCTACACCTCCTCGCCGTTGGTTGTTCTTTCGACGATTCGCATGCCTCAGGACGTCCGTGACGCCATAGCGCCGCATTGCGACCTCATTCTTTTTGACGCACCGACAGTCCCTCTTCGCAAGGCCCTGGCGATGCTCCGCCGCGACTATGCGGTCAAGCGTCTCGTTTGCGAAGGCGGTGGACAGCTCCTGCGCGCGCTCGCGGTCGAAGATCTTCTGGATGAAATCCACCTGACGATCGCGCCAGTGATTTTCGGGGGTTCCGCTGCGCCCTCTCTCACCGGACTGCCGGGCGTGCTTTTGCGCGAACCCAGATTCTTCCGCTTGGCAAATTTCGCCGTCTCCGAGGGGGAATGCGCCCTTCACTATATCCGCCAGCGCCGCGAAGGCTGATTTTTTGCCGTGCGCGTCTGCCCGGTCGAGCTTAGGTTTCTCTTTTTATGAGTGCCGAAAACGAGGCCCAAGAATCGCTCAAGCAAACCACCCGGTCGATTGCCGACCACAAAGGCGTGGTCAGCGTTAATCCCGTTCCCGGAAAACCCTCCCTCGAAATTGAATACGACCCCTCGACACTGTCCGAGGAGGATTTGCGACGCATCGCCGAAAGCCATCCGATGGGACCGGCGCTGCAAAAGCGCACGCTCCGCTTGGACGGAAAAGCCTGCGAAGCCTGCGCCATCCGCCTAGAGCGCAAAATGAAAAATCTGCCTGGCGTCCGCAAGGCCACAGCCACATATATCGGAAAAATTCTTTGCCTCACCTTTGATGAAACCGTGGCCGACGAGAAAACGGTCATGGAAGGGATTCGCGCCACCGGCGCGAAGGTCAGCGCCTACGAGCCCGCCTCCCTTGAACCCGAAAAATCCCTCTGGCAGCGAATGCGATCCGGTTCTCTCAACGAGGAGCTTTCGTGTGCACTGGGTTTTCTTTTTCTTCTCGCCTCCCTCATTGCCGATCACTCGCTTGGCAAAGCGGCGACGACCACATGGATTCTCTATGCCGGCGCCTATTTTTTCTGCGGACAGCAGGGGGTGCGCTCGGCCATCGCCTCATTGCGCGGCGGCGCTTTGGACGTCGATGTGCTCATGGTGCTTGCCGCGATCGGCGCGGGCATTGTTGGCCAGCCTTTCGAGGGGGCCCTGCTTTTGTTCCTGTTTTGTTTTTCCAACGTTCTCCAAAGCTACGCCTTGGAGCGTACCAGGCGAGCCATTCACTCCCTCCTCAAGCTTCGCCCTGACAAAGCCCTGCTGAAACGCAACGGCATCACCACGCTCGTCCGGGTAGAGGAACTCAACTTCGGCGACATTGTGGTTCTTCGCCCCGGCGAGCATGTTCCTGTCGATGGAACCGTAGTCGAAGGCTCCAGCCATGTCGATGAATCCAGCCTTACCGGTGAATCGATGCCTGTCACCAAGAACGTTGGCAGCTCCCTCTTCGCCGGAACACTCAATCAAAGCGGAGGACTCGAGTTGACCGTCACCAAGCGCGCGGAGGATTCCACTCTCGCCCGCATGGTGAAACTCGTTGAAGAGGCCCAAGCCGAGAAATCCGGCACGCAGCGATTCCTCGAGCAGGCCGAACAATACTATGCCACCGGCGTCATCGCATTCACGGCCCTCGTTTTTTTGATCCCTTTCTTTCTCATGGGCGACGAATTTGCCGATGCCTTCTACCGGGCGATGACCGTGATGGTCGTGGCCTCGCCGTGCGCCCTCGTCATCAGCACGCCGGCAACGGTTCTTTCCGCCATTGGCGGAGCCGCGCGCCGCGGTATTTTGGTGAAGGGTGGCTCCCACCTTGAACGCACCGCCCAGATCGACATCGTGGCTTTCGATAAAACCGGGACTCTAACTGCCGGGAAGCCTGTGGTTACGGACATCGTGGATGCCGCCGGCACACACAAGCCCGATGCCACGCTCCCGCTGCACCTCGGAATCTTGCTTGCGGAGGCTGCCGCGCTGGAATCGAAATCCGAGCATCCGCTGGCCCATGCCATCGTGAAAAGCGCTGCGGCACGCGGGCTCGCTCTTCCGGAGGCAGCGGACTTTCAATCCACTCCTGGAAAGGGGGCCGAAGCCACAATCGCCGGTCGGCGTCTTCTCATCGGCAGTGAACGTTTTTTTCGCGAATGCGATGCGTCCGGCATGGATGTGATCGCGATCGCCGCCACCCCCCTTGCTCAACGGGGTAAATCATGCGTTTGGATCGGAGAACGCAATGGGGATAAGGTCGTCGCTTTGGCTGTGCTCGCCTTGGCGGATACATTGCGTCCCGAGGCGCTTCGCACCATTGAGAGCCTTCACCGCCTAGGCGTAAAAAAAATCGTCATGCTGACGGGAGACCAGAAAGCCGTCGCCCATGCCATCGCCGAGGAGGCCGGCGTGGACGAGGTGCTCGCCGAGCTTCTGCCTGAGGGGAAAGTCGCCGCCATCCGGGAACTGAAATCCCAAGGACGCGTTTTGATGGTCGGTGACGGCGTGAACGATGCACCGGCACTGGCCTGCGCCGACATAGGCGTCGCCATGGGCGCGGCGGGAACCGATATAGCCATGGAAACCGCCGACGTCGTTCTGATGGGTGACAAGCTCGAAAATATTTCCCTTCTTCTGGGCATTGCGCGCCACGCCCGCCGCATTCTTTGGCAAAATCTGGTTTTCGCGAGTTCGGTGATCGTCCTTCTCCTTATCGCGGCTTTTGGAATCCACCTGCCGCTTCCGATGGGTGTGGTTGGACATGAGGGCAGCACCGTGTTGGTTTGTTTGAACGGTCTTCGTCTTCTCATCTACATGCCGAAAATCTAATCGGCCGGCGTCTCTCCGTGCGCCTCTTCTTATTGCTCCGGACTCATCAGGGCCGCAGCACGGCATTTGAGGCGGAAGAGGAGCGACCCGTCATCAAAAGCGCGCAGATTCTCCGGACGACTGCGGTCGAAGTCGGCAAGGAACATGGCTTCCACATCGGATGCAAACCGCTTGTCCTGGATCGCCGCCGAAAGCTCGAAATTCAGCATGAAGGAACGGTAGTCCAGATTGATCGAACCCACGATGGCGATGTCATTGTCGGCAAGGAGAACCTTTTGGTGCATGAAGCCCGGCTGGTAGCGCCAGACTTTCACGCCCGCCTCCCGAAGCTTCGGATAATAAGTAAAGGACGAGAGCCACGGCAGGAGGTGGTCGGCCATTTTTGGCAGGATGATGCGCACGTCCACACCACGAATCGCCGCATGGCAGATCGCGTAAAAAAGCGGGCTGGATGGAACAAAATACGGACTTGCGATCCAGAGACGTTCTTTCGCGCAATGGATTGCGGAAAGATAGACGGCCGTGCAGGTGCTCCAGCTTTCGGACGGGCCGGTTGCAACCGGAAAAACCGACGCCGTGTGGCTCGGCGTGAGCGTTGGCGGCCGCAACCGATACCCGGGCACTTCGCGGGTCACGTAGTTCCAGTCCTCCAAAAAAGAAAGTTGGAACCCCGCAACGGCGGGCCCATCGATGCGGATATGGGTATCACGCCACGGACCAAAGCGGCGACTCTTCCCCATGTATTCATCGCCCACATTCAGTCCGCCCAGAAAGGCCTCGCGGGCATCGACGATGACCAGTTTGCGGTGATTCCGAAAATTGATCTGAAAGCGGCGACCGAACTGGCGATTCGTGACGAAGGCCTCGACAGCGATTCCGGCCTTTCGAAGCCGGTTCGGCCAGGATGGAGGCAGGGTTTTGGATCCGACTTGGTCATAAAGGACACGGCACTGGACCCCCCGACCCGCCGCCGCAAGGAGCTTCTCAGCCAGTGTGCGCCCGAGGAGATCGTCATGAATAATGAAAAACTGAACCCAGATGGATTCCTCCGCTCCGTCGATGGCCTTGAATATCGCTTCGAATGTGGCCTGCCCATCCACTAAAAGCCTCACCTCATTGTTACTGGTGGCCGGGAGGCGCGTGAGATTTCTAGCCATTCGCTCCGGCTCCGCAAAGTCTCCGGTGAACAGAACCCGATACCCGTCGAGGTAACGGACGATCGCATGAAGGGCTTCATCCAACGCCTTTACCCCGCCCCGCCCTGCTCTTGTGTAGCCCGCGAATCGCGATTCGCCGAAGACCAGAAAAAGGGGGATTCCAATGAAAGGCAGAAAAACCAGGACACCCGCCCAAGCGAGCGCGGATTGCGGGGTTCTCGCCATCAGTATCGCCCGCATCGCCAGCAAAATGCCGGCAACCTCCAAGCAAATGGTCAGGATGGCGTATATGGGCGAAAGATAAGACACGATTAATGATCCGACCGCATTTGCCAGAGGCGATTGTCCATAAAATCACCGTGCGCCCCGAGGCCTCATGCGCATTTTTGGGGCTCTTCGGTTAACAAATCCCTAATCGCTTCCAGTATCGTCCGGGAGTTGCATGGCTTGGCCAAAACTTTATCCGCACCCAGCGTTTCAGACGGCCCGCCATGGGATGCGATGCTGAAGCCGCTGGTAAAAATCACTTTTGCCGAAGGGGATATTTTTCTCAGTTGCCTGATCATATCCACACCATCCATGCCGGGCATTGACATATCGGTCACAACCGCTGCGATTTTTTCCCGGTTCGCGATGTAGGAATTCAAACCCTTCTCGCCATCCAAGGCCGTGAGCACACGGTATCCAGCACGTTCGAGCGAGCGTTGCATGACCTTGAGCACCGTTGGCTCGTCATCCACGAGAAGAAGGGTTTCACCATTGCCGGCAAACTCTCTGGGAAGTGCGGCGGGGACGGGTGCAGTTGGTGCTACCAGGGATGCTTGGGCTGAGGGCAGGAAAACCTCGAACGTCGTCCCTTGGCCCTCCGTGCTTTCCATCAAGAGAAAACCCCCGTGCCCGCGGACAATTCCCATGACCGTGGCCAACCCGAGGCCGGTACCTTTCTCAGGCCCTTTGGTTGTAAAAAAAGGATCGAATATTTTGCCCTTCAAAGATTGAGGAATTCCGGCCCCCGTGTCGCTAACGCCGATGCGGACAAACCGTCCTGTTTTTGCCGTTGGATTTCTTTGAACAAATGCTTGATCAATATCGATATTGCAGGCCTTCAACGTCAAGACGCCGCCCCCGGGCATCGCATCACGCGCATTCACGCAAAGATTCAGGAGGATTTGCTTGAGCTGGGTGGCATTCGCCCGAACACGATTCACACCGGTCTCAAGGTTGCTCTGGATTTGAATGGACTTGGGGAAGGCATGCTGAACAAAACCGGCTATATCTTCCACAATCTCGCCTAGCGAAACCTCCGCCACGCCGCCCGCCCCCCCCAAAGTGAAGTTCAAAATTTGTCGAACGAATTCCGACGCCCTCCGGAGATTCGCGTCCACGACTTGGAGCAAATCCTGACTGTCCGGATCAAGGAGACGGCCGCGAATGAGATCCATGGCCATCGCGGTGGGTTGAAGCGTATTGTTCAGGTCGTGCGCAATCCCGCCAGCGAGCACCCCGATGCATTCCTGTCGCTGTGCACGCAGACGCTCCTCTTCGATTCGTTTGGAATCAGCCGTGTCCGTATTGATGATCAGGATGGTCTGTCCCTCGCTTTTTTGGCTCGGCAAAAGAACCCAGCGGCTTTGCACCTCTATCTCTCTACCGTCTGCCGCAGACTGCTTGAGTATACCCGCCCACTCGCCCTTTTGAAGAGTGATCTGCTCGGCTTGGGTCACCTTCTCAATTTCGAGAGAGAATCCGGCGGGCCATGGTCGGCCCAAAATGTCGGATGCGGACACTCCGTAAAGCTCCTCCGCTCCGGTATTCCAAAGAATCACAAGACCACCGGCGTCTCGAATCACGATCGCCTCCTGGCTTTTTGAAAGGGTGACCGGAACGCCGTTGCTATTGTCCCCGGAATCGACAGACGGACGAAAAAACGCAACCGCCTCGCTTTGTCCGTTGTGGTTTTCTGTTCTATGGGGAGGCGCTTTTGACATTCGGGTTTCTGAACGGTCAAATCTACGCAAAACACAAATAGGCGTCAACCGCGGATGGGACTTGGGCGTTTTAGAAACTTGATCCCCCTTTCCACGCGTGTAGCTTTTTCAACATGTCGGCCCGGTCGTTCATTTTGGTGGTCCTGCTGGTTGCTGGAGAGGCCTATTTCTGCTTTGCGGAGGAATCCCTAGTCCGCGCTCCCTTGGCGCCGGCTCTGGATTTCCAGTCGGCAGGCTCGTTTTTTGACACCATCGACAAGCAATGCCAGCCAAACTGGTCCCAAATTGTCCACCCTCCCGCCGCGCCGGTTTCTCCCGCTAGGGAAGCCCTCTCCTTCGAGATTGGGGTGCTTGTCTCGGATGCCTTTGCGGCGATCCAAGCCCACAACGGGCAAAGTGTCAAAAATACCGCTCACGAGATCACCGCCCTCACCAAAAAACTCAATCTCGACCAAGGCATTTTGGCCAGAAACAGGAGCATCAGTGATTTTGCGGACAAGGGGGCGTGGAATGAACTTCAGATCGAAATCAATGCGGCCCAAAAAGATATCATATCAGGAATGCAGCGACAGAATGACCGCGATCTGATGGTTTTTCTGTTGGCTGGATCATGGGTGCGCCAGATCGACATCGCCGCCACGCTCGCCACGGCTAATCCGAAACCCGAACTGGCCGTGCTTTTGGCCCAACCTGCCGCCGCTGACGAGTTGCTAGCCGGTTTTGGCATCCTTTCCGAACCCGCCCGCAAAGGAAAACTCACCCTCATGCTAGTCCAAGGCATCCTTGCCGCCAAGGACATCATGCTCAAAACATCCGGCGGCGCCCTGCCGGACTCCGCCATCAAAGAGTTGGCCTCCACCATGGCCCAAATTCTGAATCAGATGTCCGCTCCCGTTCCCCGACCTTGACTTGCATCACTCCCACCACGAGAGGTGACAACAGGAACCTTTCTGTGATAAAGATCTCCACACTACTATCGATATGACTTCCGCCACCGCCGAGAAACTCCACAGCCCCCAGGTGCGCCAATTTTCCGTTTTCCTCCAAAACAAAGTCGGTGCCCTGCTCGAAGTTGTTCGCCTTCTCGATGACAACAACATCATTGTTCTCGCCCTCAGCATCGCGGAATCCTCCGAGTCCGCGATCGGTCGCATGATCGTCAGCGACCCGGACCGTGCGAGCGAACTCTTCAACGAGCGCGACATTCCTCATAGTGAATGCGCTTTGATGGTGGTCGAGATGGACGAAGGCCCGGGCGACCTCTCAAGAGTTCTCGCCGCCCTGCTCATGGCCGAAGTGAACATCCACTTCAGCTACCCGCTTCTCGTGCGTCCACGCGGTCGCGCTGTTCTGGCGTTGCATCTGGACGACATCGAATGCGCCTCCTCGGTGCTACGCGGCGAGGGATTTTATCTCCTCAGCCAAGGAGACCTTTCGCGCTAATCCCGGGGGCAAGCCCCCATCGGAAAAGGCATGAGACGAATCCTCCTCATCGACATCAGCAACAGCTTCACAAAAGCCGCCGTGGCCCATGGGGAAAGGATCGGGCGTGTTCACCGCCTGCCCACGCCCACGCTTCAACCACAGGATTTCCAAAAAATCGCCCCATCCAAGAAATTCGACGGCGTCCTCCTTTCTTCGGTCGTTCCCTCAAAAAACAAGGTTGTCCTGAAATCCTTCCCCGAAGCCTGCGTGATCGGCCCGCATCTCAATCTCGGTGTGGGCATCGATTACCCCGATCCCAACGCGATCGGCGCCGATCGTTTGGCGAACGCGGCGGGTTGCGTGGCCCACTATGGCTTTCCTGCGATCGTCGTGGATTTCGGGACGGCGGTGACCTTTGATGTGATTTCCGCCGATGGTTTCTACATCGGCGGTGTGATTGCACCCGGCCTTGGCGCAATGACGAACTATCTCCACGACCGCACCGCCCTTCTCCCTCTCATTCGCTTGCAGGAACCCCGCAGCGTCGTCGGCAGCTCCACGAAAGAGGCCATGCTCTCGGGCGCCATTCACGGCTATCGCGGACTGGTCGGAAATATTCTCGCCAAAATCCAAGCCGAGAAATTTCCCCGCACCCGCCCTCGTCTCATCGCCACCGGCGGCGACGCGAAGCTCATCGCGTCCGGTGAATCGTTGTTCGACATAGTCGATCCCCTCCTCACTCTTCGAGGCCTTCTGGTGATCGGCGAAAAAAATACCCGTTCTCTGAAGAAGACTGAATGCGCCTCGACAGACGGACGGGCCTCGCGATAAAAATCTGATATGACAAGCATGACCGGCCATGGAAGCGGCGAAGCGAAAACCAAAACATGGACGGCCGCAATCGAGTGCCACTCCGTCAATCGCAAGTCAGCGGAGGTCGTCTTCCACTCGGAACGGGGCGCCGCCTGGCTTGAGCCGTTCGTCCGCGAACGCGTGCTCGCGCGCATCTCGCGCGGACGTGTCCAAGTGAATCTGAGCCTGAGCCACACCGGTGGAAAAACCGGAGGGTTTTTTGACGATCAACGCGCCGCCGCTTTTGTCAGCGAAGCCCGCCGCCTGCAAAAAAAACTGGGCGTCGGGGGAGAGATCACCATCTCCGACGTCCTCGCCGCCGCAAGACTCGAGACGACCGCAAAGCCCGAAGGCGAGGTGCCACGCGATGTCGTCCTTGCCGCTCTGGACAAGGCTCTCGACGGACTCATCGCCACGCGCCTTCGCGAAGGAGCCACACTCCAGAAGGTTCTCGGCAAGAGCGTTCGCCAACTCGCTTCCATCGCCAAAAAAATCGCCCCGTTGGCGGATGGAGCGGCCGCCCAGTATCGGCAGACTCTTTGGAAACGCATCGAACGCGCAGACATTGGCCTGCTCGCCGAGGATCCCCGCCTCATCGCGGAGGTCGCCCTTTTTGCCGAGCGCTGCGATATCACGGAGGAGTTGGAACGTGCCGCCAGCCACATCGCGCAGTTCCAAGAAAAACTGGCTTCCGCCGCCCCAATGGGCCGCACACTCGAATTCCTCGCGCAGGAACTCGGACGCGAATTCAACACCATCGGATCCAAATCAGCCGACACCCGCATCGCCCGACACGTGATCGACGCGAAGACCGAGCTGGACCGGATCCGCGAACAACTTGCCAACATTGAATAACCTCACCATCACCCGCACTGGAATCCTCTTCGTCATCTCCGCTCCATCCGGCGCGGGCAAGACCACTCTCATCAGCTCCCTGCGACAGAAGGGAGACTTCATTTATTCCGTCTCCTGCACCACCCGCCAGCCGCGCCCCGGCGAAGTGCACGGTGAAGATTATTTTTTTATGACCGATGAGGAATTCCGCTCGCACGTTTCGCTCGGCGATTTCCTCGAGCATGCGGAAGTTCACGGCCGCTTTTACGGCACCCTCAAATCCAACGTGATCGCCCACCTGGAAAAGGGGGTGGATGTTTTACTTGATGTGGACACGGCTGGCGCAGAGAGCATCCGGTCCTGCGGCGATCCTTTTATCCAAGCCGCTTTGGCCGATGTTTTCATTATGCCGCCCGGCCTCGAAGAGCTTTCCCGCAGGCTCCGCCGACGCGGAACCGAGACGGAGGAGCAAGTCTCCACACGCCTTCGCAACGCCGCTTCCGAAATGCAGAAGTGGCGCGACTATCGCTACACGGTTATCAGTGGATCAATGGAAGAGGACATCGAAAAATTCCGTGGCATCATGCGCGCGGAACGCTATCTGACCCGTCGCCTCCAACTCTCCTTCTCATGAAAAAAAATATCATCCTGGGCGTGACCGGCTCCATCGCTTGCTACAAGGCGGCCGACCTCACGAGCCTGCTCACCCAGAGTGGCATCAACGTCCAAGTCGTCATGACCCGCCATGCCGCCGAGTTTGTCGCACCGCTCACATTTCAGACACTTTCGCGCAACCCTGTCACCACGGGTATTTTTGACGAAAAGGAATCCTGGCATCCCGGTCACATCGCCTTGGCCGATTCCGCCGACCTTCTCCTGATCGCCCCGGCAACCGCCAACACACTGGCCAAGCTGGCTTGCGGCATTGCCGACGATGCCCTCACTTCCATCGCTCTCGCGGTTACCTGCCCGTTGCTTATTGCCCCGGCCATGAACGGTAAAATGTGGCTTCATGCAGCCACACAAGAAAATGTCGCGCGCCTCAAGAATCGTGGAGCTTCTTTTTTAGGTCCGGAAGAAGGCTTGCTCGCTTGTGGATATGAAGGCGTTGGCCGCTTGTGGAATACGCCAGATATCGCCGCAGAGGTGCTTAAAATCTTGCGTCGCGCCTAGACCTCGCTGACCTTTCCTTTAATTCAATCCCCACCAAACATTAAAAAATCTCACGGCCCGCGATTTTTTTTCAAAATGGTATTGACGCCATCGCGCCGTCCACTTATTCACAATGCGCAGTGAGTTATTCACAACATTTTCACAAACACTTTCCCGCGAATGCGGAGAGAAAGGGGGGATATTAAATGCCAGTAGCAAAGAAACCTGCAGCCAAGAAAGCGGCCCCGGCCAAGAAAGCAGCCGCAGCTAAGAAGCCAGCAGCCAAAAAAGCCGTTGCTAAAAAGCCAGCAGCTAAAAAAGCAGCTCCAGCCAAAAAAGCCGCAGCTAAGAAGCCAGCAGCCAAAAAAGCAGCTCCAGCCAAAAAGCCAGCAGCTAAGAAAGCCGTTGCTAAAAAGAAATAACCCGCGCCGCTGTCTCACGACACTGTCGCAGGATCAGATTGAAGGAAGTCGCAAGACTTCCTTCAATTTTTTTTGCCCGTTTGCTTTTCCGCCGCCCTGTTCTTGGGCGGCATTGTGCGATCATCACTTTCAGGATTGCCTTCCGCTTCCCCGCCCGCAGCGCATCTCTTTTTTCCTGTGAAGAAGAGATTGCGGATTGACGTCACGCGGGACGCACGGCAGTATCGGCCTCCTTTTTGATTTCATGCGTCATACCATCTCGATCCTAGTGGAAAATAAATTCGGCGTGCTGACCCGCATTGCGGGTATGTTCAGCGGTCGCGGATTCAACATCGACACCCTTAATGTCGGCCCAACGCTGGATCCCTCCGCCTCGCGGATGACGATCGTCACGCGCGGCGATGACAAAGTTCTGGAGCAAGTCACCAAGCAACTCGAAAAGTTGGTGGATGTGATCGAAGTGCAGGACTTCCGGGATGAAGAATATGTCGATCGCGAGTTGGTTCTACTGCGCGTAACCGCTGATTCCAAAACCCGCGCCGAGGTGATGCAAATCTGCGACATCTTCCGTGCGAAAATTATCGACGTTCAACCGACCAAGCTCGCCATCGAAATCACCGGCGCCGAAACCAAGATCAGTAAATTTCTCAGCCTGATGGACACCTTCGGCATCGAAGATGTCACGCGCACAGGCAAGGTCGCCCTTGCTCGCGTCGAATAAAATCAACCCATACAACACAAACAACACACCTAAAACCCATGCCCGCCAAAATCTATACCGATAAAGACGCCGACTTAAAAGTTCTCAAGGGAAAAACTGTAGCCGTTCTGGGATTCGGATCCCAAGGCCATGCCCACGCCCTGAACCTCAAGGAAAGCGGAGTCAACGTGATCATCGGTCTTTATCCCAAATCGAAAAGCCGCGCTGTCGCCGAGAAGCAAGGTTTCAAGGTGTTCGACACGGATGAAGCCGTTCGCCGTGGTGACGTGATCATGGTCGCGATTCCCGACACCAAGCAACCCTCCGCCTATGCGAAAGACATCGCTCCGAATCTCAAAAAGGGCAAAACCCTCGTGTTCTCGCATGGCTTCAGCATTCATTACAAAACGATCGTTCCGCCAGCCGAAGTGAACGTCATTATGGTCGCTCCCAAGGGTCCGGGCCACATCGTTCGGCGCCAATACACAGAAGGCAAGGGCGTTCCCACCCTCATCGCCATCTATCAAAACCCTGGCAAAGATGCGAAAAAGATCGCTCTCGCTTGGGCCAAGGGGATCGGCGGCACACGTGGAGGCGTCTTGGAAACCACTTTCAAGGAAGAGACCGAGACCGACCTCTTCGGCGAACAAACCGTTCTTTGCGGCGGTTGCTCCGCTCTCGTCCAAGCGGGATTCGAGACCCTCATCGAGGCCGGTTACTCACCAGAGATGGCTTATTTCGAATGCCTGCATGAGCTGAAATTGATCGTCGATCTCATGAACGAGTCCGGTATCGCCGGCATGCGCTTCTCGATCAGCGAAACAGCCAAGTGGGGCGACGTGAGCGTGGGACCGAAAATCATCGACTCGTCGGTGAAAAAACGCATGAAAGTGGCTCTTAAAGACATCCAGTCCGGCAAATTTGCAAAAGATTGGATTAAGGAATTCCAAGGTGGTTACAAACGCTACAACTCCCTCCTCAAGGACGGTGAGAAGCACCCGATCGAAAAAACCGGCGAGCGCCTCCGCTCTTTGATGCCTTGGATTCAAAAGAAGAATCTCAAGGGCGCTCAAGCCGCCTATAACTCCTAAGCCTCCGAGCTATGGCCGATACATCCCTTAAGCCAACAAGCGTCATTACTGGTGGGTCCGGCTTTCTCGGCTCCCACCTCAGCGATCGCCTGCTCAAAGAGGGACATCGCGTCATCGCCATCGACAATCTCATCACCGGGAACGTCGCGAATATCGAACACCTCGCGGGCAACCCGGATTTCAAATTCATCCGCCACGATGTTACGGAATATATCTTTGTTCCAGGCAAAGTGGATTACGTTTGGCATTTTGCAAGTCCGGCCAGCCCGATCGATTATCTGAAAATCCCGATACCGACGCTCAAGGTCGGCTCGTTGGGCACTCACAATGCCCTCGGCTTGGCTCGGGAAAAGGGTGCCGCTTTTCTCTTGGCATCCACGTCGGAATGCTACGGTGATCCGCTCATCCACCCGCAAACCGAGGACTACTGGGGCAATGTGAATCCCATCGGACCGCGCGGTGTTTACGATGAGGCCAAGCGCTTCGCGGAAGCCATCACGATGGCCTACCATCGCTTCCATCAGATGAACACCCATATCGTTCGTATTTTCAATACCTACGGTCCGCGGATGCGCCTCAATGATGGACGCGTTGTTCCGGCTTTCATCGGCCAGGCCCTCACCGGCCAACCGATGACGATCTTCGGCGACGGCACTCAGACCCGGAGTTTTTGCTTTGTGTCCGATCTCATTGACGGCATCTTTCGTCTCATGATGAGTGGCTTTCACGAGCCGGTCAACATTGGCAACCCGCGCGAAATGACCATCCGCGAATTCGGCGAGGAAATCCGCCGCATCACGGGCACTTCATCCCAAATCGAATACAAGCCACTCCCCGTCGATGACCCCAAAGTCCGGCAGCCTGACATCTCCCGCGCCCGCAAGGTGCTTGGCTGGGAGCCCAAGGTGGACTTCGACAAAGGCATCCGCGAAACGATTGAATTTTTCCGCGATAAAGTATAGAGGCTATCCGTTGGAATCGATCACGTCCCTTCATCAAAAGCACATCACACACGCCATGAAAAAATGCGCCCCCCACTTGTTTTTGCTACTAAGCTTTTTACTGCTCGCCTTGGTGGCTCCGATTCAAGCGAACCCTGGTAAGAACTACTCGATCAAAAAAATTGAACCGGAGTTCGTGGATTCGCCCCAGATCCCAGGAGGCCGTGCCAAACGCACTGCGGGCAAGCCTGGTCAATGGGTTGAGATCGATGCGACATTCGACCGCCAAGACACAGCGCCTGATGCCCCAAAGTTTTCAGGCGACCTTGTTTTTAATTACTACATTCTACTCAACAATGCCTCGCACACCAAGGATGGTAAGCCCACGTTGCTCACAGGCACCATCACACAAACCGAAGCGCCACTCGCACGAGGCCTTCACGCTGCCGCATTCCTGACTCCCCAAACGCTCGCTTTTTACTTCGACGGCAAGCCTCCCACAACCGCGCAGCAAGCGATCATCGATATCGGTCTCACTATTTCTGATGAGTCCGGCGTTGTGGATCAATACACCATGAAAGGAAAGCCGGGTTGGTGGGATAATGAAGCCCAACCCAAGTCCGTTGTCGCAGGCCGTGTGCTCTCTAAAGACAACACCCCTTTTTCCGCCCTTTCTTGGGATTACTACCTTCCCCCCAAGACAAAAAGCGGGAGCTAGTTTCTTTGTCTCAATATGGCGCGCAGGGATAGTATTTTTGCCCTCAATCTGGGAATGCAGACCGTCAGTTTGGCGGAGTTTCAAGCATTGCCAAACGGGGGCCTGAAGCTGATCGCCTTTCGCAAGTCGGAACTTATTGTCGATCCTGCCGCAGATGCCACGCGCCCGATGCAAATCGAAACCGTGGTCAAGGAAATGCGTGACGCCTTAAAAATCAAAAAAGGTGCGCGCGTGCATGTCACCCTGCCCTCGCAGGCTGTATTCTCAAGGTTCGTCAAACTTCCCGGCACAACTCCGGAGGATGTGACCTCCATCATTGCCTTTGAAGCCCAGCAGAATGTCCCCTTCCCGATCGATGATGTGATTTGGGATTACCAAATCATGGGCCCGAGTCGCGACAACATTTGGGATGTTGCATTACTCGCAATCAAGGCCGACTCCCTTTCGGAGATAGTGGACGCAATCACTCGCGGCGGCCTGAACCCCTGGAATATCGATGTGGCCCCCTCCGCGCTCTATAATACCTTTCGATACAATTATCCGGATGCATCGGGATGCTCTCTCCTGATTGACATTGGATCGCGGACAACCAACCTTATCTTCTGCGAAGGCGAGAAGATGTTTTGCCGTAGCATTCCCATCGCGGGACACAGCATCAGCTCCGCCATCGCAAAAGAATTCAGCCAAGACATCACTCTTGCGGAAGTGCTGAAGGTGGAAAAAGGCAGCATCGGCCTTGGCGGAGCTTACGCGGAACCAGAAGATCCAACTGTGGCGAAGATTGCCAAAGTCACCCGCAACACTATGACGCGTCTCCATGCTGAAATCGCGCGTTCCATCAATTTCTACCGCACCACTCAAGGCGGAAGCTCTCCATTGCGAGTTTACCTTTGCGGCGGCAGCGCCGAACTCCCTTATACAATCGAGTTTTTTACAGAAAAACTCCAAGCGCCTGTCGATTTTTTCCATCCGATCAAGAATGTCATTGCCACCGAAGAGTCTGTGTCCCAAACGACCGGGATCTGCTCTGGTGGGTTGGGCGAGTTGGTCGGCTCCGCCCTCCGCTCGCTGACAAACTGCCCGGTCGAAATAAATCTTCGTCCGCCAAGCGCGATCCGGGCTCAAGACATGGCCCGCCGCGCCCCCAAGCTTGTTCTTTCAGCCCTTTTTGTGGCTCTTATCCCGGTACTCTGGTGGTTTTACTTCACCCAAGCCACAACTGTTATCGAAAACAAACTTTCCGAGTTCAAAAACAAGTCCTCTCAAATTAACGCTCTTGCCGCAAATATCGATAAGGTCACAGCCCAACAAAAGGCCCTCATCGATGAAGCCCAACCCCTGCTAGTTGCCGCGAGAGAGCGTTCCGCATGGACTGAAATCCTGGAGGCGTTGGCTGATAAGATTCCCAATCGCTACATTTGGATCACCCAACTCAAGCCTGTGGTTGGAACGCTCCCGACACATGAGGAGTCGGCCAAACCCGCCAAAGGAGCTCCCGCTCCAACCCCAGCACCTCCCGTCTCGGCTATAACGGCAGTCGAGGTCAATGGTCTTTACTTGGATAATCCCCCAATGAAAAAGGCGCCCTCGTTATCGATGAGTTTTATGATAAACTGCTGGAAGCATCCCCATTTTCGATGGGAGAGGATAAATCCAAGATCATCACACAGCGAACCACGCCCACCGGGGAAAATTGGGCCTATGGTTACACCCTCGTTCTGCCTCTCAAGCAACCCATCGCTTTGCCATGAATTGGTTCAAAGAAAACCCGATCCTCTCCGCCTTACTTCTAGTATGCCTAGTGATAACGGGCGCTATCGGCTATTTCGCCAGCGAAGCCTCAGCAACCTATGACGCCGCCTTGGAGTCATTGACGTCCCAGCTCAACTCCTTCGCCTCCTTGCAAAAGAAGTCGCCCTACCCTACCTCTGAAAACCTAAAAATCATTACCGAAGGCCAAAAAAAGTATGCGGACGCTCTTGCGGCACTCAAGGCAACGATGCTTAAAATGGAGCCTCCCTTGGAACCCATCACCCCACAGGAATTTCAGGACAAACTTCGTGAAGGCGTTAACGATCTCCGTGCCACAGCACAAAAAAATAATATCCTTCTTCCTGAAAAATTCTTTTTCGGCTTTGACGAATACCAGTCTCAGCTTCCCTCCCCGGAAGCCGCCCCAGCGTTTAATCGCGACTTCAAGGTGGTTCAGAAACTTCTCAAGAATTTACTGAGCCTTCCTGTGGAAGCCATCAACAGCTTGGAGAGAGAAACCCCTCCTGTTTTAGCGCCGACTCCCACCCCAACTCCTGCACCCAAGAAATCAGCCGAACCCCCACAACCTCCCAAACCTCAAATCCTCGCAACCAAATTTAAGCTCTCTTTTACGGCCTCCCAGGAAAAGACACGTCAGGCCATTAATATGATACCGAAAAGTAGTGATTTTTTGATCATTCGCTCCCTCACGCTCGAAAACACCAAACCCGCCGCACCTTCCAAAAAAGACCTTCCCAACACCACCAAAGATAAAACCCCAAAATCTCTTCAAGTCCTCCTTGGCAATGAATCCGTCAAGACCGACTTGTCTCTGGAGATAGTGGACTTTCCCAACGTTGAGCCTTTGCCCACTAAAACACAATAACCATGGACTGGGCAAAAAAGAATTACGATACATTGGTACTGGGTGTGTGCATGGCCCTCTTGGTCCTCAATGCGGCTTACTTGTATTTTGAAAGCTCCGCATTTACGGACTCACTTCCGACGGCGAGCACTTCCGCCACCTCTAATTCAGTAGCCACGTCTCCAGAAACACAATCGATAGAAGAGGCTCGGTCCATTACCGAAAAACCTGTTTTCTGGAATGAAAAATCCTCATCCAATAACGAGCGTGGTAACCTTCTTGTCTCACGCCTCTACATCTTGAAGGCGGACAAGCTCATCGACCCCATCGAGGGCCAAGAACAGCTTCACCCCCCCATCACAAACGCTTGGCTCATCAAATTCGGCCTCAACTACGCTGATGTTAATGTGAAAGATCAGGATCCGGACGGGGACGGATTTACGAACCTAGAGGAATACAAAGACAAATCCGATCCTACTGACAAAGTATCAACTCCTCCAAAATTCACAAAACTCCGCTTCGACAAATTTGAGCAAAAACCGTTTATGCTGGTGTTCAAGGGGAACCCGGACGGAGAGGGCAAGGAATTTCAGATCAACGCGAATAATGCCCGAACCCAATTCAAGAGAATTAATGAAACAATCGATGGAGCTCCCTATAAAATTATTGCCTATTCCAAAAAGGAAACGGAGAAAAATGGCGTTCCCATCGATGTTTCGGAGCTAACAGTCGAAAACACGGAAACTCAAGTTAGCATCGTCCTTGTTGTAAAAAAAGAAACCAACGACCCCACATCCTTTGGCGAATTTTTTAACGTCCTCACCAACGAAAAATTCCGACTGCAGAAGGGCGAGGAGTTCACCCTCAAACCTGACGTAAATACCAAGTTCAAATTGATTGATATTTCTCCTACGGAGGCCAAGATACAGGACGTCGCCACGGGAACAACATCCACTTTGTCGAAATCCTCCAGCTCAGCACACTGAATCCAATGACCAGCTCTACAGCAAGGCTTATCGTTTTAACGGTCGCGACCGCTTTTTGCAGCCCGCTCGCTGCACAGTATCCAGGCGTTCAAGGGACCGTGGAGAGGGAGATTCAGAATCTGGAGCAGAAAAAAACCTACGCTGCCAGCCTCATATCCAAAGCCGATGCGGAATTGAAAGACAATGACTACGAGTCGGCCTACTCTCTTTATAAAAGTGCTATAGACATCCTCCCTCGCGGAGGTTCCGCTTTAGATGCAACCCGTCAAGCGGCTCTGAATGGCTTTTGCGCCGCCGCTGTGCAGTTGGCCAAGCAACGCGTTTCTGAAGGCCGTTATGCGGACGCCCGGGCCACCGTCGATGTTGTTCTGGAGGAGCGTTACAATCCGGATTACGGACCCGCCCTCTCCCTCCGCAGCCAGCTTATGGATCCACAAGGTTTCGTGGACCGCGGCACACTTACTCCCCAGCACGTCGAGCGCAGCGAAGAAGTAAAAAAACTCCTCAGCGAAGGAAATGGGTTTTTCGAATCGGGCCGATACGATTTGGGTTTCAAACGCTGCGAGCAGGCTCTGAATATTGACAAATACAATATCGCCGCGCGGAGGTTGATGGAAAAAATCAACTTGGCTCGTCAACAATATGCCGAAACCGCTTACGGTGAAACTCGTGGCGAGTTGCTGGCAAAGGTTTCAAAAGCGTGGGAACTGCCAGTCAAAAAGTTTACCAGTGAAACAACCAGTATTGTCGAGCAACCAGAGATCACGGTTCGAAGCACCCAAGCCATCACAGACAAATTGGATTCCATCAAAATCCCGCGTATTGATTTTACCGACTCCTCGATTCGCGAGGCTTTGGATTTCATCAAAAAACGAGCGCGCGATTTGGATGACTCGGAAAAAGACCCCGGCAAAAAAGGCGTCAATATTGTTCTCAAACTTCCGCCGGATGCGGACGCTTCGGCTTACCCTATCACACTCGCCCTAGACGATGTTCCCTTGCGTGCGGCCTTGGAATATGTATCGCAAGCGGCCAACTTAAAGATCAAAATAGAACCTTTTGCCGTCGTCGTCGTTCCTCAGACGGAAAATACGGATGTTTTAATCACCAAAGAGTATAAAGTGCCGCCGAGCTTCATTCAGGCCTTGCCTGGCGCGTCCACAGGAGCCGTGCTGGAGGGTGTGGCTGCCGGATCCCAATCTGTGATTGCCGCGCGATCCCCCGCAAAGGAATTCCTTGCGGCCAATGGCGTTGAATTCCCTGAGGGCGCGAGTGCCAACTTCATCCCATCGACCAGCCGCCTC
>JALQZP010000249.1 GCA_023258235.1 Terrimicrobiaceae bacterium | reverse complement strand
ATGCAGTCATTCTCGGCTACTGTCTCGAGTCCCGAGCGGCTTCCCAAGCCGCCTAGGTCGGGTGCAACCCCTCCCACCCCCCGCGCGGCAGCGCGCCTGAAAACTGAACTCTGAAAACTCCTCCTCCCCTTATTATTTTTTGGAAGGGGATCGCCGAGTGCCCAACCCCTCGGATTCGCCGACTATGATTTTTGGATTCGCCAATTTCGGGGGATCTGAAATTCCTGCCAGGAGGGTTTCGTGTTGCGGGTGGGGGAGGGAATAGTGCCTTTTGTCTCGAAGGATTCTGCTGCCTTCGTCCCATGCTAAGAGCATGTGTTTTCCAAGATCGCGGAACCCGGGGTGCTCTTTGATGGCTTCGCGGACACGCGGAGCCGTTTCGATCATGGCCTCGCAGATCGATTCGATCATGGGAACCTGCTCCCGAAGCGGGACTCCGAATTCCATGGCGATGAAATTTTTGAGGTTTTTTCCGGGTGCCCAGGTCTTTTTTCCCATCAAGGCAATGGCCGGTGGTTGGTTTTGATAGCCCGCGTAGATCACGGTAGTCAGGAGATCGTAGGCCGGTGAGAGCCGCACATCGGCTTTGTTGGTGTAAATCAATGCCAGATTTTTGGCATGGCAGTCCGCATTGCGCAGGGCGTAGGTCAGAAGTAGTTGGAGCGCGAGTTGACGGAATGCCTCGCGCTGGGTGGCGCCGGGCACATGGTGGCGGATGGCTTTCGCAATACGCTCCCAAGTCGTATCGTATTTTTTTTTCCGGGGAGAGACCGAGTAAGCAGCAAAAGTCCTCCATTCCCAGACGGGGGTGGCCCTCCTCGTCGACATCGAAGCGGTGTGCAACGAGAGCTTTTCCATCCCGGGAAATTTCGGTCCTCGTTGCAGGAAGGATTTTAGCGGCCACCTGCATGCAGAGATGTTCGTTGAGGGCCGCGAAAGGCAGGTTGCGCGAGGAGCCCTTCACGATGTGTTTACCGGTAAAAAGGGTTGTTTTGTTGAAGGCTTCGATGCCACTCCCGTCGAGGAATTTCGGTATCACTCCGGAAACGCCGCTGCTCGCGTGTTGCCAGACGAGTTCCGCAAAGGCCTCCTCGGAGTTGTCCCCTTCGAGGACTTCGGCGACCTCAAAAGCCTGAGGAAGAGTGGACAGATCCGCTCCGGGAGCCGCCACTTGGATTCGACCGATCATGTGGCGACCAACAACAGAAAGCAGTGCTGTCGGTTTGGAGCCAATGAGTGGTCCGAAGCGCTCCTGAAGCACCTTCAGGAGATAGCCCTCGGGCAGGTTCATCTGGAAAATGGGATGCAACGGTGCATCCCAGCCGTAAGACTCGGTCCTCACCGGCATGGTGAGTGAAACAAAATCCCCTTCGTCCACATTCGGGTGGTAGGTCATCACCGATTTGAAAGCGCCGACCGGTTCCAAGGTGGCCACCTCGCGGCCGAGTGTGTGGACAGAGAGTTTCATGAACCGCCAAGCTCCCGGCGGAGTTCATCCAGACCACCTCCCGCCCCGGCGGGGCGAACATCGAGCTCGAGTCCCAGTGCGGTCAAGAGGGACATGAGCTTGCGGACTCCAAATTCCGGCAGGTGGCCGTTCTCCAGCCTAGAGAGTGACGCCTCGGGCGTTCCTGTCGCTGCAGCCAGTTCTTTCTGCTTGATCCCAAGACTTTTTCTTCGAAGCACCAGCATCTCGCCGATTTCTGCAGTGGTTTTCATTTATTGATAAATAAATCAAAAAAAACTAAAAACAATAAAATTGTTTATAAATATATCAAGAAATAGCCAGTCCGCCTCCCAAAACGTCCTGCCCAGCTAGGTAGAGTCGGCACGCCGCAAATAAAAACCGGAATGGAGGGTTAGTGTACACATTTTATTTCAAGTTTGAGCTCTGAGGGTTGCATGCTATGTTGTGATGAACCCCCAA
>JALQZP010000248.1 GCA_023258235.1 Terrimicrobiaceae bacterium | reverse complement strand
AGTCTAGACACAAGAAACCCGCAGAGTCTTTATTAGAGAGCTTCTGCGGGCTTATCTTAAAGAGATTACCGGCGGTCGGGATCGAACCGACACTTCGTGAGAAACGCGATTTTGAGTCGCGCGCGTCTGCCAATTCCGCCACGCCGGCATCAAAGCAACATTCTATAACTGGTAGCTATCTCGTCCGCAATCCTAATCGGTGGCCGAGTTGAAATTATGGACATGGTAGCGTTTCGATATTCATATAAATGCTTACTACCCGCTGAAATCTCATTCGACTATAATTGACTCCAATCAAATTATTCCCATATGCGCCCTGAAAAATTCACCATCAAGCTTCGTGAGGCTCTCAACGGAACTCTGGAGTTAGCCTCGAAAAATGAGAACCCGGAGATGACATGCGAGCATTTTCTGCAGGTTCTCTTGGAGCAAAGCGATGGTCTCACAAAGCCTCTGCTGGAAAAGATGGGTCTTCCTATACAGTCATTGGAAGGACGTCTGAGAGATGCCGTCAACGCGTTTCCGCGTGTTCGCGGCGCGGCTCAGCCTCATGTTTCGCGCGAGTTGAGTAAGGTGCTCGAAGGGGCCGAGTCGGAGATGGCAAAGCTTAAGGACGAGTATGTGAGCGTGGAGCATTTTCTTCTGGCCCTTCTGACAACGAATGCGACTGCTGCGAAGATACTGAAGGAAAACGGGGTCACCCAAGAGCGTTTGATGCAAGCCTTGGCTTCTATTCGGGGCAGTCAGCGAGTCACGGATGCCGATCCGGAGGGGAAATACCAGACACTGGAGAAATACGGTCGTGATCTCACCGCGCTTGCCAAAAAAGGCAAGATCGACCCGGTGATCGGTCGTGATGAGGAAATTCGCCGCACCATGCAGGTCCTCTCTCGCAGATCCAAAAACAACCCTGTGCTGATTGGTGAACCCGGCGTGGGCAAGACGGCGATTGTCGAGGGCCTCGCCCGCCGCATCGTGAGCGGCGATGTGCCGGAGTCCCTCAAAAACAAACGTCTCATTGCTATGGATATTGGTTCCATGGTCGCAGGAGCCAAATTTCGTGGCGAGTTCGAGGACCGTCTGAAGGCTTTCCTCAAGGAAGTCACTGCCAGCGAGGGTGAGGTGATCCTTTTCATTGATGAGCTTCATACCATCGTCGGGGCTGGTGCGGCCGAAGGTTCGATGGATGCCTCGAATCTTCTGAAACCCCAGCTTGCCCGGGGCGAGTTGCGCACCATCGGGGCGACCACTTTGGATGAGTATCGCAAATACATTGAGAAGGATGCCGCTCTCGAGCGCCGCTTTCAGCCTGTGATGGTGGGTGAACCCAGCGTGGAGGACACCATAGCGATTCTACGGGGACTCAAGGAACGCTATGAGGTACACCATGGTGTTCGCATTCAGGATGCCGCACTTGTCGCTGCCGCCATCCTGAGCAACCGCTACATCAGCGACCGCTTTCTTCCGGACAAGGCTGTTGATCTGATGGACGAGGCCGCATCGCGGTTGAAGATTGAACTCGAATCCCTGCCGACGGAACTCGACCAACTCGAACGTCAAATCATGCAACTCGAAATGGAGCGGCAGGCTCTCAAGAAAGAGAAAGACCCTGCCAGTCGGGAGCGACTGGAAAAACTCGAGCGCGAGTTGGCCGATGTGAAGGAACAATCCTCGACCCTTCGTGCCCAATGGTTGAAGGAAAAGGAGGAGATCGGAAAATCCCAGAAGGTTGCCGAGAAAATCGAGCATCTGCGTTCCGAATTGGAACTAGCCCAGCGTCGTGGCGACCTCCAGCGCGCGAGTGAAATCCAATACGGACAGATTCCGGAAATGGAGAGAGCCCTCCATAAAATCCAAACCACCGAGCCGGACGCCGTTATTTCCAAAAAGGGCGGCATTCTCCGCGAAGAGGTCACCGAGGAGGATATC
>JALQZP010000247.1 GCA_023258235.1 Terrimicrobiaceae bacterium | reverse complement strand
ACTGCTGCGCAACCGACCAGCATCCAGGCGAAAAGTGCCGCGACGGCGCACTGGAAAAGTCGCTTCCCCGAACTCTGTCTCGAGGGGTGGAGATGGAAATAGGCAAAGAGTTTCTTCACAACCGCAGTCTGTAACGAATGGATTCGAGGAAAGCAATTCAAGCGCTCCCTACAGGAGGATTTGTTTCATTTTGCATTGCCTTCATCGTGCGAATCGAAGTCAAGTGGTCTTCGTAATGAGGGATATCGCTTCACGTATTTCAGAGCGCCTCCAAGCCATTTCGGACCCGGGTCAAGCGCTCCTGGCACGGCGGTTTTTTAAAACCGGGCCGGGTGAATACGCCGAGAACGACCATTTTCTTGGGATTTCTGTTCCCCGGATTAGGGCTTTGGCGAGGAATTTCATTTCAGCAAATCCCGAGGACCTTCAGCCTTTGCTGAAATCACGATGGCACGAGGAGCGGGTCTGCTGCCTTGTGATTTGGGTGGCTCAATCGAGAAAATGCCAATCTCTGGACGAGAGACGGAACATCTATGATCTCTATTTTACGCATCTCGCTCACATCAACAATTGGGATCTCGTGGACATCTCGGCTCCGCAGTTGGTCGGCGGATATTTGTTGGAAACACGAAATCCCTCTCCGCTCGGGCTGCTTCTTAAATCCCGTTCGCTCTGGGAAAGACGGATCGCCATCGTCTCGACGTGGGCTTGGATCAAGTCCGCCGATATCTCGCTGACCCTCCGTTTTGCGCAGGATCTGATTCAAGATCGCGAAGATCTCATCCACAAAGCCACCGGTTGGATGCTGCGCGAAGCGGGTAAAGTGAATGAAGCCGGCGTCTTGTCTTTTATCGAAACCCATGGGGCCCGGATCCCCCGCACGATGCTCCGCTACGCCATTGAGCGCCTTGATGAGAAAAGGAGAAAAGCGATTCTCCTGAAAACAAAAACGGCGGGGATCGTGAGACCCCCGCCGCCTTGTACTATACTATGACTACTGCTTTTTTATCAGATGGCTTTTTCGCCGGTTTCATCCGTGCGAATACGGATGGCTTCCTCCACGGCGGAAACGAAGACCTTACCGTCTCCGATTTTGCCGGTTTTCGCCGATTTCACGATTGCGGACAGCGCGCTATCGAGGGCTGAATCGGAGAGGACAACTTCGATTTTGATTTTTGGCAGGAAGTCGACCGTGTATTCGCTGCCACGGTAGATTTCGGTGTGCCCTTTTTGGCGGCCGAAACCTTTGACTTCGCTCACAGTCATTCCCTCGATACCGAGGTCGGCGAGCGCCTCTTTGACTTCCTCCAGCTTGAAGGGCTTGATGATGGCTTCGATTTTTTTCATAGGATTTTTATCTATTGGAATTCGATTGTTACTTGAGGATGTAGCCTTCTTCGCCGTGATCGGAGATGTCCAGACCGGCGGATTCCGCTTCGGCGCTGGCACGCAGACCGATGGTGGATTTGATGATCAAGGTGATGATTAATGTTCCGCCAAGGGCCAGAGCCAAGGTGAGAGCGATGGCTTGCAGTTGTGGAATCCAAAGCGTGCCGCCTTCGATCGCCGCTTTGAGGCCGTTTTTGGCGGCATAGGCATCGCTGACCAGGTTCGAATTGACCGAGGAGGTGGCGAGGAAACCAGTCACAAGCGCGCCCATTGTTCCACCCACAGCGTGGACTCCGAACGTGTCTAGAGCATCATCATAGCCGAGTTTGGCCTTCATGTAGGTGACCGCAAAGAAGGGAACGACGCCGGCAAGGACACCAATGATCACCGCTCCTGTGGAATCCACAAAGCCCGCAGCGGGAGTGATGACAACGAGTCCGGCGACGGCGCCCGAGCAGAAGCCCAGGATGCTGGGGTGTCCCTTGAGACCCGCTTCCAACATGGCCCAAACAAAGGCTCCCACGGCGGCCGCAAGAGTGGTGGTGAGGAACGCATTGGCAGCGACACCATCGGCAGCG
>JALQZP010000246.1 GCA_023258235.1 Terrimicrobiaceae bacterium | reverse complement strand
CATCGGCCTCGCCGCGAAAAACGCCATCCTCATCGTGGAGTTCGCGAAGGACGAATACGAGAAAGGCAAAGACCTCCTCGAAGCCACCCTGCAAGGCGCGAAACTCCGCCTGCGTCCGATCTTGATGACCGCCTTCGCCTTCATCCTCGGCACCGTGCCTCTGGCTTTGGCCACGGGTTCCGGAGCCGTCAGCCGCCAAGTCCTCGGAACCACCGTCATCGGAGGAATGCTCGCCGCGACTTTTATTTCCATCTTCATCATTCCGGCCTGTTTTTATCTGGTGGAAAAATATTTTGTCGGAGGCCATCCAGGTCCCGAGCCGAAGAAAGCCGAATAATTCTCGAAGCGGTTCAAATGGGTTGAGGTGGGGGGAGGGCTTTGCGTAGTCTCGAAACCTTCAAATTATGAATAACGGAATTTTTAGAACCCCAGACGGCCGTAGCCACGCATTTACCTTCACTCTGGTTAGTTCCCTCTTTTTGCTGTGGGGATTTTGCAACGGGATGATTGATGTCATGGATAAGCACTTCCAGCAGGAACTCCAATTAACGCTGGCACAGTCCGCTTGGGTGCAATTTGCACACTACTTGGGATATTTTTTGATGGCTATGCCAGCCGGTTGGTTGGCTAGCAAACTAGGATACAAGGGAGGAATCATCGGTGGTTTGCTGTTAGTGGCTATCGGAGGTTTCTGGTTCATCCCAGCGACGAAGATCGCTACTTTCCCTGCCTTTCTTCTGGGCGTCTGCCTGATCGCTTCGGGCCTCACCTTTCTGGAGACGGTTGCGAACCCCTACACCACAGTTCTTGGCCCCAAGGAGTTCGCTGCCACGCGAATCAATTTGGCCCAGTCTTGCAATGGCGTGGGCTGGATTTTCGGCCCGATTGCTGGAGGACAATTTTTTTACAGCCTTGACCACACAGGCCAGAGCACAGGATCCGAAACGCTGTGGATTCCCTATGCGGCCGTGGGAGTGTTTGTTCTGTTTCTTGCCGTGGTTTTTCTCTTTGCAAAAATGCCGGATTTGAAATCCGAGGATGAATTCGATCTCGAGGAATCAGAGTCTCGGAATACATCAACTCCCGCGACACAACGCCCGCTGGCATCCATTCTACTCATTGCCAACATCGGCGTTCTCTCACTGTCGGCAGGCATGATTTTTTCGGCCGTTGTTGCAATACCGGTTGTGGGCCAGGCCCTGAGGATGAATGAACACCAGGCCCTGCTCTACTCAACAGCCATACTTTTTGTCATCGGAATTGCGGTTTTTCTTAATCGCAAGGGCAATGGTGGAAGCCGGAGCATCTGGACACACCCCCACTTTTCCGGTGCCACTCTCACCCAGTTTTTCTATGTCGCCGCGCAATGCGGAATCTTTGCCTATTTCATCAATTACATGACCTCGCAAATCCCCCCTTTTCCAGTGGATTGGAAGTCAGGCTGGTTCGATGGCTGGCTGGACGTTCACAAGAACGGCATCATGGGCCTAAGCGACAAAGGGGCATCGAACCTCGCCTCGCTGGCCTTTGCTTTCTTCCTGGCTGGGCGAGTCATTGGTGCTGGACTCCTCAAGAAATTTCCGGCGCACATGGTGCTAGCCGCCTTCGCCTCCCTAGCCGCATTGTGCAGTTTTCTCGTTTTCCTAAAGTTGGGCTGGATATCGGCAGTTGCGGTGTTCCTTTCATATCTTTTCATGTCGATCTGCTTTCCTACGATTTTCTCGCTCGGTATCCACGGTCTAGGAGCCAAGGCGAAGGAGGCGTCATCCTTCATTGTCATGGCGATTATGGGTGGAGCTATCATGCCGAAAATGATGGGCCATCTTGGAGATCACCACGGAATGTCATTTGCTTTCATTGTTCCTCTGGCCTGCTTCGTGTTTGTGTCGATCTACGGTTTCCTCTGGCCCAAGCTAAGCGGTTCGGGCGATGCGGGTCCGGTGAAACTCGCCGGTCATTGATGTGACCACGCCGGGGAATTTCCAGCGCCTTATCTCGCT
>JALQZP010000245.1 GCA_023258235.1 Terrimicrobiaceae bacterium | reverse complement strand
GATGTGATGTATGCCATGGGCCTTCTTCCCGATGAGGCGTTGGAGGGCGGGTTCGCTGGGCAAACGCTCGGAATGGAATTGTCAGGCACCATTGCTGCCGTTGGCGAGGAAGTGGAGGGATTCCAAGTTGGTGACGAGGTCATCGCCTTTGCCCCCTCTTCCTTTTCGAGTTGGACGGTGACCTCTTCCTCGGCGGTTGTGCAAAAGCCCTCCGGATTGAGTTTCGCCGCCGCCGCGACTATTCCTGCGGCCTTTTACACAGCTTACCATGCTCTGGTTGAGTTGGGTGGATTGAAGCCTGGAGAACGCGTTTTGATCCACGGGGCTGCGGGTGGAGTCGGCATCGCTGCGATACAAATCGCCCGCCACATCGGGGCCGAGGTCTTCGCGACTGCGGGAAACGATGACAAGCGAGACTTCGCGCGGTTGCTCGGAGTCGACCACGTCTTCAACTCGCGTTCACTGGATTTTGCTGATGCCATCATGTGTGAGACCCAAGGCGAGGGAGTGGATGTTATTTTGAATTCGCTTGCCGGCGAGGCGGTCTCCAAAAATCTCGAAATTCTCCGTCCTTTCGGACGCTTGCTGGAACTCGGGAAGCGCGACTTCTACGAAAATAATCGAATCGGCCTCAGACCATTTCGCCACAACATTCGCTACTTTGCGGTTGATGCCGACCAAATCATGGCCTTGCGGCCAGACATGGCGGCGCGTGGGTTCCGCGAACTTCTGGAGCTTTTCAAAAACAGATCTCTTTCTCCATTGCCGATGACTGTTTTCCCGGCGGCTGAGGCCGCTGGAGCCTTCCGTTTCATGCAGCACTCCAGCCAAACCGGAAAAGTGGTGCTGGACCTCACCGACATTCCGAGCGGGGCATCAACCCCTAGGGTTTCACCGGAATCTTCGCCTTTTCGAGCGGACGGCACCTATCTCGTAACCGGCGGTTGGAGCGGGTTTGGTTTGGAAACCGCCCGATGGCTATTGAGCCAGGGCACTCGCTCGCTTGCCATTTTGGGAAGAAGGGGCCCGACAGGCGAGGATGCTGAAAGGTTTCTCGAAGAGTGCCAGGCTATGGGAGCAAATATCTTTTGTGAACCCTGTGATGTCACAAATCGCTCGGTGCTCAGCTCATCACTTGAAAAAATCCGCCGAACCATGGCTCCGCTCCGCGGTGTATTCCATGCGGCTACCGTGATTGAAGACGCCCTCATCGTGAATTTGGACATCTCGAAAGCAGTCGCTGTTTTGGCACCGAAGATTACCGCGGCTGCCCTTCTTGATGAACTCACACGGAAAGATCCATTGGATCATTTCGTTCTCTACTCCTCGGCGACGACCTTTTTTGGAAATCCAGGCCAAGCGGCCTATGTCGCTGCCAACACGGCTTTGGAAGAGTTGTCTGCCGCACGCCGGCAGGCCGGCAAGCCATCGACATGCATTTCCTGGGGGCCCATCGGCGATACTGGCTACCTTTCCCGCCATGCTCAAATCAAGGACGCCCTCGTATCCCGCACGGGCGGGCAGCCTTTGGAATCCGCCGATGCTTTGAAGTTTCTTGGTCAGACCCTCACGAACGGCATCTCGCAAGTGGCGTGGCTCGATATGGAATGGGGCGCTATGTCGCGCTTCCTCCCCTCCTCGACGGGGCCTCGCTTTTCAATGCTTAGGCATCTGCGCAGTTCCTCAAGTGCGGCGGGCGAGGGAAGCACGGACCTGAGGCGTGAGCTGGAACTTCTTGAACCCGCCGAACTCTTGGAAACTTTAAAGGGGCTTCTGAAGGAAGAAATCGGAAATATTCTCCGAGTAGCTCCTGACAAACTTGATGAGAACCGCTCCCTGCTCGAGGTCGGAATGGATTCGTTGATGGGAGTAGAACTGATGTCATCCCTCGAAAACAACCTAGGGATTTCAATTCCCATCATGGCATTGAGCGAGGGCCCGACCATTTCCCGCCTTGCCGAACGTCTATCACATACTGTCCGTCCGCCGACTGATGCGGAAGAAGCCTTAGACTCTTCGGCGATTACCAACCAAATGCGCCA
>JALQZP010000244.1 GCA_023258235.1 Terrimicrobiaceae bacterium | reverse complement strand
GTGGTCGAGTCCTGGTTCGGAAATCTGAAAACTGGCTTGCAGATTAAAAATCGCCTTTCCATGTTGAATCGCGATCACGCGGCGAGTCGTAAAACTCTTGCCATCACGGATGCGGTCAACTTCGTAGAGAATCGGAATTGTTGGGTCGCCTGGTCGTAGAAAATAGGCATGTAGTGAATGAACATGTCGTGACTTGTCGTCGACTGTTCGCGCGGCTGCAACAAGTGCTTGACCAGCGACTTGTCCACCAAAAACTCTTTGGCGGTTTTCTTGTGGTGAGACGCCCCGAAAAATGTTTACTTCAATAATTTCTAGATCTAAGAGAGCCACAAGATCATCAAGCGCAGATTGCATAGTTCTATTCTTGCATCTATACGCGGTAGAACTTGATTAATTATTAACGCAGATAAGATTTAGCAAGTGACGATCGTCTGGAATGCTCAACGCGTCAGCGAGGGTCTTGACGAAATTGGCTCTGCTCGAGCGTCAGTTTTAGCAAACGTCAAGCAATTGTTGGATAAGTATCACGGCGTTAGTTATTCAGCACGTTATTACGACATTCTTTTGGGCGACTGGGTCGAGCGGTTTTTGCATCTTGTTTATGTAGCAACACAACAATATGCAAACGGTGCAAAAGACGGATCGCATTCTGCCGAGAAAACCACAGCGATTGAGATTTTGCCGGCAAGTGACACCGCTGAGTTTTTCGCCGCACATCAAACTCTGCCAAATCAAATGTTGGCAGTTTTACGGTGTCTTTCATTTTTGAGTGTTGATGCAGTAAAGATCTCAGATGTTGACATCGAAGTTAAAAACTCAGCGACCCTGAGTAGACGCAACAAAATCTATGCAGTTCTGTTGAAATTTGCCTCAATTGGCAGCAATTCAAAGGTGCTATTTGTCAAGCCATTTTCAGGCAGTACGCCTCGGTCGTGGGTTTCGGCAATGCTTTGTGGCGAGGGATTCATAGGTGCGGTTTTCCTTCGCGAGCTCGAGAGCGATCCGCATCATGTTAAGGCAAAACATGCCCATCCAGCCTGTGGCGTCGGATTGGAGGAGCGAAGTGCCGCCGGGGAGCTTTTCGCTGCGGTCGATGACGGTGATGTTGTCGAGCCCGAGGAATCCGCCCTCGAAAACATTGTTGCCGGCAGGATCGACCTTGTTCACCCACCAGGAAAAATTCATGAGCAGCTTGTGGAAGCACCGCTCGAGAAAATCGCGGTCCGCGCCGTTGCGGATGCGGTCCATGTTGTAAACCCGCCAGACAGCCCAAGCGTGGACGGGCGGGTTCATATCGCTGAATTCCCACTCGTAGGCGGGGATTTGGCCGTTCGGATGCTGAAATTGATCGAAGAGCAGGAGCCAGAGCTGGTGCTTGGCAAACTCGGCGTCCACGAGCGCGAAGGGCACCGCTTGGAAAGCGAGATCCCATGCGGCGAACCATGGATACTCCCATTTGTCGGGCATGGAGAGGATGCGCTTGGAGTTTAAATGCAGCCAATGCTGGTTGCGGATATCGCGGCGAGTGGAGGGAGGCGGATCGGCGGAATTGTCGCCTTTGAGCCACTTGGCGACATCGAAGCGGTAGATTTGTTTGCTCCAGAGGAGGCTTGCGAGGGCCTGTCGTTGGACAAGGCGCTCGTCCGCCGTGGCCTTTGGCGGGTGGATCGTATTGTAAAATTCGTCGGCCTCGGCGCGGCGTAAAGCGATGATTTTGTCGTTGTCGGTGAGTCGGCCGCGCTCGCCGGATTTAGCGAGCCGGAGTTGGACAACGGCCGAGCCACCGGCGGGAATCACAAATCGGTAGTCGATGCAGGCCTTCGTGCCGGTGCGGGCGGGATTCACGCAATCCTCGCCGTGAATGATGTGGCGATGGAAAGCATCCTTCACAAAAGCCGAGGCGTTCCTCGCCTGCGGGCCGAAAACACGCTGGACAACATCAGCATCGGGCAGCAACTTCGGGTGAAGTGAGAACGGTGGTGGTTGACAACCTTTTGCCACGAGGCAATAAAAGCCTTGGCAAATGATGTTCGGGTTTGTTTTTTTAACTTTGCGAAGCGAAAAGCAC
>JALQZP010000243.1 GCA_023258235.1 Terrimicrobiaceae bacterium | reverse complement strand
GCGTCGCCTACCCGAAACGCGACGAGCGCGAAGCCGCCGTCCCCGAGAAACGCGAACAAAAATCGGCTGCCTGATCAGGCGCTCAGCCGACCCAGTCGAACCGTATCTCCTGCACCACTTCCGGATGCAGGCTCAAGTGAACCGGGCAATTCCTCGCCGCGTTTTCCAGCATCTCGCGTTTTTCATGCGAGGCCGGCAGCGGAATCGTGAAAACAACCGTCAACTTCGCAATCCGGCGCGGAGGTTGAGAGGTCATTTCCTTGAGGACCTTCACCGTCGTCTCGCCGAGATCGACGCCCTGCTTGCGTGCGGCGATGCCCATGATCGTGAGCATGCAAGTGCCCAGCGAGGTCGCCGCCAGATCGGTTGGAGAAAACGACTCGCCCCGACCTTCGTTATCCACCGGCGCATCGGTCGTTATCACCGTGCCGGACGGTTTGTGAAGCGCCTCACAGCGGAGATCGCCCAAGTATTTGATAGAAATTTCAACCATGCCCGGAGCCTAGATCAATTCGCGTGATTTTGTCTCGGCGGGATTTGATGATGCTCCAGAGGATTTTGGGCGCAGAAATTCCGTGAGTTTTTTCTCGAAAATTTACATATCGATCAGAGATATAACGATCATGCAAAAGCGCATGTCAGCCTCATTCGTTTTATTCCTACTTCTTTTTGATTTTTACAAATTAGCCACTGCAACCGAAACAACCCCTGCAATCAGCAATGGACCACCATCAACGATTCAAAACCAACCAATCGTAGTTCCCACCTTTGAAAGTGTAGAGATGGAGAGGCTGCGTCTTGCGGAGGAGACTTCTAAAGCGGAGCGCGATGAAGTCGAATTCCAAAAGCAAATCGCCATGCTTCAGAAAAAACTCGCAGAAACATCAGCTACAACGGTTCTGCCAGAAAGCATGCCCTCGGACTACCGCGCGTTTCTCAGTGCGAATGCTGGAGATATTGAACGCAGCAATAATTACTACACCGAGTTGAAAGCCGTGCTAAACGAATTGGTTCCCGAGAGCCCCTACCACACCCGCACCGCCAAGGATTCCTCGAATCCACAGCGCGCTTCCGAACAGTTGATCAAGTTGTCCAGTTATCCAGAGGATGATGATATTTGCCGAAGTATCCGGGGGCATATTTCAGCACTCTCTGGTGGCCGGGTGGATGACAGTCGCCGCCAAGTCGAACTCAATAGTGAACTGAACACTCTTCAAGCTGAACGCAAGCGTCTCGAGTGGAATCTTAAAATGGCCCACAATGTTAGCCCGCTAACAGGTGAAACGCGTAGCCAAGATGAACGCAACTTCATCCGCCAGCAAATTGAGGATGTTAAAAAGGAAATCGCCCGCTGCGAAGACGAGAAAAACTCCCTTTCCCATCGTGTCACAAGCGAGGTTCGAAAGCTCCAATTTCAGCAATTTATCGTCGAGCTCGCCTTTCAGCAGCGCTACATCCACTCCCTAATAGCCTGCGGCTTTTACCGAAACTCCTTCAAGGGTGCCGACCTTGCTCTACGCCAAGAGGCATACCCCTCGGGCAGAAATAATGGCGGCTCAGAAAAGTCTATTGGTAAACCTCCGGCGAGCGGCGGAGCGCCCACTGAAGTTCCCATGATCTCAACCATCACTGGCATGGAAACATTTCTCCTCAACCGTATCCGGGATGCCGTCAAAGAACGAGAGTCGATCGACAACATGCTTCAAGAAAATCAGGTTGCTGCCGCAGAGTCACTAGTCCGAAAAATGGTGCTCACCGCAAAATACCAACCGGAACTTCAAACGATCCCATACTCAAGCCGTCAGAAAATTCTCCAAGGCGGCCAATCTATGCGGCGTCTGGCGGATGCAGTGAATAGCCGCGATTATGCTGAAATAAACCGCCTCGTGGCTGAACTTGAAACCAATGGGGCCGATACCGGACTTGCCGATCTCAAGGTGTTTGCAGCCGAGCATCCCCGGAAAGCAATGCACTGGGCCCGACAAGCCGAACTCGCTATGAAGGCGCGGGATCTGAAATCCATGCATTCACTAATGGAAATGGCGGTGCGTCGCGCTCCCCTTGATGCAGATGTCGCAAAAAAAATCGAAACGATTCAAGAAAATGCAACAACCAATCAAGGCCTTTACGAGGAAT
>JALQZP010000242.1 GCA_023258235.1 Terrimicrobiaceae bacterium | reverse complement strand
CTCCGGTTGGAACGAACATGTCGCTGCATGGTCCGCCGCCCCGGAAACCAAACTTGTCCTCCGCTACGAGCAGATCGCCGCAAACCCTCGCCCCCTCCTCGAGTCCCTTTGCAAGATACTCGGGTGGCCCGTTACTGCGGAGCGCCTCGATCGTATCATTCAAAATTCCTCCAAGGAAAAAATGCGGGCTATGGAACTTGCCTCCGGGGTAAAACTGCACCGGGTCGGGAAAAGCGACGGCGAATCTTGGAGGGATGCTTTTGATGCCAGAATGGAGGAGGAGTTTCTCTCGGGACTGAGCCCTATTGCAACTGGTTTTCTTTCCCGCGAGTAGTGGATGGCATATGGGTTTTTTTTCAAACCATTTTGGAGTCCAGACAGTCTAGAATTTTGCGCAAGGCCAGCCGCTTGAAGAAATGAAGATTCTCACGCATCAACCTTTTTCCATCCATGCCATCGGGGGTGGGGCGCGGATTCTCCGCCGTCTTTTCGAGGGCCATGAGAAGGAGGTCGTCTCCCTGTGCTTAAAATGTTCGAGCCATGTCTCGCCAAGCGGTCCATTTGTCGAGCTGGAGGTTTCCGCCTTTCCGCTTCGCAGGCACTGGCACAGGGGAATTCCAGGACAAATTTTCGACCTCGCGCGCAATCGTGTTTTCCGAGAGGCCACCATGGCCAAAGTCCGGCGCGCGGCATCCGCGATGAATTTCGATGTTCTGCATGTGGTCGCGCACGGACGGTTCAATTCCACCTTTTGCGATCCCTCTTCGCGGGCCGGCAAGCCTCTCTGGGTCTCATTCCACGACCACTGGATTCCCAGAGCCGACAACCCCGACGACATCGGACGCCTCTGGCGAGCGGCCGACCGGCGCTTTGTGATCTCCGCCGAATTGGGAGACAAGTATTCGAATGATTTCGGCTCCGAAAACTGGACGATCCTTTCCGATGGAGTCGACGGTTCCGAATTCCGAAACCCGCGCGGCCACCACGGGAGAACCCTCAACATTTACTTCGGGGGAATGCTGCATGTGGATTACTACCCGCTTTTCGAAGCCCTAGCCAAGGCGCTGGACTGTTTGGTCGAACAAGGTTGGCATCCGGTGATGCATTTGCGCGGAACCCAACGGCTCGTTTTCATGGAAGGCCGCCGTTTTGAAACCCGCCGACTTCCGGCGACCTTGTCGAATGACGAACTGCGATCCGACCATCAAATGGCCGATATCCTATACCTGCCGATTGGATTTTCGATCCCTCATTTCTATCTCCACAGCCTCTCCACCAAAATGGTCGGCTACCTCGCCTCTTCGGGTGCGATCCTTTACCATGGCCCTTTCGATAGCGCGGCCGCCCGCATGCTCCGGGGCGCGGAGTCCGCGGCTTTAACCGACAGCATGAAACCCGAAGTGCTTGCCAACGCCATTCTGCAGGCGGCATCTCACGCACTCCCATTATCCTGCAATGCAAAAAAACTCGCCAAAGAGCGGTTCAACCTCGCCGAAATGAGGGCGCGTTTTTGGAATCCCGGCACATGAGCCTCAAAGCCTTCCGATACGACGCCTTGATGTATTTTTGCAACAGGGTCGTTGCGAATTTTCCCGCTGCGAGGTTGAGGCATTTTTTCTACCGGAGCGTGATGCGGATCGACATCGCCCCCGGCGCATGGCTGCTATCCGGAATCTGGTTCGACACGCGTGGCAACTGCACGATCGGAAAAAATTCCGTGATCAATCAGGATTGCCGCCTCGACAACCGCGGCGGAATTTTCATCCGCGAAAATGTGAGCATCTCGCCTGGAGTGCATCTCATTACAGCGGATCACGACATCGACAGCCCCAGTTGCGCCGGTCGCCAAGCGCCGATCACCATCGAAAAACTCGTCTTCATCGGATCGCGCGCAACGATTCTGCCCGGCGTGACCATCAGGGAGGGAGCCGTTGTGGCGGCTTGTGCGTGTGTCACCAAGGATGTGGAGCCCTACACAGTCGTCGGCGGCGTGCCTGCCCGCGAAATCCGCAAGCGGAACCGGAACCTCGATTACGAAACCTACTACCGGAGGCATTTTTTGTAGCGCATGGTCATTGGCTTGAAGGAACGCCTCATTTTCTTTCTGCGGCACCGCGTATTTTCCCGGGGCCGCGTGAGGACGCTTTGGTTTCGTCTCCTCGGCATGGAAATAGGCCCAGGGACGATTC
>JALQZP010000241.1 GCA_023258235.1 Terrimicrobiaceae bacterium | reverse complement strand
GCCCGCTCGCCAAAACTGCGTTGGGACAAAGCTGCCCGCTGGCACTTCGATATCCCGATCTCCTCTGGAGCCCGGTCCATCCAGCTCATCGTGAATGGCGCCGGTGACGGCATCCGCTGCGACCACGCCGATTGGGTCAATGCCGGATTTTCGACCAAGCAATAATGAAAAAACTCCAAATCCTCGCGCTTCTCGGCGCCATTGCCATGCCAAGCCGTGCTCTTTTCTCTGAAGACCAATCCGCCAACCCTCCTCCCGCAGCGCCGGAATCCCCGGAACAACGCGACGCCCGCATGGCGTGGTGGCGCGAGGCCCGGTTCGGGATGTTCGTCCACTGGGGTCTCTATTCCGCCCTCGCCGGAAATTGGGACGGAAAACCGCAGGGCGCGAACGGCAACATGGAGTGGATGCAAAACCGGGTGGGTGTGGACACCAAGACCTACTCCGATGCGGCCTTGCCGAAATTCCAACCGGTGCCGGGCTTTGCCAAAGCCTGGGCGAAATTGGCCAAACAAGCCGGTTGCCAGTATGTCGTTTTCACCACCAAGCACCACGAGGGCTTCGCACTTCACGATTCCAAGTTCTCGGACTTCGATGCCGGCGATAAGCTCAATCGTGATCTCGTGAAGGAAATCACCGAAGCCTTGCGCGCGGAAGGGATTCGGGTCGGCTTTTACCACTCGGTGATCGATTGGCATCACCCCGACTATGATTTCAACAAAGCCAAGGGTCTGCCGTATCCCGCCGAGGCGGCCAAGCTCGCCACCGAGCCCCGCGATCACACGCGCTACATCGATTTTTTGCACAACCAGATCGAGGAACTCACCAAGAACTACGGCCAGATCGACATCCTCTGGTGGGATTTCAGTTCGCAGGAATTTCAAGGCGACGACGCCTGGCGCTCCACCGATCTCATTAAAAAAGTCCGCTCCAACCAGCCCGGAATCATCATGAACAACCGCCTCTTCCGCATCCCCGAGGCAGGCTTCACTGGCCCCGGCACTGGCGATGTCGTGAACCGCTTGGACCCTCAATACGGCGATTTCGTCACGCCCGAGCAGCACATTCCGCCAACCGGCCTGCCCGGCGTCGATTGGGAGACCTGCATGACGCTCAACACGACCTGGGGCTACAACGAGCACGACACCTCTTGGAAATCGAGCAGCGAGATCATCCGCAACCTCATCGACATCGCGAGCAAGGGCGGCAACTACCTCCTCAACATCGGCCCCAAAGGCGACGGCACGATCCCCGAGGAAACCGTCACCCGCTTGATCGAAGTCGGAAAATGGATGGAGGTGAATGGAAGGGCTATCTACGGCACGACAGCCACGCTTCTAACGCAGCTCCCCTGGGGCCGCTGCACCACAAAGAAACACAAGGACGGCACGACCCTTTACCTCCATGTCTTCGACTGGCCGAAGGAAGGCGAACTCCTCGTCCCCGGACTTCAAAACAAAGTCCAATCCGCGCGCCTGCTCGCCAACGGTAAGAAATTGGAATTCAAAAAAACCGCCGCCGGCGTGGAAATCGAGCTTCCCGAGAAAGCTCCCGATCCCAACGCCACCGTCATCAAACTCGAAATCATTGGCGCACCGAAAGTCGCGGCTCCCAACCCTGCCGCATAAAATCTGAAGGACAAAAAGCGAGGTCGCTAGAGCATTTTAAATAATGTAGCCGTTGATTTGCGAGCGCCGAAGGGTTGCTGGTGTGCGCCGGGTGTGAAGCGGCTGTGTGAAAACACACTGCCAGAACAGTCGGTGCAGCTCAGCGGCCTTCGCCGCCGCAAAGCAGCGGCTATAGAATTAGTTAAACTGCTATAAAACTTAAACTTCTTCTCCTTCTCCAGCGTGACTGAAAACTACCCCCACTGAAAACTCTGCCGACTTATTGCCTTGTTGCTCCGCTGCGCTCCGGTTGCCCACCCTGGGCTACACGTTTGACTCGTTCGCTCCCGCTCAGCTCGCCCTACGGGCCAACCTGCGGTTGGTCTATCTCGCGCCTGCCCCGACGCTCGATTGTCTTACCCTTGGAATATGCGCTATCGCGCGGGTGTTGCTCCGCGATCTCCGCGCCCCCGCGTGAGGCCCCGAGTTTGCTCTCCTTGACAAATTCTCCACAGATGGCAAAATGCCATCATGATTAAAACGCAAGTCCAGTTGCCGGACGAGCTCTACTACAAGGCCAAAGCGATTGCC
>JALQZP010000240.1 GCA_023258235.1 Terrimicrobiaceae bacterium | reverse complement strand
AGGTGAAGGCGATGAAGCAGGTCGCCGGCAAGATCAAGGGCATGCTTGCCCAGTATCGCGAACTCGCCGCGTTTGCGCAGTTCGGCTCGGACCTCGACGCCGCTACGAAAGCTCTCCTCGATCGCGGTCAACGCATCGTCGAACTCTTCAAGCAGCAGCAATACAACCCGCAGCCTGTTGAAATTCAGGGGTGCTCGGGGAGGCGCTTGAAAACCACAAGGCGGAACAAAAGACATGACTCTTTCTGAACTCGAATCCCATCTTTGGGAGTCCGCCAACATTCTTCGTGGGCCGGTCGATGCTGCGGATTTCAAGACCTACATTTTCCCACTGCTCTTTTTTAAGCGGGTTTCAGATGTTCATGACGAAGAGCGCGAGGCTGCTCTCGCCGAGTTTTCGGGAGACGACGAGGCGGCTTCTTTCTCAGAGAACTACCGGTTTCAGATTCCCGAAGGGTGCCACTGGCGCGATGTTCGGCAGGTCGCAACGAATGTGGGTCAAGCCCTCCAGACAGCTATGCGGGGAATTGAGCAGGCGAATCCACACACGCTCTATGGAATTTTTGGCGATGCCCACTGGTCGAACAAGGATCGCCTCAGCGACTCTCTGCTGCGCGATCTCATCGAGCATTTCTCACGAATCGATTTAGGCAACAAAGCCGCGCAGTCAGACATCCTTGGACAGTCCTACGAATACCTGATCAAGAAGTTCGCTGATGCCACCAATAAAAAGGCCGGCGAGTTCTACACCCCGAGGTCGGTTGTGAAGCTCATGGTGAACATCCTGGACCCGCGCGAAGGCGAATCCATCTATGATCCCACTTGCGGCACTGGCGGCATGCTGTTGGAGGCCATCCACCATGTCCGCGAAACCCAGGGAGATATTCGTAAACTCTGGGGCAAACTTTTCGGCCAGGAGAAAAATCTCACTACGGCTGCCATCGCCCGGATGAATCTCTACCTCCATGGAGCTGAGGATTTCCAGATCGTGCGTGGCGACACCCTTCGCGGGCCGGCATTCTACTTGGGCGACAATCTCGCCACCTTCGATTGCGTGATCGCAAATCCCCCTTTCTCGCTTGAGAAATGGGGTGAAGAGGTCTGGTCCAGCGATCCCTATGGCAGGAATTTTGCTGGGATGCCGCCTGGCAAGAGTGGCGACTATGCTTTTGTGCAGCACATGCTGAAATCCATGGCTGCCGGCACGGGACGCATGGCGGTTGTCTTGCCCCACGGGGCGCTTTTCCGCATGGGCAAGGAAGGAGCAATTCGCCAAAAAATACTCGGTATGGATCTCCTGGAAGCGGTGATTGGCCTCGGACCAAACCTCTTTTACGGCACCGGCCTTGCTGCCTGCATTCTTGTCTTTCGCCAGCAGAAACCGAAAGACCGAAAAAATAAGGTGCTCGTCATCGATGCTTCCAAGGAATTCAAGACCGGCCGCGCCCAGAACGAACTTCTCCCCGAACATGTCGAGCGGATCCACGGCTGGGTGCGCGACTACACAGATGTCGAAGGCATCGCCCGCGTCGTCACGCTCGAAGAGATCTCTTCCAACGACCACAACTTGAACATCCCCCGCTATATCGAGCCTAAGGTCGAGCAGGAAGTGCTCACCGTAGAGGAAGCGATTCAGCAGTTGCGCGAGGGCGCTCAAGCGGCTTTTGCTGCTGAGGAAAAATTAGTGGCTATTCTCAAACGGGAGGGGCTTTTGATATGACCCGCATCACCCAACAAAACCTTGAATCCTACCTCTGGGGAGCCGCCGTGCTCCTGCGGGGGACGATTGATGCTGGCGACTACAAGCAGTTCATCTTCCCTCTGTTGTTCTACAAGCGGCTGTGCGATGTCTTCGATGAGGAGACGGTCACCGCGCTGCGGGAGTCGGGCGGGGATCAGGACTTTGCGCTGTTCCCAGAGAACCACCGCTTCCAGGTTCCGGCGGATGCGCATTGGCGGGAGATTCGGAAGGTCAGCCGGGATGTGGGCCGGGGCTTGCAGCAGGCCATGCGGGCCATTGAGACCGCGAATCCCGATAAGCTCTTCGGCATCTTTGGCGATGCGCAGTGGACGAACAAGGACCGCCTGTCCGATGCCATGTTGCGCGACCTCATCGAGCACTTCTCCTCGCTGGAACTCACCGTCGCCAACCTGCCCGAGGACGAGCTGGGCCAGGGCTACGAGTATCTCATCAAGAAGTTCGCCGACGACT
>JALQZP010000023.1 GCA_023258235.1 Terrimicrobiaceae bacterium | reverse complement strand
ATGCGGCCGTGCAGAACAAAGAGGTATCCGAGGAGAGCGATGAGCGCCCATGTTTCCTTTGGATCCCAATCCCAGAAGCGTCCCCACGAGTAATTCGCCCACACCCCGCCGAGGATGGTGCCAGTCGCCAGCAGGAGAACGCCGACCTGAAGTGTGCGGTAGAGATAGTTGTGCAAAGCCGGGGAGGCTTTTGTGCCGAAGATGGATTTACCGAGGATGATGTGGCCAACACCGAGTGCGAGCGCAAAGGCGGCGTAGCTGAGCGTGATCGTCAGAACATGCGTCGTAAGCCAGAAATTATCGGACAAAACCGGAACCAGCGGATGGATCGAGCGGTCAAGGATGACTGTCTGGGTATCCGCCAAAATGAGGGATGTGACGGCCACTGGGACGGCCCCGAGAAGGAAATAACGGCTTCGATAAATAGCCTCGAAAATGAGCGCGAACAGGATTGTGCCAAACGCGACCCAGACAACGGATTCATACATGTTCGTCACTGGAGCCCGGCCCGATATCAGGATGCGGAATACAAATCCCGATAGCTGCGTGAGGAATCCAGCGAGCGCGAATCCCCAACCCAGCGCGTAACCAATTCGCCCCCCGGCGAGTAGCAGAAGGCTCAACCCGGAGAAAAGATAAAGAATCCAAGCCCATCGGAAGGGATGAAGCTTCTGGTAAAAAACCTCGATTGCGATCTTGCGAGGATCAGCCTGGAATCGAGGATTCTCACGGGCCTGCTCGCCACGAAGGAGTTCTAGTCCGGCATCATAGGTGGCCTGATCACCGGACATGAATCCCTCGCGAATTTTAATCAGTGCCGGATCCTCCGGAGCTAGCGGGCTCCAAGCCGCAGCCCCGGTCGGAATCAGCGTGATGCTGCGACCGCTCACAATTCCTTCAAAAACGGCCAACCTCATCCCGATCGTCGAGGCTTCGCGCTGAAGCGGGTCGAGTTTGACCTTGGGATTTTTTGCGCGGAGAGCCGAGACCTCCTGCAGCGCGGCACGAAGCGGCTCGTTCCCCGAAAGATCACGATAGGAAAAGAGCTTCGTTGCGGGATCCAGCCCGACTTGGGTCTTGAATTTTTTATTCCCGATCAAAATCAGTGGCTGATTTTCCCATCCCTTGGGCGTGAGCCAGAGCGAACTGATGGCCATGGTCGACGTGATCCTCGATCCGTCTTTATTGAAGTGGTTTTTCCCCGAAAGGCTCATGAGCGCCTCGTCGGCAAAGACAATGAAGGGCTTTTTGCGCCCTCCCTCTTGAACAGGAATCATCTCCATCGACGTGACGTCCAGGGCTCTGGCCTGAGAAATGGAAAACAACGCGACTGCGAGAAGGAACAACGGGTGAAGTGGTGTCATGATTTGCCGGATTTGGGTTTGATGTAGAACATGATAGCGATGCCGATGCAGATGGCGAGGGATCCGCTCCATTTCAGGATCCAACCGGGATCATAAAGAACCTGGAGGGTCGTTTCCCCGAGATCGCGCGGATTCCATTCAGCTTGGGAGAACTTGTAGTTGATGCCGGTGACATTCGCAAACAAGGTGCCGGGAAAGCTCGCGGGATGGTTCATTCGGGCAGTGCCCGTCTTCACTTCACCAGTCGCGTTATCCTTGAATTCCAATGTGGCGATGAAGTTGGAGGGGGTTTCCGTTCCCTCGTAGCGAGGCACCTGAAAATCGACCAGTTTCAGACTGAAGGGGATCGGGCGGAGTTCCAAACCGTAGCCGATGCGAACCACATTACGTCCATCGGTGAGCGATGTGATTTCTCCGCTCGGAACCCAACGCTTCGGGGCATCGGTGATGGCAGGCGAAACAAGCCGGGCGCGGAATCCCGGAAGTCCGTTCTCGCCGGCTGGAAGTACCGGACCCGGTTTCACTTCGGTCACAACCGCTGCCTTCGTATGGGTGGCCACGACCTCGGCCTGCCAATCCGCCCAACCAAGGGAAAAGGTGTCACCCGCCTTGGCTTTGCCGGCGGCCTGTGTGATACCGCCACGCTGGAGTTGATAGCGAATGCCATCGGGATCAGCCACCATGACCAAAGAGGGCCTGGAGTCGCCTCGGGCCGCCTGAATGCGCACAAGGACGGCGGGATTGTTGGGAAGGTCGGATTTGCTGACTGGGCGTCCTCCGCTCATTTCAAAATCGGGCCAGTATTCCTCGACTGTGATAGTGGTCTCTCCGACTTGGAGAGGCGATTTCATGAGGTCGCTCCGGAGATAAGTCGCACTGGTGGCATCGGGCGAGACTACTGTGACTTTTTTTCCGCCCTCGCTAAGGAGAACGCGAACGCCGCTCGAGGCCCCCTGCACCACCGGAGCGAATCGCTCGAAGACGATCTGGGTTTCGGAATCCTTTCCTGAAGAAGGTGGCGGCAACTCGGTCTGAAGCAAAATTTTGGCCAGCCCGAAAAAATCTTTTTCGGTCGGCCCGGCCCCTTCCAGGATCAACGGCATGTTGATCGTCTGGCCCATGCGGGGACTCGTTAAACGAAGCATCACACCCGGCGAACCGGATTCCGAAGGCACCAGTTTTTCCTCCTTCAAAAGATTCTCGCTTGCCGCGTCGGCGACGATTTTCAGATCCGAGGCGGGCACGTCGAAAATGCGAGGGCGTTTCTCCGAGGGGCGCGCCGAAGAGGCATCGAACGGCATCACATAGAGCGCAGTGTCGTTCGGACTTTCGACTTGGATGATACTGCGATTGATCGTGATTTTGCGAACAGGGGGCTTGTCCTTGTGAAGGGTCACATTCCCCTCGAATCCGGTTTGCAGTCCCACGATCGCTCCCAGCAAAAGGGTGATGATGCCGTAGTGGGTGACAATAAAGCCCGTGTGCTTTTTTTCCCACGGCCACCGGGTGATCGTGACCGCAAAGAGATTGATGCAGAGAACACCAAGCCAGACCAAAAACCAAGGAGCCTTGTAGATGTAAACTTGGGCGACTTTTGTGCTGAACTCGGATTCCGCAACCGTCGCTGCGGCACAAGCGATCGCGATGGTGCCAAGAAGGATCAGCGCCAACTGGAGGGATCCCAGCCAGTGAATGAGGCGCCAAAGCGCGGAATTCTTTTGCCGAGCCTCGACCAACCGACGCCTCTCGAGCGCCGTCAAAACGGCCACCCTCCAGCCAGAAGGCATCCACCAGCACAATAAGGAAAATCCGCGTGTATCGACATTCCCTCAAAGGCTACCCATCCCCCGAAAAGATTCAAGCCGCACACGCCAACCTATCCCTCGCAGCCAATCGCCGCGAGGGATGGGGATCCGGGCTATTATCAGGGCGCGTTTTGGATACTGAAGACCGAAGGCGCATCGTTGCTCCACGACGTGTTGCCGCTTTCAAATCCGGGATTGGTGACACGATTGGCGCCACCGGATGTTCCTACAAACACCTCGTCGAGATACATCTTGCCAGCCGCATTGCTATAGGCGGTGTCAAAACTGAGATAAACGCGCGACCTGGTTCCGACATTAAATACCGGAGTCGTGACTTTGGTCCATGTCGAGCCCGCCGTGACCTTCACGGAAGCCAGTTTTTGCGTCCACCTTGTGTTGCCCCAGACCTGCAACTCCAAAGATCCACTGCCCTTGACCCACACGTTCGCTGTGTATTGCAAACCCGATGTCACAGGCACGGTCTGGTAAAAATCCTTGAATGTTGCGAGAGCAGGAATAACCGCTACCGCAGCCCAATTTCCACTGAACACATTGCCGCCCGGTGTGGGGGTGGCGGTCGGAGTCGGTGAAGGGGTTGGTGTTGAGGTGGCTGTCGGTGTAGGTGTAGGCGTGGGGGTCGGGGTCGCCGTAGGAGTGGGAGTAGGCGTTGCTGTCGGAGTGGGTGTCGCGGTGACTGAGGGCGTGGGCGTCGCGGTGGGCGTTGGAGTTGGCCCCGAAGCTTGAAGTGTATCCCTCAATTTGCTCACAACCTGCTGAAGAGCAGTATCGCTTTTGAAGTCGGCAATGTAAGTCCACCAGAAGACGCCGCCGATACTGCCAGGATAAGCCAAGGCGGCATTGTAGTATTGGGACGCAACAGCCCGCTTCGCTGCTGTGGTATCGGTCTGATTGTAGGCCCACCAGAATTGTTGCCCGGGAATCCAATAGCCCAATTCCCCGAGCCCGATTTTCTGCGTCGGGAACTCCGCACGCATGGTTTTCATCACCTGATCAAACACAACTCCCATGGGGGCCTGTTCCTGATACTGGGAAAAGGTCACCACATCGATATTGGAGCGGGTGGCGGCAGGCAGGTTGGTATTGACCCAAGTGAACATCGAGTTGGCAATCGAATCGGTGTTGATTTGCCAAAAGAGCGTCAGGACCGTGAATTTGCCGGGTGCCCGCGCTTTGACCTCGGCAGCGGCATCGGCGATTTTGACGCCGATTTCACTGCTCAACCACGATCCATTGACCTCATTCCCGACTTCCCAAGCATCGATTTGGGGGAAGGCGGTAATGAAATCGATGAAACGCTGTTTGTATTGGGCGCGGGTGTAGCCTTTGTCGTAAGTCGAGTCGACTGGCTGACCCAGCACTTTCAGGCCTTTGGTTTTCGCGTAATTGACCAGGTTGGTATAGGTCGAAGGGCCTTGGCCTGCGTCAAAGACCACGCGAATCCATCCGTAGGGAGCCGCCAGACTGGCGGCGAGATCGAGGTTCGCTTGGTAATTGGAAACCGTATCAATCGTAAAACCGAGCCATGGGGGAAGTGTCGCCTTGTTGGTGGCGGCGAAAACCGGTCCGTATTCCGCAAGAAGCACATCGTAGGCCACGGCGAGATTATCCAATGCGAGTTGGCCGGCTTTTCCCTTGGCCGATTCGGGACTGTAGGCGTCCACGCTCGCCAATTGTGTGGATGCGGCCTGATAGGCTGTGTTGAATTTCGTCGAGGCGACATAGTCGGGACGTGCGGCCAAAGCCGCATCGAGTTTCTTTTTGGTGTCCCGCGCGGCTTGGTAGGTGAAGTTATAAGTTCCTCCCGCCGAGAATCCGACCCCACCATTATCGAGTACGACGAGACTGAATCCATTCGGCAGCGTCGGCCAATTGAAGGCGAGCGACACGGCCTGCGACGGAATATTGAATGCGAGGTTCGACCCCGAAGTATAGAGCGGACCACTACTGATCGCCCGCATATTTGTGGGATTCAGCAGAAAGTCGCTATTGTATCCGGCTCCATTGTTATTCGATATCAACCGCACCTGGGATGGGGTGAGTGCCGTCCCGTTTCGGTCAAAGAAAAGCAGGGTCACTGTTCCCCCGGCTTGCGCAATACCTGTTGTCACCACGATAGCCCAGATGAGCAACGCCAAGACACCAACGATGACAGCTGGAAGAAGAAAAACGACGAGCCATGGCCGTTCGACCGGGACCCGATCCTCTTCGTTTTCCATGCCCTTGTCCGAGTTGTTATTGTTTTCCATGAGGGAAGCCTAAGAGCGAAAAGGGCCTGATCCATTGGGGGAATGACCCCAAATAACCCCCCTTTACCGAAATCACCTACTTTGCGCGGCAGGCCATTGCGAAGCCCGCGAATCCCAAGTTCGTTGCCTTACATGAAAACGATTATTTCACTTAAATGGGCGATGGTTGCGGCTATTTTTGCGGGTTTTGTGGGTTGCGCGCTTGAACCGCCGGACTCGCGGGTCGAACCGGGATTTCGACCGGCTGCCCACGTCGCCCGACCGATGAACCCCGGGGATGTCGTTCAGGATGCCCCTGAGATTCGCGCCGCCAGTGCCATCATGATCGATGCCGTAAGCGGCAAGACGCTCTACGAAAAAAACCCGGACCGGAAGATGCCGGTCGCCAGCACACAAAAACTTCTCACCGCCATCGAGGTGATCGAGGAGGGCGGATTGGATCGGTCCGCGACCGTATCGGTATGGGACGAAATGCAACCTCCCACCAAACTCTACCTTCGTACGGGCGACCGCTACCGCAAAAGGGATCTACTGGCTGCGATGCTGGTCTCCAGCGCGAACGATGCAGCGAGCGTTCTGGCCGGATCGGCCCATGGCTCGTATGGAGACTTTATTTCAAACATGAATCGAAAAGCCCGTGATCTCGGGGCTAAAAACTCTCTTTTTCTCAATCCCCACGGGTTGGATTTTGATGGTCAGTACTCGACGGCCAGAGACACCGCGATCATCGCCTACCACGCTTACCGTGATCCTCTCATTAGATACTATGCCGCCCTCCGGGACGTTCCATTCAACCATAACGATGGTCGCACCGATTTATTGCAAAACACCAACATGCTCGTCTACCACTGGCCCGCTTACTTCAACGGGCTCAAGAGTGGATACACCGATCGAGGCGGGAAATGCCTTGTTGCGACTTCGAAATACAAGGGCACCGAAACCATCATCGTCATGCTCGCCAGCACTCCCGAGGAGATCTTCCGCGATGCGGACCGGTTGATAAAGTGGAGGTTTAAACACCTCATCAGCCCATCTTCTAGAAACTAAAAGGCCTGCTCACTCGCCATCCCATATGAAGTGCTCGAGGCGAATCTGCTGGATGCGTTTTTTCGCCTCGACGGCACGAGGGCCTTCGCTTGCGGACATGATCTCATAAACACGAATGGCCTCATTCCACTTTTGCTGGGCTTCAAAAATCCGGGCGGCGGCGAATCCGGCTTTGTAGAACCAAAAGAACTCGGGCGTCGCTCCCGAGGATGGCTTGAAAACTTCATAATAGATGGCAGTCGCTGCGTTGTCGTCACCACTCTTTTCAAGTGCGGTGCCGATTCGCGTGAGCGCCTGGTTGCGCCAAAAGGCGTCGGAGGCTTCTTCGCTGGCCACCTGCTTCCAGACCTCGATGGCCGACTTATAGTTGGAGGGATCCTGGGCGCCCAGAGTGTAAAAGTTTTTTCCTTTTTCGATCAGGGCCGTCGCTTTCAGCGTTTGGTCGGGAGAGGAGGAGAGCACCTTGTCGATCACCAGATTCGCTTCGAGGGGTTTTCCTTGGGAAGTCAGGATGGCGGCCTGCTCGAGCCTGGCTCGACTTGAAAACGAACCATTCCTTGCCGCAATCTCCTCAAAAAGAACCATGGCATCCGCCGTGGCCGCCTCTTCGGGAATCCGCGAAGCGGCTTGGGCAGCCAAAAAGAGCGCAGGCGCTTCAAAGTCAGAACCCGGATATTTTCTCGCGACGGACTCCAACTCCACCCGCGCGGAGGCATAATCCCGATTAAGGAAGAGCAATTCGCCCAACTTCATTCTCACCGAGGGCTCCGGCTCGCTATCCGGAAAGCGCACGAGAAAAGCGCGTGCGGCCTCGATCGCCTTGGGTATGGCATCAGGTTCACCCGAGTCCGCCAAAAACACTCCCAAGGCGGATTCGCGGGCCGGGTCGCCCTTCGTCGATATGCGCTGGAGTTCCAAAGACGCAGCCGGATGGTCGAGTTGCTGGTACTTCCACTCGGCGAGCGCCAACCGGGCGTTGGCAGCGATGTCGGGGGGAGCGGATTCCGCCAACTTGGCGAGAATCTCCGTCGCCTTGGGATCACCATTTCTAGCAAGAGAGAAGGCTTCTTGAAGATGGAAGGTCGGGATTCTCGGGCTGGACGGGTATTTTTTTTCCAGTTCGGCCAAAGCCGCATTGGGAGTATTTCCGGCCTTAAGCTCACAAATAGCGGCATTGAATAGAGCTCCTTCCGCCATTTCCGGATTCGTCGCAGCAAACCGAAACGCAATCGCAGCAAGGCCATGGTCTCCCTGCTGCTCAAGGGCGATACCGCGCAGAAAATCCGTGTAGGGCGAAACGCCTTGCGCGGGAAGCAGAGCGAGCGCCTCCGAGGGTTGACCGAGACGAACACGCAGAGCCGCCAATTCCAGCGTGGTTTCGGAAGCGAGCGGGTTCGAAGCGGGCTCGGCAACCAAGGCCTCGAGTAGGCTTGCGGCTTTTTTCGTGCTTCCCTGACGAGCTTCAAACCGGGCCATATAAAAAGTCGCCAATTTCCGGCGGATCGTCGGATCCTTTTCCTCCGACCAACGCTTCATCTCGCTTGAGGAGACATTCGGTGCGGCAGCATAAACCCCGTCCAATGCTGCAAAAACACGCTCCAGTTCCGGAATCGAGGAGTGCCCAGCAATGAAATCCTCAAGCAATGATTCGGCCTCAGGGGACTTGCCAGTGTGAGAAAGGGCCTGCGCTTGGAGAATGACGCTCGAAGCGGCCATGTTTGCATCCAACGGCTTGAGATTCGACAGGATCTCCAAGGCGGACTCATTTTCATTCAAAAGGCACATGGCAGCCGCAGAGAGAAAATCCTTTTTTGTCCGATCGTTCGACTCCGTGACCGACAACCCGCCGAGTATTTTTTTCGCCTCGGATCCGCTTCCCTTGAGGATTTGCAACTCCGCAACATCGAGCAGCGCCTGCGTTTTGCTGGATGACGTCGGCCAAGAGGCGGCACCCTCAAGCACCGAAACCGCCTCATCGAGGCGATTCAGATTTCTCAGCATGGACGCCCGGCCCAATACAGCTTCTCGAAAGAAAGAAAAATCCTCCGCCATCGTGCAACGGGTATATTTCGCAAGGGCCTCCGGAAAATCTCCATTCGCCGCAAGAGCCTGAGCCAGCCAAAACTCCTTCTCGAGTCCCGCACCCGGAGAAACCTCACCAAGCAGCTTCACCGCAGCTCCGGGCTGACCATCCGCAATGAGCGCGCGAGCATACAGAATATTCGCCACATCGCCAGCGGCCGGCTTCCCGACCAGGGGAATGGCCTCCTCGATTTTCAGAAGAGCGACCTTCGGAAATCCGGAATCCAACGCGGCACGGGCGCTTTCGAGACGATCTTGAGCGGACAGACTCATCGCACCGCTGAGAAGGAAAAAAATCACGCGCTTCATGTTTTGAGATATTTTTTGAGATAATGGCCGGTGTGACTTTGGGCGGATTGCGCGACCTGCTCCGGTGTTCCCTGAGCAACGATCTCTCCTCCCCCGGATCCCCCCTCGGGTCCGAGATCGATGATCCAGTCGGCACACTTGATGACTTCCAGATTGTGTTCGATGACAATGAGTGTGTTCCGGGCGTTGCGGAGCTTCATGAGAACTTCGAGGAGTTTGTGGATATCCGCAAAGTGCAGGCCGGTGGTGGGTTCGTCGAGGAGATAGATTGTTCGCCCGGTCGCACGCTTCGCGAGTTCCGCTGCCAATTTGATCCGCTGGGCCTCGCCTCCCGAGAGGGTCGTCGCGGATTGACCCAGCCGCAAATAACCCAAACCCACATCCTGAAGTGTATCCAGCTTGCCTGCCAACGCGGGCACACTTCGAAAAAACCGGGATGACTCATCCACTGTCATTTCCAGCACATCCGCGATATTTTTTCCCTTATAGGTCACTTCCAGAGTCTCCCGATTGTAGCGCCGCCCCTGACAGATCTCGCACTCGACATAAACGTCGGCCAGGAAATGCATTTCGATGCGGATGAAGCCGTCCCCCTGGCAGTGCTCACAGCGACCACCTTTATTATTGAAGGAAAACCGACTCGCATCGTAACCGCGAACCCGGGAAGCCGGAAGATCGCTAAAAAGATCGCGAATGGGGCCGAGAGCACCCGTGTATGTGGCCGGATTCGAGCGCGGGGTGCGGCCGACCGGACTTTGATCAATGACAACGACCTTGTCGAACTGCTCGATGCCTTGGATCGATTGGTGGGCTCCCGGGCGGGATTTCGCACGGTTCAAGTCGCGCTCAAGGGCAACACGGAGAATGTCATTCACGAGGGTCGATTTTCCGCTTCCCGAGATTCCCGTCACGCAGGTCAGGCAACCCGCAGGAAAGGATGCGGTGATATTTTTAAGGTTGTTTTCTGTCGCTCCAACAACGCGCAACCATCCATCGCCGATTTCTCCGGCTTTGGCACCGGTAACCCTTGGCGCGACACGCTGCCGGGGAACCGGGATGTGAATGGTCCCGTTGAGATATTGGGCGGTAAGGGAATCCGGACTGTCCAAAATCTCGGACAGCGTTCCTTGCGCCACCAAGGCTCCACCACGCGGACCCGCTCCCGGCCCGAGATCCAAAATGTGGTCGGCAGCGCGAATCGTATCCTCATCGTGCTCGACAACGATGACGGAGTTTCCGAGATCGCGAAGATCCCTGAGCGTTTGGATAAGCCTGTCATTGTCTCTCTGGTGCAGTCCGATGCTGGGTTCATCGAGAACATAGAGAACACCGGAGAGCCCCGAACCGATCTGGGTCGCCAACCGGATACGCTGAGCCTCGCCGCCAGAAAGGGTACCGCTCTCCCGGCTGAGTTGCAGATAACCGAGGCCGACTTCATTCAGAAACCTCAGACGCTGGCGAACCTCTCGCAGGACGTCTTTCACGATCTCCGCATCACCAGGCGCCACTTTGAGCTCCTCCATCACGCGTGCAGCATCGGAGATAGTCAGTCCACACATCTCCTGAATGCCATACTCACGGTCGTCGAGCGTGCGGAGTGTCACCGCGAGAATTTCCGGCCTCAAGCGTGCCCCATGGCAAACACGACAGACCCGTCGTCCTTGGTAGGCCCGCAACCGCTTGCGGGTGAACTCGCTTTTTGTCGTGGCATAAAGGTTCTCCAACTGCGCAATCACGCCCTCGAACGGCTTCGATGATGTCCTGTTCGCTCCAATCGCCATGCGAATACTGCGATCGCCCGAACCATGCAGCACCAGCGCGCGAAAACCCTCCGGCAAATCCTGCCAAGGTTTTTCCAATGGCGCAGGGGTATTCGAAACGAGACCCTCCAGAAGCGAAGCATAATAGGCTTTCATGCGCGGATTGGCCTGCTTCCACGGCCGGACGGCCCCTTGGGCTATGTTTTTTTCGGCATCCACGACCAGATCGGGGTCGAAGAAATTCTCCGTCCCGATCCCATGGCAGGCCGGACAGGCGCCAAGATGGCTATTGAAGGAAAAATGCTTCGGCGTCAGGCGCGCCATGGTGAATCCCGTGGCGGGATTGCAAAAATCGGTGGAAAACTTCTCGTCCTTCCAAGTCGATGACAAAGGCTCCTGACGAGTGGTGGTGATTTTTCCACCGCCCAGGCGCAAAGCCGTTTCAATCGAGTCCGCGAGGCGCTGGCTAAGATCGGGACGGATCACAAGACGATCGACAACAGCTTCGATCCAGTGCGATTTGTTTTTTTCGAGGCGGATCGGCTCCGGTCTGGCGAGCTCGATGACTTCCCCATCCACACGGATTCTCACAAATCCCTCCCTGCGGGCCTTCTCGATCACATCGCGGAACTCTCCGACTTGACCGGAAACAAGGGGTGCAAGAACAAGAAACTTCGTTCCCTCGGGCCAACGAAGGATGTCATCCGTGATTTCCTGAGGGGTCTGCCGCGCCACTCGCTCCCCGGTTTTGGGGTCATGGGGCACGCCGGTCGACGAGAACAAAAGACGCAAATAATCAAAAATCTCCGTCGTTGTCGCAATGGTCGAACGCGGGTTCGCACCGGATGTGCGCTGCTCGATGGCAATCGCCGGCGAGAGACCCTCGATATAATCGACATCCGGTTTTTGCATTTGGTCCAAAAACTGACGCGCATACGCGGACAGGCTCTCCATGTATTTGCGCTGCCCTTCCGCGAAGAGCGTGTCAAAGGCCAGCGAGGACTTTCCAGAACCGCTCAGACCCGTGATGACCACAAACTGGTGACGCGGGATATCCACATCCAGATTTCGCAGGTTGTGCTGTCGGGCACCCTTGATGCGAATGAGAGAATGTTTGTTCGAGGTCATGGATGCCAATGCGGCGAGCTCGTAGATTAAACTGAAATTCCCTCCGGCATCAAATGTTGCGTCAAAGACCGTGTCCTCATGGAATCTTTTTTTAAAAAGTCCTTCTTTCCTCCACTCCAAGAAAGAACCGCGTGAATGCAAATGGAGTTTTTTCTTGGGTGGAATTTTAAAATCCGGCGGTGTAGGGTCCTGCGCAATGAATCGGAAGCGACGTTTGCTTGAGGAAAGGGCCGTTTCGCATCGCGATGCGTGGCGCCCCCTGCTTATTGCTGCCCTGATTTTATCGCTCCTCGCACACTGGTATTTCCGCTCATGGGCAAAAGGGGTGACCGTCGAGCGGAAAATCACCCCGGTGGAGGAAAAAGCCATCAAGCCGACTTTCAAAGTCGAGCGCGTCGATATCACCCCCCGTGTCAAGCAGACCGCATCCGAAAAGATCCCGCAGGCTCAAATACAGCCTTCCAAACCCGATCCCCAACGAACATCCGATGAAAAGATTTCTTTTGAAAAGATGATGGGGGATGTGCCTGTTCCCGGAGCCCCTCCCCGATTGGATCAGGCCATGCTGGACGAGAAGCCCGGAGTCATAGTCATCCCCTCCTCGCCCAACAGCGCCATGAATGCGGCCAACAGCGAAACAGCCAAAATCAACGACTCCCTCGCCGAGGAATTGCTCAAGGAAATCCCAGCCATCAATGTCGATGCTTCCTCCAAAGGCCTGCCCGCCACGACTTCCGAATCCGTGGTCGGGATGCCCGCCGGCGAGCGCGGATTCAGCAACCTCGACGATCTTCTTGCACAAACCGGCCCCCTCACCTCGGACACCGCCCCCATCCTCATGCCGAGTGATTTGCTTTTCACCTACGATGCCTTCGTCCTCGAACCGGGCGCCATGACCAGTCTGGAAAAACTCGGCACCCTTCTCAAACGAAACCCGCGTGCCCGTTTCCTCATTGAAGGACACACCGACTCTTTCGGCACGGATGACTACAATCTCAAGCTCAGCCAACTCCGTGCGGAATCAGTCAAAGCTTGGCTTATCGCCAATATCGGCCTTCCAACGGATGTCATCGAAACCATCGGTTTGGGGGAAACCCGCCTCATCGCGCCCGCCACCGGCACCATCGAGGAACAGAGGATCAACCGCCGGGTGGAAATCGTGATTCGCGACAGTTCGAAATGAATCCACAAAACGCGCAAACACTCGAAAAATCCGCTCTCGAGCTATCCAAGCAGGCGCGCAACAACCAGGACAACCCCATAGCCCTTTTCAAAGGCTTTCGCCAAGTCGAGGAGGACCGCCTCAAAGCGTGGCATCGTGCCGGCGGAGGAGGACGGGAAATCGCCCGCCAACGCTCCGATATGGTTGACATCCTGATTCGCGAACTTTTTGAGGGCATCGTCCGCAAGGTCGTCGGGAAACCCCTCTCCGGACGTCTTTGCATGATGGCCTTCGGTGGCTACGGCCGCCGCGAACTCACCCCCATGAGCGATGTGGACATCCTCTTCCTCCAAGCCAAAAATGCGAACGACAAGGAAGTCGAGGAGGTCATACGCCAAACGATCGTGGCCCTTTGGGATATTGGATTCAAAGTGGGACAAGCCACACGCACCATTGCCGAAGCCATCGACAAAGCCAACGAGGACATGGTCACAAAGACTTCGATGCTCGAGTCGCGTTTCCTCACAGGCGACCGCGATATTTTTACCCGCTTCAAGGAACTCTTCCAGAATGCCTGTGTGAAAGGCCTCGGTGAATCCTACATCGCGTGGAGGATCGCAAACCAAGCCGAACTTCGAGTCAAATACGGCCGTACGGTTTTCATGCAGGAACCGAACGTGAAGAATGGCACCGGCAGCCTGCGCGACTATCAAAGTCTTCTTTGGATCTCCCAATTCAAATACGGCATCACCACCACGGCCAAACTCGTCGAAGCAAAAATCCTGCGCGACGGGGAGCGGCGGAATCTCGAAAAGAGCTACGACTTCCTTCTGAGAACACGTGCGGAAATGCAATACATCAACGGACGCTCGGCCGAGGTTCTCACCCTCCAACTGCAGGGCAAAGTCGCCCAGGCTTTTGATTATCCCCAGAAAAACATCCTCCGCCGGGTGGAGGCCTTCATGCGCGAATACTACGGGCATGCACGGACTATTTTTTTGGTCACCGAGAACGCCTTGCGAAAAATGGAGGCGATTCCCCCGCCCGCCCGCTCCGGCCTGCTACGGCTTTTCGGCGTTCGCCAAAAACCGGAAAAACTAGACCGTTTCATCATCAAAAACGGCCGTATCGAGCCGGAGTCCCGCGAAATCTTCAACGACGATCCCTACCGCCTGATGCGGGCTTTTCATCACGCACAAGTCCGCCAGCTCGAGTTTCACCCGGAACTCGCCGATCTGGTCGCCCGCCGCCTCCACCTGATCGACCGCACCTTCCAATACGCGATCATGGCCCGCGAGACCTTTCTCGCCATTCTTTCCCGCAAGGGCGAGGTCGGTCGCACCCTTCGCCTGATGCACGACCTAGGAGTGCTCGGTCGATACGTTCCCGAGTTCGGCGAACTCGACTGCCTCGTTCAGCACGAGTTCTACCATCGCTACACGGCGGACGAACACACGCTCGTCTGCATCGAAAAACTCGACGCCGTTCTTTTTGCAGACTCGCCCAAACTGCGCGGCTATCGCCAGATTTTCCAGAAGCTCGAGGACCCCGCAATCCTCTACCTGGCCATTCTCCTTCACGATGTGGGCAAAGCCGCAAACACGCGTCACCACGAGGAGGCGAGTGCCCTTCTTGCGCACAAGGTCGCCCGCCGCCTGCAATTGACCCCCGAACGCCGCAGAATGCTGATCACTCTCGTGGACTCGCATTATGTGATGTCGAAAATGGCACAATCGCGCAACCTCGACGATCCCGCCACGACTGAGGAATTCGCCCGCATTATCGGAAACCGGAAAAACCTCGACGCCCTCATGCTCCTGACTCTTGCGGATGGAATGGGAACCAGCGACCAGAACTGGTCCGACTGGAAGGAGGGCTTGGTATGGATGCTTTACCGGAGAACCAAGCAATACCTGGAAGGCGGAGTCGACGCCATGGAGCAAAGCCGCCGCGACAGAATGCAACAAAGGGACGTCGCCATGACAAAACTCGGCCCTGAATTCCGCGATGCCTGCGATGCCCATTTCCAGTTCATGCCCGCCCGCTATTTCCTGAGCTACGAGCCGGAGGAAATCGCCGAACACCTGAATTTGTTCCAACTTTTTTTTGAACGCCGGGACGCGGACGAATCCCTCGCCCTCGCGCCCGCCTTCCGCTGGATACCGAAACCCGAGAAGGGCTACACGGAAGTGTGGGTCTGCGGCTGGGATCGCCCCCGCCTTCTGGAACGCATTGCCGGAGCCTTTCTCTCCGTGAAACTGAATATCCTGAGCGCCGATATTTACACCCGCACCGACAGCCTCGCTCTCGACATCTTCCGCGTGGCCAGCACCAACCTTCAACCGGTGACCAGTCCCCGTGATATGGAAGCGGTGGAAAGCCGACTAGCCGAGTCCCTCAAAGTCGAGGAATACGATTTCACCCCGCTCATCAGCAAGGATACACGCCTCCTGACCTACCGGCTCTCACAGGAATTCGACCTGCCGACCCGCATCACCGTGGACAACGATTCGCACCCGGCCTACACGCTGGTTGACATCCAGACGCCCGATCGACTCGGCCTGCTTTACGATCTCCTGCGGGCTATGGGAGAGCTTGACGCGTGCATTGAAATCTCGCGGATTACGACCGAGATGGATGTCGCCATGGATTCCTTTTACATCTACAACAAGGAAGGCGGTAAATTCTCTTCGCCGGAAGCGGTCAAGCAGTTGCAAAACGTCCTCCGCCGTGCGGCTGCAAAGCTTCCCGAATGACACCAAGATTCGGCAGCCTTTTCTGGCGGCAGATTATTCGCTCTTGGGCAAAACGCCCGCTCCTGCCGTCTCTCAACATTCTCAGTATCGCGGTCGGGGTCGCCGTTTTTTTATCCATCCAGATCGCCAACAGGGGAGCCCTGAAAAGTTTTCGGAATGCGGTCGGGCTTGTCGCCGGCCGGGCGCATTTGGAAATTCGCGGTGACTTGCCCGAGTCGCTATTTCCGCTTGTCGCTGCCACGCCCGGAGTCACCGCTGCAACGCCTTTGTTGGAAGGAGTCGTGACCTTGCCCGACTCGCCCGGCGATTACCTTCGCCTCCTTGGTGTGGATCCATTCACCGGCGGAAACTTGCGCGCCTTCGAGCTTCAGGCACGGGACGGAACCGCCATCGATCTGGAAAAATGGCTGAGAGAGCCAAACTGCATCGCCGTATCCCGCTCGCGTCCGGCCTCCGGCCCCCTCCGGGTGCTTGCCGCAGGAAAATCGACAACGCTTGTGCCCTCCTTCGATCTTAAAACCGACGACGCATTGGTCACGGCCGACCCCCGGATGGCGGCCATGGATATCGGTTGGGCGCAAGAACTCCTCGATCGCCATGGCCGCCTGACCTCGATTCAGATCCAAGTGGCCGACCCCCTGCGGATGGATGCCGTCATCGCGGCACTCCGTAAATCGGCACCCCCGGATGCCTCTGTCGGCCCGCCTGCCCGGCGGGGATCGGACACCGAAGTGATGCTGGCCGCCTTCCAGCTCAACCTTACCGCGCTCAGCCTTGTTTCCATGGTGGTCGGGGTTTTTTTGATCTACAATAGTCTCTCGGCCTCGGTCGTCCGCCGCCGTCACGAAATCGGCATCCTTCGGGCCAATGGCGCCACGAAAGCGGAGGTGATGGGACTTTTTCTGGGTGAGGGCGCCAGCGAAGGCTTTTTGGGAACCCTTATCGGCATCGCCATCGCGGGACCTTTGGCTTCCGTCCTCTCCACCCCCGTAGGCACGACCATCTCGTCTCTTTATGCCCTGATCTCCATCGGGCATGTGACCGTCGAACCGGATCAAGTCGTGCTCGCCCTTGCAGCCGGCGTGGGGTCTTCGTTGATCGCGGCCTGGCGCCCCGCAACCGAGGCCGCCGCATGTGATCCGGCCGTGGTTTTACGAAGCGGATCCCAGATGGATTCCTTCGCCATCCAATCGAATCGCTGGGGTGCCTTCGGCGTCTTCGCCCTCGGATTGGCCGCCGCCTTTTCCTATTGGACCCTGACCGGAGGCGGACGCTTGCTGGGATTCGCCGCTGTGGGATTGCTCATTGTCGGATTCTCGCTTCTCGTTCCCGCAACAGTGAACGCATTTTGCAGCCTTGTTCGGGGTCCAGGCTGGCTTGTGCGTTTGGCCAGCCAGCATTTGGCGCGATCTCTCCACCGGAATACCGTGACCATCGCCGCGCTGGCCGTCGCTGCGGCTATGACGGTGAGTGTTTCGGTAATGATTCATTCCTTTCGGGCCAGTGTCACCGTCTGGCTCGGCCAAACGCTCATAGCGGATCTTTTCATCGCTCCGGCGGCCAATGAAATCGCAGGCCTGACCAGCTTCATCCCCGCCAACGCTGTCGAATGGGTCCGCAACGATCCACGCGTGAAGGAACTCGGCACCTTCCGGGAAATGGCGGTTCCATGGAGTGGAAAAACGGCCAACCTGGCCGTGATAGATGGGAACGCCCGCGGGCAATTCGATTTTGTCCGCGCCCTTGTCGGTGCGAGCGATCAATTCCACGAACCCGGAATGGTTGCCGTTTCCGAAAGTTTTTCGACGAGATACGGAACGAAACCCGGTGATACCCTTGAACTCTCCTCACCCAAGGGGCCGGCAAGATTCACTGTTGTCGGGGTCATCAAGGACTTCACCCGCGACAGTGGACTGGTGATGATGGAAAGAAAGAATTTTGCGGATTATTGGGATGACGAGCGCCTCCACTCGCTCTCCATCTCGCTCAAAGACCCTTCCGCAACCGCCTCGCTCGGCGAGGACTTCCGCAAAGCCTTCAGCCATGACGGAGAATTTTCGATTTATACCAATGCCGACCTTCGCAGACGCGTCTTGGAAATTTTCGACCAGACTTTTGCCGTGACGTCTGTTCTTCGGTCGATTGCGGTGGCGGTGGCGATTGCGGGCGTGCTCCTTTCCCTCACCACGCTTGTCCTCGAACGGGAGCGGGAAATCGGCGTTCTTCGATCCCAAGGAGCTTCGCAGGGCCAAATCCAGTGCCTGATTTTATACGAGGCGGCCATGATCGGGCTTCTTGCTTCGATTGTCGGAATCTTCTGTGGTGCAAGCATGGCCATGATCCTCACTTGGGTGATCAACAAGGCTTTCTTTGGTTGGACGATTGAACTCCGCTATCCCCTCGATGTTCTTTTAACAACGCCGTTGTGGATGATTCCATCCGCAATTTTCGCCGCATGGATTCCTTCCCGCCGGGCATCACGCATTCCTCCCGCCAGGGCCATCAGGTGCGATTAAACAGGGGTGGGCGTGGCCAAATCCAGAAGCCCGTAAATGGCCTCTCGAAATCGTGAGATCGTGAAGGGCTTTGAAAGAAAAGCCGTCCGCTTGAGATTGGCGGCCTTCAACACCGCATCGCTATCAGGGGTCCCTGAAATGAAGAGAACCGGTGTTTCGATGCCCCGCTTTCGCACCTGCTCGATGAAGGATATCCCGCTCGAGGCAGGGAAGCGATAATCGCAAATAATGAGTCCCAGCGAAGGATCGGCAGCGGCATCGAACGCGCTGCCGGTGTCAAGATGGTGGAGTTGGCGATGGCATTCCATGCTCTCGCAAAGATCACGCAGGGTCTCAATCACAAGCGGGTCATCGTCGATGAGTAAAATCGGCGGGAGGGGGATGATGGGTTTCATAATAGGTTTCAATGTGCGAATTGGAGCCGCTCTTCATCGGATGGGATAGGCAAACGACATTCTTTGGAGTCGAGTTGATTTTCGAGGATCCGGATGATCTTTTCCGCCGCGTGGCCGTCGCCGTAGATACTGGATCCCTTTGTCATCGCAAGATACTCGTCCTCGTTCGTGAGCAACTTCTCGGATTCGTGGAGGATGTCCTGCACATCGGTTCCGACCAAACGCAGTGTTCCCGCTTGAACCCCTTCCGGGCGCTCGGTTTCGCGCCGCAACACTAAAACCGGCTTCCCGAGCGCCGTTGCCTCCTCCTGGACCCCGCCCGAGTCGGAGAGGACGATGTGGGATTTTTTGAGAACATCGAGAAACTCATCGTAGTTCAATGGTTCGCAAAGAAAAACACCGCGCTGATGAGCGAGAATGGGAATAATGGATTCGCGAACCAAGGGGTTGGGGTGCATGGGAAAGAGGATATTCACCTCGGGATGACTCTCCGCGATATACTTGACGGCCAGGGCCACCGAACGCATCGGGAGACCCAGATTTTCCCTGCGGTGGCATGTGACCAGGATGAGCTTGCGGGAACCATCCGGCAGACCGCCGGGAAGGTTTCGCGACTTGAGCCGATCGACCATCCAATGCAACGCATCGACCACCGTATTCCCGGAAACGTAAATCGTATTTTCGGAAATATTCTCCCTCCGAAGAAGGTCCGCTGAATACTCGGTGGGAGCAAAGTGCCAACTGGCGAGGCGACTGAGCATTGTTCTATTGAGTTCCTCGGGAAAAGGGGAATACCGGTTGTGGGAACGGAGACCCGCTTCAACGTGTCCCAACGGGATTTTATTGTAGAAGGCACAAAGGCCCCCGATGAAGGCCGTTGTGGTATCGCCCTGCACCAACACAGCGGCGATCTGGCGTGTGCTGAAAAGTTTTCCCAACTCGGTGGATAAAATCGCGCTGAGGTCCCAAAGTTTCTGCCTCGGGCGCATGACCTCCAGATCGAGATCGGCAGTGATGCCGAAGTTCGAGAATATCTGGCTGACCATCTCGCCATGTTGCGAGGTCGAAATGATGAGCGGTTGCAATTTTTCGGAGGTTTGGAGTTGCTGGATAATCGGAGCCAGTTTGATCGCCTCCGGGCGTGTTCCAACTATGACGGCAACAGTATCCTTGAGACGATTTCGATTATTTTGAATTTTCATGGGTATTGGATTTGAAAGTTCACAGGCATGCCCGCGCACCGTTCCATGACCTCGACGAGGTCGTTTTCGGATGGCAGGTTCGCGAGGCGGAAAGTGATGCCGGTATCCCGGATTTGATGGATGGCGATTCCGCTGCGCGCGGAGAATCCGGGGGCGAGTAATTCCTCGGCCTCCAACCCGATGGGGGCATCGGCGGCTTGGGCAACCTCCAGACCCGAGGTTTGTCGCATGGCCTGGAAAAGCTGCTTCCTGTTGACAAGACCCAACTGGAGCAAGAGGCGATCGGCCGGTCCCTCGATGAGGCGCTGCATTTTTTTCACGCGCGCAGCGTGATCGGACAGAAGAACCTTCGACTCCACAAGATTCTCCATCAGGAAATCCTGCGAGAACCGCAGAACCATGAAATCGTGCCACATTTTCATGAAGGCCGATGGCGTATCGACCCGAAAGGGGATCGCCGAACCGAGCAAGTTCTGGATACGGGCCACCGTGTCCGGGTGGATCGGGTTTACCACTCCAATACTTCCGTCGTTGAGAGGCAGTAGGCCGTGAACCTCGCAAAACAAGGAACCGAGCGTCCTCATGATCGATATGCTGAGAGTCAGTTTTGAAAAATCCGCTCCCTCGACTCCAAGTGACTCCGAGTAAAGACGCCGCACGTCCGCAGCGGCAATGAATCCCAGATGCGTCATGGCATCCGAGAGACTTCGCCGACGTTTCATCTGAAGCTCACGAACCTTGCGTTGATCGGAATCGCTCAAGGATTGGAACACGCCATCGAGAGGATTGAGAGGTTGCCCGACCAAAATGCGGCGCGGGTAGATCGTATTCCGGAGCGAGGTGAAATTCGATGGCGGTATGAGGCGCGCTTCCACGGCCGAACCATAGATCACGGCGATTTCGCCGAGTTCCTCCGGCTTGGGGGGCTCGACAAATCCGAATATCGAAGATCCATCCTCGCTCTCTGCACAGGGCATTCCGCCAAATCGAACGGCGTCCGATTCCTGCCACCTTTTCAGTTCGTCCAACGGTACATCCTCGGGGGTGACAATGAAGCTCTTAAGTCCCGAAAATCGTCCCCATACCGCGGTGAACTGCTCCTCGTCCATGAGCTGCATTTGCAAGAGCGCCCGGGGGGCCGAACTCCCTTTGTTTTTTTCCAGGATTTTGTCCAAATCCTCCCTGGTGACGAGACCTTCATCCACAAGCAACTCCTCGATCGAGCTTGCGAATTCCTGAAGCTCTGCGACTCCCGGAAAAACATGCGTCGTCTTCGTCCATGCCAGCGGCTTTTTGAAAAGCCGATGCTGCATATAGATCCAACCCGCACGAATGGTAGCACTCATATTGATAAAGTTGACGACCGGGTAGCGCGGGATCGCGAATAGCCCTTGGCGAAGTCCATAGGCATCGGAAACGCAGGAGACCTTTTGTGTGACGCGGTAACAGAGAAGCGCCGTATCCACCAAAACGATCCGCCAAAGAAGACTGTTTTCCTGAAATAAAGGGCGCAGATAAATGGCATTCCGAAGACCCGAGTGCTGGATCAGAAACTCGGCGACCACATAGGCCATCACAAAATAGCCGCTTGCATTGATGCAATGGACGAGCGGGGCGCGGCGGTCCCGCAGCAACGTGTATCGCACCGCCGTCGATCCCCACCATCCTCCATGCTCCCAGCCCTGAAAGGCCGTTCCCACGATCCAACGGGCTTTTTGTTTCACAGCCTGGAAGAACTGAAGGGGAAAATTTTCACGAACAGCCACACGTTCGGTGACTTTGTGACTGGAAATGGTCCGTCCCTCCTCATCGCGCCGAAAGACCTCGCGCTCGACCGGATAATCAATAAACCCCGTGCGAAAACCCGAACGGCACAATTCCATTCCCACCATGTAATCCTCGGCCAAACTTCCGATCTGAAAGGGCCCGACCTCATATTTCTTTGCCAGAAAATCGATCGCGGCACGCGAGAAGGCGGTGCCAACACCGGCGGATGGCACCATGCCGCCCATCGCTTCGCGGGCGAACATATCCTTCATGTGCCATTCGGAAAATTCATCGATATACGAATTTCCCACCCAATAGCGCCAAGGCGTCAACTCGAGCGGAAACACCGGCACCTGCCCCATATCAAACGTCCTGGGCACATGGTAGTTATACACCTTGAGAATGAGCGGATGGAGAACATCCTCGGCATCGTGAAGCGCAATGATCGCATACTCGCGTTTGCCCGGAATCTCGCGACTCAGCATTGTCCGATAGATCGCATTCAGGCAATCCGCCTTCGACGTTGGCCCCGGGTTTGGCGTCAGGGCCTTGTGGATGCGTGGAGAAACCCGGACCAACTCATCCACGCATCTGTTTGTCTCCGCATCATTCGGGTAAACGCCGATAAAGATTTCGTAGCGATCGTATATGAGAACCTTTTTGGCATATTCCGCCATGCGATTGATGATGCCGCCCTCCATCCATGCCGGGATATAGATCGCAATCAGTTGCTCCGGCTCATTTTTGAGCTGGGTGAGGGTGATCGGAACGCTCTCCTTTTTGCTCCGCAGGTAGCGCAGGAATTGCAGATCAAAAAAGACGTCATCGATCCCGAAAACCAGGAAACCAACAGCGGCGGTGTAGGCGAGAATGAGAAAAACCGAATGAAGAGTGTCCATGAGATTTACCAGCGGAGTGAGAGGGCGGCGGTGATGCGGAAATCCGAATACGTACTGGCGGTATCACCGCGTGTATTCGCGTAGTTCCGCCCCAGATAAGACCCTAGGAGGTAGTCCACGCTCGTCGTGAAGACGGCGGCTCCGACCGGAGCCGTGATCAATCGGACGCCCGGGCCAGCCTCAAAGTAGTTGTCATAGTAATTTCCCCTCGTATCCATCGTGAGGTTTTGAAGACCGTAGGCGTCCAAAGCCGCAGCTTTGCCGCATTGAAGGAAACGGATGCCTTGACGTGACTGCAGGTAGGCTATGCCATCTGGAAGACGGGTGTAGTAAGCGGCGTCACCCCCAGCCTCCACAAACCAATCAAACCTTCCCCGGACAGGTACCCATCCTCTTGGCGACCACGAGCGAGA
>JALQZP010000239.1 GCA_023258235.1 Terrimicrobiaceae bacterium | reverse complement strand
TGGGTAATACTTTGTCATTTTCATCAACTGAATCCCAAGGCTGAGCATCATTCCGGTTTGGTCGAATACAAAAGTTTGGATTCGCCTTTCGGGATGGGCACACGACCCCAAAAGCTCGTCTGCAATGACTACGCTCCCTGACAAGCCGAGCCGGAATCCGGATGATCTGTAGAATGACTCCAAAGCGTCTTCATCCATAAAAAAGATGGCGCATCCGTATTTTTGAACTCCCAGTTCCGCACCTAGCGAAAAGCCGGTGAGATTGAAATAATCAGCAGGCCTGCGCTTCACAAAAAGGACACCGCTCGCCGTTTGTAGCGCGAGACCAGCCCCTATTTCGTGAATCTCTGGAAAGACCAGCACGGCAAGTGCCTGTTCAAAGAGATCTATGGCACTTCCGTGTTGTCTGTAGAGTTTACTGAGTGCCCCCAAGGAATTCCTTTCAAGCTCAATGGTGGAATCCGCTCGCAGTTCGGATCCCTGCATCAAAAAAAGGACAACCAATAAAATGGACGGCACGAGAAATTTTAGCATTCCCATCCATACTCCGGTCGAAGGAGATTGATACGTGAGGTCAAAACCCCATGCCAACGAACATTCCCTTTTTGGATCCTCACAATCCATGGCTCGAGGGGCTCGCCTTGACCTCTCGCGGTATCCATCCTAGCTTCACGACATTCTTGGGATTGAGGGGAACATTGGGCCGAGCCGCCACGTACGAAAACTTTCTCAAGCCTCACATTGGATCAACCTCTTCAATCCACCGATTCCTTAAAAGACACTCAAAATGAAAAAGAAAATTCTTCTCACCCTTCTGGGCCTCTTCTTGCTGGTGGCGGCGATTATTGGGATCAAGGCTTGGCAAATCACGGATTTGATTGCGGCGGGCAAGACATTCCAGATTCCGCCAACCTCCGTCCAAGTGACGGATGCCTCAACGCAAGAATGGGCGGATCAATTTGATGCCGTCGGCACGATCGAATCGGTTCAAGGCGTCACCCTCGCCAACGAAGTACCGGGCAAGGTGGAGAAGATCACTTTCGAGTCGGGGACGATGGTTTCAGCGGGTGATATTTTAGTGGTTCTCGACAAGACCGGCGAGGAGGCCCAACTCCGCTCTGCGACGTCCGCAGCCGATCTGGCTAAGCTCAATCTCGCTCGCACTCGGGATCTTCGCAAAACGAGCGTCATCTCCCAGTCGGAGTTGGACACCGCCGAATCCCAATACACGAACACCGCCGCGCGAGTCGAGGAACTCCAGTGGACGGTTCAAAAGCGCACGATCAAGGCTCCGTTTGCCGGTCGGTTGGGCATACGTCAAATCCGCGAAGGACAATTTCTCCAAGCCGGTGAGCCAATCGTTTCCCTTCAATCGCTCGATCCCGTGTATGTCAATTTTTCGCTCCCCCAACAGCGTCTTTCGGAATTGCACATCGGAATGAAAGTGCGCGCCACTACGGACGCCATCCCGGGCCGTATTTTTGAAGGCAGCCTCACCGCGATCGATGCGGAGGTGGATGCGCTCACTCGCAATATCCGTCTGCAGGCAACGATTGCGAACAAAGATGGCGCACTCCGACCGGGGATGTTCGCCGCTGTCTCCGCGATAGCTCCCGAAGAAAAAACCCACACGGTCATTCCAGGTACGGCAGTCATTTTTGCCGCTTACGGGAACTCGGTTTTCGTGGTGAAGGAAGAGCAGGACAAGGAGGGAAAACCGCACCTCGTCTGTGACCAGAAATTCGTGCGCCTTGGATCAAGGAAGGGCGATTTTGTGTCTGTTGAGGAAGGTCTTCAACCCGGTGAAAAGGTGGTTTCCGCAGGCGGATTCAAGCTTCACAAAGGTGCCTCCGTCGTGATCGTGGAGGGCGAAAGGGCCGTCCCCTCGACAACCCCGCATCCAGCTGAAAAGTAAATCCCTCCTATCTCAAGACTAAGCATTCATGCACTTCACAGACATCTTTATCCGCCGACCGGTTCTGGCCCTCGTGGTCACGCTGGTGATCTTGGTGGCGGGCCTGCAAGCCATCCGCTCGCTCAACGTCCGCCAATACCCCAGAACGGAAAATGCCGTTATCACGGTGAAGACGATCTACGTCGGAGCGAATGCAGATCTGGTGAGAGGTTTCATAACGACGCCGCTGGAGCGGGTCATCGCCTCGGCGGATGGCATCGATTATGTCGAATCGACAAGCGCCCAAGGGCTCTCGACGATCAAGGCCCGACTGAAACTCAACTACGAT
>JALQZP010000238.1 GCA_023258235.1 Terrimicrobiaceae bacterium | reverse complement strand
GCGCCTGAAGTTGCTTGCAAACAAAAGTGCGGCAGCGTTGCGGGCGCTTCTCATAAATCGAACAACAGGCATCCTTGTAAGCAGGACATGGCTGAAGGAACTGCATCTCCCCGTCCTTGCGTTTGAGCCTCAGGCCGAGCGCAGTGAGAGAACGAACGGAATCCTCCGGTTGCAGACGGGTTCCATAAAAAAGAACCCCATTGCAACACATGCCGCACGCCGCACACAGCTTGGCAGCGAGTGAATCCCCGCCTGCGGGCTTCACTTGATTTTCCATATCCCCCATGGCGACGAACGATGGAGGGCAGCCCAACCAATGTCAAACGATCCGCCACCCTGAATGAGGGAATTTTTTACTCGTCGCCGGCCGAGAGCGTGCGACGCACAAGAAGATCGATCACATGCCGGTCAAAGTCGCCCGCAATATTCTGCCCCGTACTGGCAAAGAGAGGGACCAGGCCGTCGTCGAGCACGAACTCCCAGAGCTTGCCGCAACGCGGAAGCTCATCGACATGCGTGAAGACCACATGCGTGGCCCCAAGAGCCGTCGCGCGCGTGTAGGCCTCTTGAATGATCGCCCGTTCGTAGGCCGCATTCACGACGAGCACACGGGATTCCACACCAAACTCATCGAATGTTTTTTGCAAATAACGGATATTTTTAACATTCAGAATCATCCCCGGAACATCAAAGTAGACATTGGTCTCCTCGGGCACCTTGCGAAGCTCGGAAGGCTCACGCAGGAGTGGCACGCCGAGCGCTTCGCAGAACATGGACAACCCTTCAGCGGAGTTCGGCTCATCGGCCTCAAGCTTCATCACACAGGCACTGCGGCCGCGAAGAAAGACATCGGAAGCGATTTGCTTGCAGAGGGCCGTGGTGACACCCGCTCCAGGCGATCCGATAAAGGCAACCCGACTCGAGAGGGCCAAACTGCGGCTCGGCGCCCGATCGCGCATGAGCATGGCAAACTGGGATATCGCCGTCTGGAGCGGCTGGTCTTTGAGTTTACGGGATTCCGGATGTTCTTCAAACTGCGCGAGAAATTCTGCGGGAATGCCCGCCTTTGAGAGCAGTGTCCATAGGCGTCCCGTGGGCAGATTATTGAACATCGCGCGAACGAGCGACTCGGGCACCATGTCGCTTTCCTCACGCGGCCCCTCAGCCGTTGCCGCCCTTGCCTTGCGGGGGCGCGGGGCGCGGCGGCGCTGGGGACTGTCCGCAGGCGGCTCATCATCCGCCTCGGACGGCGAAGAGGCTTCCGCAGGGACAGAGGCGGGTGCTGGCTCTGGAATGGGAACTTGAGCAATGATCTCAAGCTTGGGCGAACTCAGAAACTTGGCCAACCCCTCCCCTTCCACTTGGCGCACGGAAATAACTTGGGCCATTTCACCAAGCTTTTCACGAATGATCGATGCCGCCTCCTCCGCCGACTTGACGATGAATTTGTATTTCTGGCCTGGAGTGATGGAGACGTTTTTTTGAGCCATGACGATCTGGCTAAACTAAAGCAGGTTTTTCGGCAAAGGACAGGATTTCAGGATTTAAAAGATTTGCAGGATGACTTTCTGAAAACAATAGGCCGATAAATGATATTCTCCGCTCTCGCTGTCCTTTGTTGAACTTTGTTAACCCCTACGGAGATTGGATTAAGCAATCTATTTACCCTTGGTCGATTGCGGCCAATAAATTACCAAACCACCCACGACCCCTCAGCCTGTGTCGCCGCTGGAGCGGTAGCCCGATGGGTCTTGTAGGTCTTGATGAGTTTCGCTGGGGTTGGCACAGTTGGTTCAACCTTCGCAACGGTCCGAACGGAGTTCTTCAGAAGGAGTTGCTCGCTCTCGCGGCTGAGAAGAAGAAGTTTGAGGATTTTGGCCAAAACGCGCTTGCGGATTTCGCAGGATGCCGCGTGCTCGGCACTTTTTACCGGGCCAGCCACCCGCAATCCCTGAAGCGCCTCGTGAAGCTTCGCGACGATTTGCTTTTTACGATCCAGATGGGCATTTTCTTCCAAGGAACTGGATCGAAGACTCGCATTTTCCTCATGCATGAAAAAATCAAGCTCATCACAGAGGGAGTTATAGCGCTCAAGAGCAGAAAGGGTATTCATCTGCATGAGTACTAGCAAATGGTGTGCCAGCTTCGGCATACACCACAATAGACGCGGGCGATTGTAAAAACTCGTTTTCCGCACAACTCCGCTGGCAAAAAAGACGAAACCAGCCCCCCCTTTGAAAATAGTTTTTCTGA
>JALQZP010000237.1 GCA_023258235.1 Terrimicrobiaceae bacterium | reverse complement strand
GTCCAGTCCTTCCAAAAGCCCGCCTCCGATCTCCGCTCGTCTGCCCAAAACGCCCTTTCCCCGCGCGAGCAGGAAATCCTGCAGCTCCTCGCCAAAGGATACCTCCACAAAGAAATCGCCGAAGAGCTGAAAATTGCCTTCAGCACCGCGCGGAACCTCACCGCCCGCATCTACCGCAAGCTCCATGTCCACTCGCGGGCGCAAGCCGTCGCAAAATACCACGGCGAGCTTTCCTGAGGGAGCACGCGAATAAAAACCGGTAGGGTTGTTTCGCCGAAACGACCCACTTGAGCGGCCAAGCCACCCCACGGTAATTTCCCGCGAAGCCGCAAAGGACCAGAAAGAGACCCGAAGTGTTACCTATGTCCTGACCGAACCAACCTGGCGCCTGAAAACTGAAAACTGAAAACTCCTCCCGCTTGCTTTAAAACTGAAAACTCCCTCATCCACAGATTTCACTGATTTTCGCAGATAAAATACCAATTCAACAAAGGGATGAATCCGGTAATTTCCCGCAAAGGCGCGAAGCCGCGAAGGACCAGAAAGAACCCCGAACCGCCTTTTCTTAAAACTTAATTGATGAAACTAAATTTCACCCTTCGGGCTGCCTTCAGCAGTCTTTCTCCTCGCTCCGATTCTTAAAAACTTAAAACTTCCTCCCCCCTCCGCGCCTCCGCGTGAGCCCCATTTCCGCCCCGCTTGTCTTATCTTCTTCTCCCTCCTCAAAATTACAGATTGACGATTCTATCGTCAGATTGTAATAATTTCGTCAAATGTTTCAAAGGCAGTTACAAAAAACTCTTGAGCGTTTCGCAAAGGCGTTTCCCGTTGTGGCTATCACCGGACCCCGGCAGTCGGGGAAGACGACGCTGGCGCGGAGTTTTTTTTCTGGGCTGAAATATGTGAGCTTGGAAGATCCGGCAGAATTGGCCTTTGCCGAAGAGGATCCGAGGGGATTTCTGGCCCGTTTCTCCAAGGGCGCGATTTTCGACGAAGCCCAGCGTTGGCCTGCGCTTTTTTCGTATCTGCAGGGGTTGGTGGATGAGGATCGAACGCCGGGGCGTTTCGTTGTCACAGGCTCGCAGCAATTTGGCTTGATGGCAGGAATCACCCAATCCCTTGCGGGTCGCGTGGGAATGACGAGGTTGCTCCCTTTGTCCCTCGCGGAGATTCCCGGCGAGCTTTTGGGAAGTTTGGATGAAATGCTTTTGCGGGGAGGTTATCCCGCGCTGTATTCGGGAGCGGTTCATTCCGGGGACTGGTTGGCGAGTTATGTCGCCACCTATGTGGAGCGTGATGTGAGGCAGGTCTTGGAGGTGCGGGATCTGATGGTCTTCCAAAGGTTTCTCAGGCTCTGTGCAGGCAGGACGGGCCAACTTCTCAATCTTAACGCTTTGGCAGGCGAGGCGGGCATTTCTCACAGCACCGCTCGTGCGTGGATGTCCGTGCTCGAGTCGAGTGACATTGTGTATTTGCTCCCGCCCTACCACAGAAATTTCGGCAAGCGCCTAGTGAAAACACCGAAGCTCTATTTTCTGGATGTGGGGCTCGCCGCTTGGCTCTTGGGAATCCGATCCACGGAGGTGCTGGACATGAATCCGAGCAGGGGGGCATTGTTTGAGACACTTGTGGTGAGCGAGTTCCTCAAGCAGAGGTTCAATCAAGGAAAGCCCGCAGACTTGTATTTCTGGCGCGACAACAGCGGGCATGAGGCGGATCTCCTTTTTGAAAAGGAGGGGCGCTTGCAGATGGTGGAAATCAAGTCCGGACAAACCGTGACGGGCGATTACATCCGGGCTGCTCAAAAATCGATCAGATTTGCCGCAGGCGAGGCCTTGGCTCCCTGGCTCATTCATGGCGGCGAGGATACCTACGAACGCCATGGGGTGCATGTCATGGGCTGGAAAACACTTTCTAAAACTTAAAACTTTCTCCCCCTCCGCATCTCCGCGCCTCCGTGTGGGCCCTATTTTCGTCCTCCGCTTCTGCTTTATGCGCCTTCTATCGCCGTGCCGCTTTGTAGTGCATTTGCACTACAAGACAGATTTTAAAAAATGAGCTAGTTTCCCCAAAAATATTTCCTCCAACCCTATGGCATCCACCCCGGTCCATTTTCTTTCGGTCCCAAATGCGCGCGCATCCTGGGTGTTTTTGCAATGGCTTGTTCTCGCTGTCTGCGTTTTCGTGTCCGCCTGCGGAGCGGCTTGGGGACTGGCTTCGCGCGCGTGGCGTGGGGTGAGTGCCCCGCT
>JALQZP010000236.1 GCA_023258235.1 Terrimicrobiaceae bacterium | reverse complement strand
CCTCCCAACGTGGAAGTTTAGGGCTTGGGATCGGGGGCAAAGAGGTATTTGTATTTTCCGTAGCCCTCTTTTTCGAGGTTCTCGACAGGAATGAAGCGGAGCGCTGCCGAATTGATGCAGTATCGGAGTCCCGTCGGGGCGGGACCATCGGGAAAGACGTGGCCAAGGTGGGAGTTGCCTTTCACCGAGCGTGCTTCGACGCGCTCCATTCCGTGCGAGGTGTCTTTTTTTTCCTCGATGGTTGCGGGCGTGATCGGCTTGAAAAAACTCGGCCAGCCGGTACCGGAATCAAACTTGTCCCGCGAGCTGAAAAGCGGTTCGCCGGAGACGATGCAGACATAAATGCCCTCGCGGTGGTTGTTCCAAAACTCGTTTCGGAATGGCGGTTCGGTGCCGCACTGCATGGTAACATGCTCTTGGATCGGGGTGAGAATGGGTTTGGTGTCTTCGGCTTTCAAAGCAAGTGAGGTTGTCAGGATTAAAGGGAAAAGAAATTTGAGCATAATCCGAGTTCAGTTTGCGATTCAATGGAGGGTTTTAGCCCGGGGCGGCCCGAGAATTTCGCTGAGGATCATGGCTTCGCGGATCGTGCTGCGACCATGAAGCTGGGAGGCCCAGCGATTCGATCTTGGGCGGGAAATGCAGGGAATCTGATGCTGTATCGGAGCAGTGGATGGAAGATCGAGATTTTGGCGGGTGTCGGAGAGGGGTGGTAATGGCGGCTGCAAACCGACTGGCGTGGATTGGGAGTTCGTCGGGACTGGCTCCACTGGCAAGGGGAGGCCGAAAGTCTCCATGAATTCGCGCAGCGATTCCTCGACTCGGTTGGCCCGTTGCGGTTGGCCAGGGTGGGGGAGATGGGCTGATGTTGCTGACGGAGGTTCCTGCTCCAGACTCTCGATGCGGCGTTTTTCACGCAGTTTGGCGGATTTTTCGATCAGCCAGTTGACGAGGCTGATCGCGCCAATGATGAGGATCAGGACGATTTGTTGTTCCATATCCGATCAGACCGTCGGTCCGGATTTCGCAATGGAGGTGCGCATGGATGTGTCGGATTCGAGATTTTTCATTTTGACGTAATCCATCACTCCCAGGTTGCCGCTGCGGAATGCTTCGGCCATGGCTTGGGGGACCTGAGCTTCCGCCTCGACGACTTTGGCCTGCATTTCCTGTGTGCGGGCTTTCATTTCCTGCTCCGTGGCCACGGCGGCGGCCCGGCGCATTTCGGCCTTGGCCTGCGCCACGACTTTATCCGCCTCGGCTTGTTCGGCCTGAAGTTTTGCTCCGATATTGTCTCCGATATCGACGTCGGCGATATCCACCGAGAGAATCTCAAAGGCTGTTCCGGTATCCAGTCCCTTGTCCAGTACAGTGCGCGAAATGCGGTCCGGGTTTTCCAAGACGTCTTTATACGAAACAGCGGATCCTATCGACGTGATGATGCCTTCGCCCACGCGGGCGATGATCGTCTCTTCCGTGGCCCCGCCCACAAAGCGGTTGAGGTTGGAGCGGACGGTGACGCGGGCACGAACCTTCACGCCGATGCCATCGCGGGCGACCGCGTCGATGGTGGTTTTGCCGGTGCTCGGGTTCGGGCAGTCGATGACTTTGGGATTGATGCTGGTGCGGACGGCTTCGAGTACGGTTTTGCTCGTTCCTTTGATGGCGAGGTCGATTGCGCAGGCTCTATTATAGTCCAATGCGATGCCGGCTTTGTCGGCGGCAATGAGTGCGAGGACGACGTGGGATACATTTCCGCCTGCCAAAAAGTGGGCTTCAAGCGGATCCGTGTCGATGGCGATGCCCGCCTTCACGGCCGTCACCCGGCTATCCACGATGAGGCCGATCGGAACCCGGCGCAGACGCATGCCTATGAGCTTGGCAAAGGAGACGGGCGCGTCTGCGAGTTTGGCGCGGAGCCAGGTTCCAAAAAAATTCAGCAGGATCACCGCAACGATCAACCCGACCAAAAGTGCAGCGGCAAAGAGAAAATAGACGGCAAATTGGGAAATCATAAATGAGTGGTTTTGTGCGCAGCAACATGGCACACCTCATTCCGTCCGCCACATAAAAAATCAGGTTTTTTTGATCAAAATCCACTTCATCGCTTGCAGTCTCCGCCTACGGCGGGATATGGCTTATGATATATGAGTAACAAGTCCATTCACGCTTCGACTCCAGCAAACCAGACGGCCGTTCTGGTGACCTGCGCTTGCGTTGTTCTTTTGGCGACCTTCCGTGTTTTGCATGCGACAGTGTTGCCTGAGTGGCCGAATTTTTCTC
>JALQZP010000235.1 GCA_023258235.1 Terrimicrobiaceae bacterium | reverse complement strand
AATCAATCGGAGTTCTTTTCAATGTGTTCGTAGCTAGAACTGCGAACCGCCATTTCTCACCTTCGGCCTAATCACCCGGACGGCGAACATGAACAAAGAGAGAAACAGCCTGCTTCGAGATAGCTCCGGGGTGATAGCCGGGGCGAAAGGTTCTAGCCGTCTCGAAGCAGGCTTTTTTTATATCATGAAAAAACCAATCAAACCCCAACCCCTAAAAAACCTAGTAACCACAGAGGCGAAGCAACAAGCGGAAAGCCTCGGGATTGAATTAACCTCCTTCATCATGCACATGGCGGCGAAGGCTGAATCGATGCCGGTGACAATTAGAATCCCGATGGAGGATTTCAAAAAAATAAACTCTGTCGCGCGAGGTGGTCGCATCCATGAGTGGTGCACGGATGTCATCACCGATGCCATAAACGGAGCGGGCGAGGATTTGGGGGGCAACCGCATCGTGCTCGATCTCCCGGCCAAGACGGCGGCGGCGTTGCGTGAGGCGGCGGAGTTCGAGGAGATGAGCGTTTCGGAGTATCTTTTGGATGGCCTCAATCGTGATCTCGATCTCTCGCAAGACCTGATGGCGGCGGAAGGAGGTGCGCGGTGAAAAATCCAAAACCGAAAAAGGGATCAAAGGTGCTTTGCATTTCCGAGCATCCCCAATGGGCAGAGGTCGCGTTTTTCCCTCCCCAAATTGGCTGGGTGTATTTGGTGGATTCAGCCCTAAAAATGACTGCCGATTTCTCAGAGGAGGATCCAAAGGGAAAGCGGCTCGGCGTTCGATTGATAGGGGCAGGCATATTTAAAAAAGACCCCGATTGCTGGATGGCATATCCCGCCGAATGTTTCCGCGTTGTTGGGAAGGGGAAAGTCATCTCCGCTCAATAAATATCGGACTCCTCAACAAAACCGCCCCGGCTTCGGCTTGGGCGGTTTTTTCTTTGCTCTAAACGCCCCGCATTCGCGTTTTTATTTCTCCCGAGGGGTTGTGGTGCGGACAAGAAAAAGCCCCTCGGCATTTCTGCCGAGAGGCTACCCATGAACCTCGTTTCTATGCTCCGAGGTAAAGGTTTCGCGCAACCGCCTTCCCCGGCGCGAGCGGGTAATGATTCCGGGCGGCTCGGGTTCAGCCCCGTTGTGCCAAAGTCAGAAATCCACGATGCCCGAGAGTGCGGATCGGAGGCTCGGCGGCGAGGTGTGCGGGATTTCGCCGTCGAGTAGCATTCGGCGGCGGGACATCATTCGGATTAGTCCAGGCGAAGGCTTGTAGAAGTCGGCGTTGTCGTCGTCGTGGTAGGTCTTGGCGAAAATCTCGAAAGCCTGCTCCTCGGCCTTCTTGCGGTCGTGAATCGCACCTCCCAAAACCTCGGCGGCTTTGCCGTAAATCTCCAAAACAATCGGGCGGCATTTCTCCTCGAAAAATCGAATAGCGGCGGCTTTCGCCAATTTCTTTCGGAACTGCCTGCCGTCATCACCGGCAATCCCGTTCTCGGTTGCCTCGGTGGATGGAAGTTCACCAAGGGGCGCGGCGGCGGCGATTTTGTGCGGGTTGAGCGGGATCCGTGCGGTAAGGTCGATTTCGCTGGCGAGGCGTTCAAGTGCCGATTGAAGCTCAAGAAGTTGGAATGGCCATCCTTGCGCCACTCCGAGAACTCGATGAGGTCGCTTACTTACGTTATGCCTCTGTGTACCGTAACTTTGCCTCCCTTGAAGATTTTGAAGGTGAGATCGCTCTTCTCCGCGCTCTGCCTTCAGGCAATTCCCCAATTGCCTCAGATTCACACAGCAATAAAAACAGCACAGAACAAAGCACTACACAAAAAATTAAGAACTAACTAGAAGACGGGGAAATAAATATGTCAGAGACGGTCATCAACCGACCAGCGAAAATCAAGGCCCACAACACTCTTAAGGGTAAGGGCTTGACGATCGAACGCATCTACACAAATGAAGGTGTGCACCCATACGATGAAGTGAAGTGGGAACGCCGCGATGTAGTGCAGCAGAACTGGAGAACGGGTGAGACTGTTTTTGAGCAACGCGGAGTTGAGTATCCAGATACCTGGTCAGTAAATGCTTCAACAATCGTTACTACCAAATACTTCCGTGGGGCAGTAGGAGCAGAAAATCGCGAGTGGTCTCTTAAGCAGGTCATCGATCGCGTTGTACTTACATACACAAAGGCCGGAAAAGATTTCGGTTACTTTGCAACAGATAAGGATGCTTTGGTTTTCGAGCACGAGCTAACACACATGCTCTTGCACCAGATCTTTTCATTCAACTCACCAGTGTG
>JALQZP010000234.1 GCA_023258235.1 Terrimicrobiaceae bacterium | reverse complement strand
CCGCAAACCCAAGCAGATCCAACCTCTCCCGCAGGCGCTTTCAGGTCGGCTCCCACTCCGGCTCCGGAAAACCGTCCCGCAGCAGCGGATAAGTCTCTTGGTTCGGACGCCCCCATTCCCACCTTGGTAGCAGGTGAAGGCGACTATATCTTATCCGCTGGCGACACTCTCAACTTGATGGTGTACAAAGAACCCGACTTGAATATGCAATCCAAAATTGCACGCGACGGCCGTGTTCAATTGCCACTTCTGGGTGAAGTCAAAGTGGCCGGCATGAGTGTGAGAGAAGCTCAAGATCACATTCGCAAACTGCTCAATGCCGATTACGTCGTGGATCCTCAAGTCTACCTGAATATTGTTTCCTACACGCAGAGGAAATTCACGATCATCGGGCAGGTCACAAGGCCTGGCAGCTACGAGCTTCAAGGCACCGAATCCTTGGGGATTCTTGAAGCCGTTGGCATGGCTGGAGGGTTCAGCCGGATCGCGGACACGCGAAACCTCACGGTCAAACGCAACGTTGAGGGAAAAACTCAGACCATCAAAGTCAACACAAAGAAACTCGATGACCCCCATGGCGGGAACTTCGATGTCTTACCGGGCGATATCATCACTGTTGGTGAAAGTTGGTATTGATTCCCGCGCCCGTATTTCCAATTAAGCACACCTTCCGATGAGCACCGAACAGGCTATTCAACCCCGCCCCCCAGAAATAACGCCACCACTGGATTCACTGGACTGGCGGGAATACTTCCATGCCGTCGTTGACCGCCTTTGGATTGTGATTCTCTGCGTTATTCTTGGTGGCATTTATGCCGGATTCACACTTTCCAAGATCGAGACTTCTTACCGTGCGCGTGCCGTTCTTTTTATTGAGCAGGATCAGTCGCGCATTCTGGATGCAAGGTTTTCGCAGGTGCGTGACGAGCAAATCCGCAGCATCGACATGATCAATACCGTCGTCGATTTAATTCGCAGCTATCCGTTCGCCCAAAGGGTGAGCGCCCGCCTCAAACTCGATCAGGACCCACGATTCCTGGCCTCCGTCGGGATTTCAGCCAAAGACGCCACCAACGATCGTACGGCAGGTTCTCTGGCCGGAATGGTCGGCGTCATTTATCGTCCCCAGACGCGATTGATCGATGTCTCGATTACAAGCAGAGATCCGAACCTCTCGGTCAAATTGGCCAATGCCTATACCGATGAATACATCCGCTATGTATTTGAAAAACGCTCGGATGCATCCAAATCCGCCACACAATTTCTCCTCGAGGAAGCGGATCGTCTTCGTAAAAAGTTGCGCGTTTCCGAGGAAGCCATGCAGAGTTTTCGTGAAAGGGAGCGCGCCGCCTCCATCGAAACCATGCTTGCTTCAGCACAAGCCCAAGTGAGCGAGGTTTCGAATGCGCAAAGCCAGATTCAGCGCCGGATTGAACAGATTGATAGCGATCTGGCTGTTATTCGGTCGAATACAGGCGAATTGGAAGAACTTCTCACCCTGCCGAGCGTGGCTGCGGAACCGAAAGTGGCTCAGTATTCTGAATCCTTGAATGCTAGGCAACGCGATTTGACGATCGTCTCGCAACGCTACCGCTCAAAACATCCCAACTACATTGCCATAAAAACCCAAATCGACCTCACCAAAGCTGATCTGAGGCGGGTACTCAAAGATTCCGTTAATCTGCTTGAGGGCTCCCGGAAACGCCTTGAAGTTCAGGCTCAGGAAACGAAGTTGGCGCGCGACGGAGCTGAGAAACGCCTACTCGAAATAACGCACAAATCAATCGAATACAATGATATCAAGCGCGAACAGGAAACCGACCAAGCACTCTATAATTCGGTTATCTCGCGCCTGAAAGAAGTTGACGTTTCAAAACAACTTACGGAATCCCCCGTTCGCATCCACGAGTCGGCCGTTGGCGCATCGCCGATTCGCCCAAGCGCAATGAAAAAGTGGACTCAATGCCTCTTGGGTGGAGCGGCCATCGGCGTGGGATTGGCCATGCTCATGTTCTTTATGGACACGAGTATGAAAACCGTCGATCAGGTCGAAAGCATCACCGGCGTTGGCGTCATCGCGGCCATTCCAAAGCTCAGCCTCAATGCAAGGGCCAGTGTCCTTGTGACCAATGAAGAAAGATCGGGCATCGTTGCCGAGTCCTTCCGTTCGCTTCGAGCCTCACTGACACTCCATCGCATCAATGAGAAAGCGCGCACATTCTTGTTTACAAGTTCCATGCCGAGCGAAGGCAAGACCTTCTGCAGTTCGAATTTCGCCGTGACCCTTGCGCAGCAGGGATTCAATACCCTCTTCATCGACGCC
>JALQZP010000233.1 GCA_023258235.1 Terrimicrobiaceae bacterium | reverse complement strand
GATCTCGTTTGGATCACGGGTCAAGATACCTCCGTGACAGTCGCAGCCGGAAAAACGGTTTTTGCCCCATCAACCATGTCAGGCATCATTGGCACTATTACGCAAAGTTCCGCCGTGGAAATTGACAGCTTTAGCATCGCATTGACCCTGAATAATTCGCTCACGGCAAATGCCTCCAGCGCCAATCTCACATCCACCATCACGGCGGTTCGAAAAGCCGCTAGTGATGCGGGTTATCCCAACGAAACGGAGTAACCCGACGACGTCGAAGATTGAAACGGGAGCCCCTTTTTAACGGACTTTCAAAGGCCCTCATTGGAATCACAGAGACCCACTAAAAAAGGAGAAGCAATGCTTTTGAAAAACTGCCTTTTACGGCTTCTTGATCGTCACAAGCAAAATAGTCCGAAAGTCGCATTTTCCTTGGCGCGCAGCGGGATGAATGCCTTCACTTTGGTTGAGCTCCTCATCGTGATCGGCATTATCTCCATACTCGGAGTTATCACTGCAACGGCAGCGCGCAAAGTCTACGCGTCGTCTTCGCTGGCCGTCTCCGCCAACAATATTCGCCAACTCGCCGCTGGAGGCATGGCATATCTGGCAGACAACAACAACATCTATTGGCCCTATCTTCAAAATAACAATCCTGCGAACGGGCTTGGCCCAACTTGGTGGTTCGGTTACGAGACATTATCCAGCAAAAACAAGCCCGAAGGGCAGAGAGATTTCGATGCGGCTAAGGGCCCTCTTGGCGGATACCTCAATAAAAGCCTTCGCCCCGATCCCAGCTTCGGTCTCGGAGGCAAGGCTTTTAAACCAAAATATCGGAATGGCTACATCGGCGCTGGTTACAATGTTTTGCTGGGTGGCGGGTTTGTCGGCACCGCCCCGCGCCAGCATCAACTGCAACTGCAGGAACCCTCAAAAGTCGTTGTTTTTTTCACCTCAGCCCAAGTCAACACTTTTCAAAGTCCCGCCTCGGCCAAAAATCCCATGTTGGAGGAATTTTACGGGATCGATGAAAAGGAAGTGACTGTCCACTTTCGACACAACGGCAAGGCTATGGTTTCCTATGCGAGTGGCAATGCAGGGTTTCTTCCGATGGATGAATCGACGAGAGACAATCGCTCGCCCACGGCCAACGTAGGTCGTTTTGCACCGTCCGGCAGCACGCTTTTTCTCAAGTAGGGCGGGGAAATTTTTCCCTACTGCTGCATTCCGCTGATGATGCTGATGAGCGGCATGAAAAGGGCAATAACAATTGTTCCCACGACGACAGCCAGGAACACGATCATCACGGGCTCAAGGAGTGAAGTGAGTCCCGAGACGGCATTGTCAACCTCGTCATCATAGACCTCCGCGATCTTCAAAAGCATCTCGGGGAGTTGCCCTGTCTCCTCGCCCACATCAATCATGCTGATCACCATGGGAGGAAAAACATTACTGGCTTCCAACGGGGTAACAATAGATTCCCCCTCCTTGACGCTATCATGCACGCGGGTGATCGCATCAGCGATAATCGCGTTGCCAGCGGTTTCGCGAGTGATGTTGAGCGCTTGAAGGATCGGCACACCGCTCGTAACCAGCGTTCCCAACGTGCGGGTGAATCGCAAAATGGCACTTTTGCGGGTGAGATCGCCAAAAACAGGAGCGCGAAGCATGAAGGTGTCAATGGCAGCGCTCCCCTTCGGGGTTTTTGCAGCGAATTTGTAGAGAAAAGCCAACCCGACAATCGAGCCAATGATGATAAAGATATTGTTTTTGACCAGATTGCTGGTCGCGATGACAAACTGGGTGAGCCCCGGGAGCGGCTTGCCCCCCAACATGTCTGCAAAAATCGCCTCGAATTTAGGCACAATGAAAACAAGGAGGAAACCCATAATCACAATGGCGATGAACAGCACGATCGCAGGGTAGAACATGGCGGATACAACCTTGTTTTTGATTTTCTGCGCTTTTTCTTGAAACTCGGCCAAGCGCATGAGGACGACCTCAAGCACGCCGCCCAACTCGCCGGCTTTCACCATATTGACGTAAAGCTTGTTGAAGATGCGGGGATGCCCGCCAAGGCTCTCCGAGAAGGTGCCGCCACCTTGGACAGACTCGGCGATATTGATGATCACACCCTTGAGAACGGGATCGGGTTCCTGCTTGGAAAGCACCGTGAGTCCACGCAGCAATGGCAACCCGGCATCGATGAGCGTGGCCAACTGGCGGGTGAAAATCATCAATACCCGTGGCTTGATGGTCTTCCTTTGAAGGAAAGGAATATTGATTTTGATTTCCTTTCGAGCAGTCGATTTTCCCGGCGCGGAAGCCTGTGCGACCTTGGG
>JALQZP010000232.1 GCA_023258235.1 Terrimicrobiaceae bacterium | reverse complement strand
CGGGCAGGGCGGAGACTTTCTCTTGGATGCTGGCCATCTCGGGCAGGAGGGACGGATTGTTGCGGAGGTATCGGTAGCTTTTCCATGCTGTGGTCATCTCATGGATCTCGCGGGAGAGTGGCTCCCCGCCGAGGGCTTTGGTGGGGTTCGTGGAGAGACCGCGTGCTTGGTTGTCCGCAAAAACCTCCTCCAGAAAATGCATGCGGGAGAGGAAACTGCCATCGCAGCGGCCGTGGCGGTAGCGCTCCATTTCGATGAGAGCGAGCAGGTCGGCCGGGCGGTAATCCCCCTCCTTCGCGCGAAGCATGCGGGCGAAGGCGAGGGAGACCTCATAGAAGGTCCAGCAGTCGAGGCCCTGAAGGTTCACCGAGGGGGATTCGATGTGATCGTGAATCTCCAGCGTGTAGTTCACATAGGGTGTGCCGAGAAGGGCGCGACCGACCCGCGCTGTGCGCTCGCCGATGGGAAGCGCGGCCCAGTTTTCGCGCGTTGCCTGCTTCACGAGGAGGTCGAATTTTTTCTGTCCCTTGAAAATGACGCTCATGGGAAGTCGGGGTTGGAACTCAGGAATGGCATCCTCAGCGGGAAGGGGCACCATGGAGGCGAGTAGCACCAAGGCAAAGGCGAGGAAAAAGCGATTTTGCATGTCAGGAGGTTCGACCCGGACGGAGCGATGTCAATTTGGAAATGGCCGGACGCGCCGCGCGAGGGGCTGGCGAGCGCTTACTCGGGGATGAGGGCGCCAATCGTTATGAAGCTCACCGTAGATCCGGAGCATGTGCCATCGGTTTGGGTAAAGGGAGTCGCGCGCATGATGATTTGCCCTTCTTCAAATGGGGCCACGGACTCGATTTTGGGCTCGCCCGCGAGTATCCGCTTCGCCGCCGTGGACGCCATCACCAGAAGGGGATGAGAGAGTTCGGTAATGACACGCCCGATATCATGCGACAAAAGATTCGCTTTTTTGGCAGCCGTGGGAGTGAACCGGCGGATGCGGAGTTCCAAGTCCAGGAAAATGGTTGCGATATCCGCGCTGGCGACGAAGTTGTCCAAATCCTCATTGGCCTTGGTGAGTTCCGTGATCTTTCTTTGGCATTCGTTGTTCACGGTTTGGAGTTCCTCATTCACGCTCTCGACCTCCTCATTGATGCTTTGGAGTTCTTCGTTCGAGGCTTGAAGCTCCTCGTTCGAGGTTTGAAGTTCCTCGTTCGAGGCCTCCAGTTCCTCGCTCACCTCCTTGAGACGGATTTTGTTGATGCGAAGCTCCTCTTCCAGGTCCGTGATGCGCTGGATGCTGTTTTTGAGATCGAAGGTGGATGTCTCGACAGAGACGCCATCCTCCTCTTCATTCAAAAAGACGAGCAGAAAGGAATTCTCCTCTTTTCCCAGCCGGAATGAATCCACAAGGATGCCCACCGAGCGCAATTCCGCCCCCTCGCCAATTTGAATCGGAGAATATTGGATCGGACGCCCGTCATTGAGTACTTTATCAAGGGCTGATGCGAGTGGAACGGCAAGTTTCTTGCACACGAGATCCAGCAGATTGAGGCTGGATCGGCCTTGGGTTACAGATGTGTATTTTTCGGGGTTTCCAAAACTGTAAAGAACTTCGAAATGGGCGTTCAGGACAAAGCAAGAGCGGTTGAGGCGGGATAAAATCCGATTCGTAAAGACTTCGGAAAGGCGCTGCGAGGAGCGCTCTGACAAACTCGTCGGGTGTTCGACAGTGGGACTGGGCGGCGGGTAATTTGTGGGGGTGTATTGCATAGAGTTTGAAAGGAAGAGTGGGGATTCTCCTTTTTTGACAAAAATATGCTGCTTGCTATCGATGGGCGTAAAATGGCTTTGCATATCAGCCAGTGTCTCACTGAGGCCCAGCATGAGCAGACCTCCTGTTCGAAGTCCGAAATGCAGAATCGTCAGCACCGCCTGCTGGGCCGGGGGTTGGAGATAGATGAGCAGGTTGCGGCAACTGAGAATGTCGATGCGGGTGAATGGCGGATCCTTCAGCAGATTGTGCTTCGCAAAGACAATGCGTTCACGGATGTGGCGAACGATCTGATAGTGGTCGCCTTGCTTCGTGAAGTATTTCTGCAACAGGTCCGACGGGATCTCGCTCTGGATCGTGTTGGCATAAACCCCCATACAAGCAATATCCAGGGCTTTGCGATCCAGATCCGTGGCGAAGATTTTGAAGGGATGGTCGCTCAACCCGGATTTTTGCAACGCCTCCTCGATGAGGATCGCCAGCGAGTAAACCTCCTCGCCCGTGGCGCAGCCCGGCACCCAGCAACGCAGCGGGCGCCCTGCGGCCTCCCGTACGATCTCTGGCAGCACTTCTCTTAACTTGGCGAAGGCTCCCTGATCGCGAAAGAAGCGGGTCACACT
>JALQZP010000231.1 GCA_023258235.1 Terrimicrobiaceae bacterium | reverse complement strand
ACGCTTCGACGCGGCGGGATTCTCCTGCATGCGGATGTTTTTCGCCGGGTGGTGCTAGCAGCCATGTCCATGTGGCGGAAGGGGCGGGGAGCGGGAAGTCGTGCAGGAGGGAATGCCAATCGGGATCAGGATCGAGTCGGCGGGCGGTATCGGTGATCAGGATCGCATTGCGAGCCTGTCTTAGGAGATCGAGGTGGGCGGAATAGATGGCATGTATCGCTTCCCTATCTTGGGAGTCGTCCTTGAAACATGGAGCATGAAGCGTGAGTTGGGAGAGAAGGCAGCTTGAAATGACCCAGTCGGCGCTGGAAACCAAGGCGACCAAATGGGGATCGAGTTTGACGGAAGATGTGGGCTCCGGCGCTGCCAGCATGCCGCTGAGATCCCCGGTTGCCAGACGGAGTCGTCCAGATGAAAATAGGGAACGGAGTTGGATTTCGATCGGGTGAACGGCATCCACCAGCGTGATGCGGGAAAAGTTTCTTTGGAGGAAGCCGATGTCGATGTCATTGAGGTGACCACTACCAAGAATGACGCAGTGCCGAGCGGAGGAGCCGGTTGATGGGTGTTGCGTGTGCGCGGCGATGAAGGCTTTGCAAGAATCCAGATGCGGTTGCCATGCCGAAGCGCAGCGGGAGCGGCGATGCCGGATCGCAATTTGGGCGGCCAGGAGTCCCCGGCGACGTGAGAGCCAAGTCGTGGGAGTGATGGCCCATTCGAGAATTTCTAAAATCAAAACGCTCCAGGGGTGGTGGGTTTAGATATTGCCGCCGAGGAAGGTGTGTATGCCGCACTCGCTTTTGTCAAAACCGGTCCAGCGACCCGCGCGCTCGTTGTCGCCGTCAGCGACGGGGCGTGTGCAGGGTTGGCAACCGATGGAGCGGTAACCGCGTGCGGCGAGGGCGTTCGTCGGCAGGTTGTGTTCGGCGATGTAGGACTGAACGGCCTCGCGGGACCATCCGGCGAGGGGGTTGAGTTTGACGATGTATTGATCGCGAAGGACGTCGAAATGGTAAAGCTCGGCGATGCGGGTGTTCTCCCTTGTCTCATTTTGCTGGCGTCGCAGACCCGTGATCCACATGTCGAGGGTGGCGAGTTTTTTCTGAAGAGGAATGACCTTGCGGAGCGAGCAGCAGAGGTCCGGTTTGCTCCTCCAGAGATCGGGGCCGAGTTCCGCAGACTGTTCGTCCACGGTTTGCTCCGGGATGAGCGACTCGATGGTGATGCCGAAGCGGGATTCGACCTCCGCCTTTAGCGCGAGGGTCTCGGGAAAGAGGAGGCCGGTATCAATCGTGAAAACCGGGAACCTGAATCCGTGCGTGTAAGCCGTGTGCATAACGACGAGACCCGCTCCTTGGAAGCTGGTGCCTATGGCTGCCCGTTCGCCGAACTTTTCCCAAGCCCATGCAAGCGTCTCCTGCAGACTCGCAGACTCCAACTCATCCGCTTTTTTGCGGAGAAGGTCTCGGTCAAACGGTGATGACATCGTGTTCGCTTGGTGGTTCGGATTTAATACAGAAAGACAAAATGGAAAGTCGTTATCGGAACCTGCCGCTTTTTATCTCCTCTGTGCTTGCAGTGTCCTCGGTAGTCAACCCTATCGGATTTGGGTTAAAGCGATTTTGCCGCTTCGACAAGGTGGCCGGGCGTGATGCCGAGTTGTTCCATCACGATATTGCCGGGTGCGCTGAGGCCGAACCGGTCGATTGCGACCGTCTTGCCGTCGAGACCGACGTAGCGGAACCAAGGATCGGAAATTCCAGCCTCGATCGAGATGCGTTTGCGGCAGGATTTGGGCAGAACGGATTCCTTGTATTCCGCGCTCTGGCATTCAAAGCGCTCAAAGCAAGGCATGGAAACCACGCGGGTTCCGGCCCCGAGTTCGGTGGCGGCTTTCATGGCGTGCTGGAGTTCGCTGCCGGTCGCAAGGAGGATGGTATCCAGTGGCGCAGTTTCCTTTTTCGCGATGTAGCCGCCTTTGAAAACGCCTTCGCGGCGGGTATTCACGGGAATCTCATTCAAGGTCGCGATATTCTGACGCGAAAGGACAAGCAGGGTTGGGCCGGTGGTCTTCTGAAAGGCGGCGGCAAAAGCGCCTGCGGTTTCTTCGGGATCGCCGGGTCGGATCACATCAAGTCCGGGAATCGCACGGAGGGCGGCGACGGTTTCCACCGGCTCGTGAGTGGGGCCATCCTCGCCGACACCCACGGAATCGTGTGTGAAAATATACACTGTCGGCAGATGCGAGAGGGCGGCGATGCGGATCGAGGGACGTCCGTAATCGCTGAAGACAAGGAAGGTGGCTCCACTCGAGCGGAAGATGCCATCGTAGGCCATGCCGTTCATGATGCCGCACATGGCATGCTCGCGAATGCCGAAGTGCAGGTTGCGGCCGGTGCGGTTCTCACGGTTGAAGTC
>JALQZP010000230.1 GCA_023258235.1 Terrimicrobiaceae bacterium | reverse complement strand
AGATACTCGAGGTTCACTTGATGAACGATGCCGATACCGGGAGGCACGACGCCGAAGGTTTGGAATGCCTGCTGGCCCCATTTGAGGAACTGGTAGCGTTCACGGTTGCGCTTGAATTCCATGTCCAGATTCAGTTGGAGCGCATTGGCCGAGCCGTAGAAATCAACCTGCACCGAGTGGTCCACGACGAGATCCACTGGCACAAGGGGCTCGATGATGGCCGGGTTGCCGCCGAGACCTTTCACTGCACTGCGCATCGCGGCGAGGTCCACCAGAAGCGGCACGCCGGTGAAGTCTTGAAGCACGATGCGCGCGACAACAAAGGGAATTTCCTCCGGCGCGGGTGCCTTGGCATTCCAGTTAGCCAGCGTTTCGACATCGCGGGCTTGGACCTTTTTTCCGTCGCAATTGCGGAGCACGGATTCGAGGACGATGCGAATGCTGACCGGGAGTTTGGAGATCGGCCCCACGCCTGCTTCTTCGAGAGCGGGGAGAGAGTGAAGGAACGAGGCGGATTTGCTGCCGGAATCGAAGGAGCGCAGGGTATTGAATGGCGATGTCATGGTTTATTTGGGTATCTGAAACATATTTCGGGGGTCGTGGGCAATAGTGATTGATGGCGAGCGGTCGCCTTCACATCGGATTTCGGCAAAACGCTGAAATGATCTTCGGCTGGAGCGGCTCATGATCGGGATTCCATCCGCAAGGACTTCTTCAGCATCGTGATCACAAAGCCGATCGATCCGGCGACGAGCGTCATGGGGATTCTCCCCAAACGAATGAGCGGCAAAAAAGCGGCCTTGATGGCGGGGACTCTCGAATAAAGAAGCGAAAATGTCACGATGATCACAATTCCAATAAATTTCTGCCAAGTGCTGACATGCACCGGGCCAGGCAGGATCTGAAGCCCGCTGTGTGGATCACTCAGCAATTCGTAAACGAGAATGAAGCCGACATACCCGATCAAAAGGAACGCGGTGTGCTCCAGGATCGGGTATTTTTCAATGAGTCTAATGCAGGCTCCGGCAACGAACCGCAGGGCCAGAATGCCAATAAAAACACCCGTGCAGACAACCCAAAGCTTCGGGCTCATCGCAACAGCCGCCACCACGTTATCCACGCTCAGGCTGAGATCCATGATTTCGATGGCGATGATCGTGCCCCAAAATCCCCTCTCGCGATGCGGAGACTTGGGGCCGTTCTTTTCCGACTGCGTATCATGAAAGTGGTTACACATCAGATAAACAAGGTAGGCCGCCCCACAGATCTTGAGCCATGGGTTCTCGATGATCCATGCCGCGAAAGCGAGGCATAATCCGCGAAAAAGATAGGCCCCGATGATGCCGAATTTCAGTGCCAGATATTTTTGTTTTCCTGGCAGATGGCTGGCCATGGCTGCAATGGCAAGGGCGTTGTCCACGCTCAACAACCCCTCGATGATGATGAGTGAAACAATCACAGGCAGGGCCTCGACCATCGCGGCGGAGGTCGGCATAGGCAGGCTCGAAAGGAATTCGAAAATCGTGGCGAACATGATAATGAAAACCTAGTCTAGCGATTCAGCAGCGTTTGACAAACCCCTCCTGTAGGGTAGCCCTTTTTGATTTCTGACGCGGAATCACTCCGCCGCCATCCCCTAAGATGCAGGGGTCTCAACCGGCTCGACGATAATCAACTCGCTGGCGAACGGAGTTTTTCCCCATAGTGGAGTGACCATCACCTTAATGCCGCGCTTTTTGAAGACACCGAGGAGTTCTTTGCGAACGGGAAAATTGATCGCACCGCCGCGGATCCATCCCGAGACTCGCGTCCAACACTCTTGAAGCAGCGTCAGAGCGTATCTCAACCCGACCCCCTTGAAAGAGGTCCGAATGAGCACGAGTGATCCCGCCTCGGCCGCATCCGCCAGCCGCTCGAGCATTTTTTTCTGATCGGCCGGCTTCAGATAGTGAAGAACATCGACGACAAAAACGGTCACGCCCTTAGGAATAGGGGTATTGAGGGCATCGTTGACTTCAAAAGCCACTTCTTCGAAGCCATAATAGCGCATCGTTTCCAAAGCTTTTTTGATTTTCCAAATGGACGGATCCGCCCCCCGGTAGGGAAATGGGATACCTGCCGCAGAACCTCGAGGCGGTGGCGTTCATCCAGGAGGCCAACGCGACGGCCTACAAGCGCTCCCCGGCGTGTTGACCATCGCCGAGGAGTCGACGTCGTGGCCGGGCGTGACGGCGCCGCTGGAGGACGACGGGCTGGGCTTCGACCTCAAGTGGAACATGGGCTGGATGAACGACACGCTCTCCTACGTCGCGCGCGAACCCATCCACCGCCAGTGGCACCACCACGAGATGACCTTCGCGATGGTCTACGCCTGGAGCGAGCAGTACTGCCTGCCCATCAGCCACGACGAGGTCGTCCATG
>JALQZP010000022.1 GCA_023258235.1 Terrimicrobiaceae bacterium | reverse complement strand
ATCGGGTGTGGGAATGTAGGGAGGGTTGGAAACAATGACGTCAAAAATCCCCTCCACGGAATCCATCAAGTCCGATTGTTTGCGAATGACTTTCCCGGCTAGGCCATGACGCAAGGCATTTTCGCCGGCAAGCGAAAGCGCATCGGGAGAAATATCACAAAGTGTCACTGCGGCATCCGGACGGGAAAGGGCCAGGCTCAAACCGATAACCCCGCTCCCCGTGGCGACATCCACAATAGAGGGGGAGGCATGGGATTCTTTCAAGACCAGTTCCACCAAAAGTTCAGTCTCCGGACGGGGGATCAACGCCCGCGCATCGCACGTGAAAACACGTCCACAGAACTCGACCTCTCCGAGAATGTGCTGTAAAGGAATTCCCTCTGCCCGCCGCTTGACCAACTCGCGCAAGGGAGCCCTCTGCCCCTCGCTGAGCGGTTGCTCAAACTGAAGATAAAGATCAATCCGCCGCCGCATACCCAGCACATGCGCCAACAAATGCTCCGCATTCAATCGGGCACTTTCCACTCCGTGTTTGTCCAAATACGAGGTGGCGGCATTTAAAACTTCCAACGTTGTCATCAAAGCAGCTTGCAGGATTATTCAGATGCCCGAATTGTCCAGAGATTTAGTCCGAGACCAGCGTTTTTAAATTGCTCGAGAAAAAATGTGTTTTTTTTCTTGCAACATACTGTAACGCCCCTAATCTCCTCAACTCCCGCAAGGTGATGGAGGACTTCGCTAGCCGCAGACCGCCGCTCGTTCCTCCGCCATATGCCGCGAATCATACAATCAGGTTTATAAATGCCCACAATTAATCAACTCGTCCGCAAGGGACGCTTAAAAATCAAGGTCAAGTCGAAATCACCAGCACTGGTGAACTGCCCACAGCGCCGTGGCGTTTGCGTGCAAGTTATGACCCGCACACCCAAGAAGCCAAACTCCGCTCTCCGCAAGGTGGCAAAAGTTCGTCTCACAAATGGCCAAGAAGTCATCGCCTACATCCCCGGCGAAGGGCACAATCTTCAGGAACACTCGATCGTTCTGGTTCGCGGCGGCAAAGTAAAAGATCTTCCAGGCGTGCGATATCACATTGTTCGCGGCACACTCGACAGCCTTGGGGTAGACGGTCGCCGTCGCGGTCGCTCGAAATACGGCGCAAAACGTCCGAAGCCCGGCCAAGAAGCCGCCAAGGGTGGAAAAGGCAAGAAGAAATAGCACACACCACGATTTAAAATCCAGTAATCCGTAATCAGAACATCCTATGTCCCGTCGTCGCCGAGTAATCCACAAAGAAGTCAAAAAAGACGCCCGCTATGCGAGCCCGATCGTTGCACGCCTAATCAGCGCTGTGATGGTGGCTGGCAAGAAGTCCGTCGCTGAGCGTATCGTTTACACCGCAATCGATAAGAGCCGCGAAGGCAGCGACACGGTTGATCCTCTTGAGACCCTCAACAAAGCCATCGAGAACGTGAAACCCCGCCTCGAGGTCAAATCCCGCCGCGTTGGTGGATCCACCTATCAAGTCCCCATGGAAGTGCCGGCCGACCGCCAGGTCGCTCTTGCCATGCGCTGGTTGGTCACCTTTGCCAACAACCGCAAGGGCGTCCCAATGGAAAACGCCCTCGCCTACGAACTCAAAGACGCCGCAGCCGGACAAGGCAACGCGATCAAGAAGCGTGACGACATGCACAAAATGGCCCAAGCCAACCGTGCATTCGCCCACTTCCGCTGGTAGAAAAATGTACAGGAGGGCGGTTAATTCAGAAATGAAATAACCGCCCTCTTTTTTTTCACCAAAAAAGGGGTCATCGGAAAACAGCCACCTGAATCCCGATTGAACCCAAGGACACAAAAACCTAATTTTTCCAACTCTTTTCAATACTAATAAACCTATGGCAGCCACGACCGAGTCCGTTACCAACCTGAATTCACCCAACCGAGCCTTCCCGCTCGAGCGCACACGCAACATCGGCATCGCCGCCCATATCGATGCCGGCAAGACCACACTGACCGAGCGCATTCTTTTCTACACCGGCATGATTCACAAGATCGGTGAAGTGCATGAAGGAACGACCGTCACCGATTGGATGGAGCAAGAGCGCGAGCGGGGCATCACGATCACTTCGGCCGCCACGACCTGCTCGTGGATGCAGCGCCCCGAAGAAGGCGTTTACAAGGCCTACTCCGGCATCAAAATGCGCGTCAACATTATTGACACTCCCGGCCACGTGGACTTCACCGCCGAGGTGGAGCGCTCCCTTCGTGTGTTGGACGGCGCCATAGCCGTATTCTGCGGGGTCGCCGGCGTTCAACCACAGTCCGAGACCGTCTGGCGCCAAGCCACCAAATACGGTGTGCCACGTATCGCCTTTGTCAACAAAATGGACCGCACAGGGGCCGACTTCGACAACGCGCTGGAAAGCATGCGCACGAAACTTGGAGCGAATGCATGGCCCATCCTCTTCCCTCTTGGACGCGAGGATTACCTCAAGGGACAAATCGACGTCATCAACCAAAAGGCGATCATCTATCTCGACAACGACGTGATGGGTTCCACTTACGAAGTACAAGAGATTCCTGACGACCTCAAGGATAAGGCCAAGGCCGCCTACGATGACCTCGTCGCTCAAATGTGCGACCTCGATGAGGAAATCGGCATGCTTTATCTCGAGGAAAAACCGATCACGATCCAAGCCCTCAAGGCCGCCATTCGTCGCCAAACGATCGCCAACCGCTTCGTTCCGGTCGTAGGTGGATCCGCCTTTAAAAACAAAGGTGTGCAATATCTCGTGGACGCCGTCGTGGACTACCTCCCCAGCCCGCTCGACATTCCGCCAGCGCAAGGCCTCAACCCGGACAACAACGAGCCCATGGAAGTTTCAGCAAACGACCAAGGCAAGTTCTGCTCGCTCGCATTCAAACTTTGGAGCGACCCCTTCGTTGGAAAGCTCGTTTTCTTCCGTGTCTATTCCGGCAAACTCTCGAAGGGCGACACCGTTTACAACCCCCGCACAAACAAGCGCGAGCGCATCAGCCGCATCATCCAGATCCAAGCGGACAAGCGCGAAGACATCGAAACCTGCTACTCCGGCGACATCGCCGCGATCGTGGGCATCAAAAACATCACGACCGGTGACACCCTTTGCGATGAGGATCACACCGTCCTTCTAGAGCCACCGTCCTTCCCCGATCCCGTTATCTCGATGGCCATCGAGCCAAAGACCAAGGCCGACCAAGAGAAAATGGGCATCGCCCTGCAGCGCCTCGCTGAAGAAGATCCGACCTTCCGCGTCTTCACAAACGAGGACACCGGCCAAACGATCATTGCAGGAATGGGCGAACTCCACTTGGAAATCATTCGTGACCGCATGCTGCGCGAATTCAAGGTCGAGGCCAACTCCGGCAAACCTCAAATCGCCTACAAGGAAACCATCCTTACCCCGGCAGACGGCGAAGGAAAACTCGTCAAGCAGTCGGGTGGTCGTGGTCAGTATGGTCACGTTATCTGCAAAGTCACACCGAACGAACGCGGAAAAGGCATCACCATCGAGAACAAGGTCGTGGGTGGCACGATTCCAAAAGAATTCATCCCAGCTGTTAACAAGGGCTTCAATGAAGCTGTTCTCAACGGCGTCGTCGCCGGTTACCCGGTCATTGACATCCATGTGGACATCGTCGATGGAAGCTACCACGACGTGGACTCGAACGAAATGGCGTTCAAGATGGCGGCTATCTTCGCTCTCAAAGATGCGATGAAGAAAGCCAAGCCGATCCTGCTCGAGCCAATCATGAAGGTCGAAAACATCACTCCGGATGAGTTCCAAGGTGACATCATGGGTGACTTGAATCGCCGCCGCGCCCGCATCATGGGCATTGAAACCAAAGGCAATCTTTCGACAGTCAATGCGGAAGCTCCTCTTTCGGAAATGTTCGGATACGCAACCGCCATCCGTTCCCTCTCCAAGGGGCGCTCTTCCTACTCCATGGAGCCATCGCACTTCGAGCAGGTTCCAGAGCAAGTCAAGGCCGCCATCCTCGAGCAGAAATCGTAGGCCCAAGCCTTTCCCACCCAAAAACAAAAGCCGACAGCTTCATGCTGTCGGCTTTTTGTTTTTGGCAAAGCGCGAGTTTGAGTTGGCACGCCATACCAGCAGCCCCACCCGTTGTTTCACAGGATACGGAAGCCCTATTTGAGTTCGAGTGGAAGATTGGCTTGGAGCGCTTTGACATCCTGCACACGGCTCTTGGCGCACACAAGTATCGCATCTGGGGTTTCCACCACGACAAGATCGTTCACCCCACAGAGTGCGATGTGACGCCCGTTGGAAATGGCGATGTTTTGACGGGAATCATGGGATACAACTGGTCCGCGGATGCAATTCCCATCGGCGTCCGGTGTGATGTGCGATGGCAGGGCCGTCCAAGCTCCCACGTCGTCCCAATCGAATTCGGCCAGCACGGTCAATACCTCGCGGGCATTTTCCATAATGGCGTAGTCGACCGAAATCTTGGGCAGCGATGCAAATTTTTCCGCCAACAACGCGGGAAGATCGGTAGGAGATTTCAGCCCTTCGACAAAGTCCGCAAGCGCCGGCAATTGACGCCGCGCTTCGTCGAGAAAGGTGGAAACGCGCCAAACAAAGATTCCCGAATTCCAAAAAAAGTTGCCCTTCTCCAAATAGGAAGTGGCTTTTTCGATGTTTGGTTTTTCAACAAAACGGGCCAAACCGCGAATGGCGCTCCCATTCCTCCCGACCGGACGCTCGTTGAGGGTCTCGAGATATCCATATCCCGTGGCTGGAAAGCGCGGCGGGATGCCCAAGGTGACGATGGCATCGGATTCATTTGCGGCATCGACAGCGTCAGCGAGCTGGGATCGAAATTTTTCGACATCATGAATCATGGCGTCGGCTGGAAGAACAAGGCAGGTGGACACAGGATCGCTGGCGCGGGCGATGGCCGTCGCCAAGGCGCATGCCGGTGCCGTATCCCGCTTGAGGGGTTCGGCAACGATGTTTTCCTTTGGCAGGAAGGGGACGGCCGCCCATGTCGCCTCCAGTTGCGCGGCATTCGTGAGAACAAAGGTGTTTTCAAGCGGGATCAGCCCTTCGAGCCGACGGATCGTCGTTTCGAGGAGGGTCTTTTCATCAAGCAGGCGCAAAAGGTGCTTGGGTGTGCTTTGACGACTCATGGGCCAGAAACGCTCCCCGCTCCCGCCAGCCATCACAAAAGCAAATGTCTTCTCGCAAATCATCACACAATCATGGGGGCATCATTCACGAACGTCAAACGGGGAAGACTGGACTTGCATGATGATTTGGGACAATTTGGGGTGCATGACCATTGATGGCGATTCCCACGGTGTGTCGAACCACCCCCGCTTTGGCTGGCAGGTGACGGCTGCGCGCTTGCAGGCGGGCCTCTTTGGTTTTTGGACGGCCTTGGTTTTTGCCTTCCTCTACATTCCGATCATTCTGCTGGTGGTTTTTTCCTTCAACTCCTCCCGATTGAATATTCGCTGGGAGGGTTTCTCGACACGCTGGTATGGCGAACTTCTCGGCAACAAAGTCTTGATCGACGCATTCCAGAACAGCCTCTTGGTCGCTTTTGCCACAACGATCCTTGCAACACTGCTCGGAACTGTCGGGGCTTGGATGCTCCACCGCTACAAGTTCCCCTACCAAAGAGCGCTCGGTCTTCTGATTTTTATTCCGATGGTGATGCCGGAAGTTCTTATGGGGGTGAGCCTGCTGGTGCTATTCGTGCAATTCCTCCATCTACCGCTGGGCTTCCTGACCTTGACCATCGCGCACACGACGTTCTGTTTTCCTTTTGTGCTGGTCGGTGTTCAGGCCCGCCTGCAAGGACTGGATCCTTTTCTCGAAGAGGCCGCCATGGACCTTGGTGCCACGCCTCTACAGGCTTTCTGGAAGGTGATCGTGCCTTATCTTATGCCGGCGATCTTTTCAGGAGCCCTGATGTCCTTCACGCTCTCGCTCGATGAATACATCGTGAGCGTCTTCACTACAGGCGCCCAGTCTCAAACGTTGCCGCTGAAAGTTTACGGAATGGCAAAGGTAGGGCTGAATCCCCAATTGAACGCTCTCAGCTCCCTTTTTATTCTAGTGACTTTCTTATTCGCGTTCGGAAGTTATTTTTTAACCAACAACAAAAAAACATGAAAAAAACCATAACAGTCGTCCTGTCCGCGTTGGCCATCGTTTTGGCCGGTTGCGGAAAAGCCCCGGAAGCCAAAAAACTCAGCGTTTTCTGCTGGTCGGAATACATCCCCCAATCCGTGATAGACCAGTTTACGAAAGAGACTGGAATCCAAGTCTCGGTGGAAAACTATGCGTCCAACGAGGAAATGCTCGCCAAGCTCACTGCGGGCGGGGGGCAATACGATATCATCCAACCGAGCGAATATGTGGTCGAGGCCCTCATCGCTCAAAATCTCCTTCATCCCATTGATAAAAACAAAATCCCCAATCTCTCGAACATCGCCCCACAGTTCCTGAAATTGAGCTTCGATCCCGAGAACAAGTTCAGCGTGCCTTTCATGGCCGGCACGGTGGGTATCGTCATCAATACCGAATTGATCAAAGACGATATCAAAGGCTTCGCGGACGTTTTCAAACCGCAAAACCAAGGGAAAATCGTAGTACTCGACGATGCCCGCGAGATCACCGCCTGGGCCCTCCTTTCACTCGGCATTCCCATCAACGAATTGAGTGATGCGAATCTGGAGAAAGTGAAACCTGTTTTGGCAAATTGGCTCCCTTTGGTGAAGGTCTTTGATTCCGACAGCCCCAAAACAGCCCTCCTCAACGGCGATGTCGCCGTGGGCGTAGTCTGGGGAGGGGAAGGCGCCATCCTGCTTCAGTCCAATCCGAAATTTCGTTGGGTGATTCCGGCCGAGGGCACCCACCTTTTCATCGACAGTCTGGCCATCCCCAAAACCGCGAAAAATGTCGAAAACGCGGAGGCATTTATGAACTTCATTTTGCGTCCCGATATCAGTCAAAAAATCTCCGACGCATTCCCCTACACCAACCCGAACCTTGCTGCGCGCAAGCTTCTCACGGAGGATCAACTGCAAAACAAGGCCAGCTTCCCCAGCGATGCCGACATCGCCAAAATGCAAACCTTCCGCGACATCGGCACACAAGGCTCAAAGATTGACGAGATCGTCACCTCACTCAAGGCCCGCTAATATTTCCTCCATCGAATCCGGAAAAACAGCGACGGGGAATTCCTGATCTCCCCGCCGCTGTCCGGCCCTCAACCCAAGCCTCGCGATGTCTCTGATCGCTGCCGTCTCCGCAACTCCCAATCCGGTCGCCCATCGTCGATCCCCAAGCTTTTTTGCCTGGCTGGTCTTAATGCCATTATTGGCTTGGCTTCTCCTATTCGTCATTGCTCCCACTGCCATGCTTGTCTTGGTGAGCTTTGCCGAACGGGATTCTCTTGGGCGAATCGTTTATGATTTCACGATTCAGAACTACATTCGCGCCTTCGACTGGCTTTGGTTGAAAGTGCTATTTTCCTCGGTCTGGTATGCGCTGCTCACAACTTTGATTTGTCTGATCGCAGGCTATCCTGTGGCCTTTTTCATCGGACGTGCCCCGCAGCGTTGGCGCACCCTGCTTTTGATGTTTGTCATGGTCCCGTTTTGGACAAGTTTTCTCATTCGCACCTACGCTTGGATCACGATTCTGAGCAAGGAAGGTTTTTTGAATAGCATCCTCGTCTCTGCGGGCATTTTCACCCAGCCAGTGGAAATACTCTACACCCCCTTCGCCATTGTTCTCGGATTGGTTTACAATTTTCTCCCCTTCATGATCCTGCCGATCTACACAAGCGTGGAGAAGTTGGACAGCAACCTGATCGAGGCCGCCCACGATCTTGGGGCGGGACCCTTGCTCGCCTTTTCAAAAGTCATCATTCCCCTGACCCGCCCCGGCATTGCCGCTGGAGCCATGCTCGTATTCGTCCCATCAATCGCGATGTTTGCCATCACCTCCCTCATGGGAGGAGGAACAAACCCGACCATTGGCGAAGTGATTTTCAAGCAATTCACGTCGGGTCGCAATCAACCCTTCGGCGCGGCCCTCGGCTCCCTCCTTCTCCTCATCTTCGTTCTGGCACTCTGGATCACCCGCAAATACCGCCAGGAGGATTAGATGTTAAGAATGCCTCAGAGAACGATGACAGACCTCATCGCGACTCGATCAACCACATGGGACGGTAAATCCATAATCCCACTCGTTCGACGAAGGCAGTATATATCAGCCAGAATGCAAGTTGGGATCAGATCGCCTTCTTTCGGAAATACAGCATTTGGGGTGTGGTTGCTGGGAAGCGGGCCGCATAGGTGTCGATCATGTCTTGCGTGCGCATCAGAACCCACGGCTGAGTAAAATCATGTCCATTTTTGGTGAATACGATGTCGTCGGCGATGAAGGTGGCAGCGTGGATGACTTTTTTCTCACCGATGGAGAGGAGTATGATATCGCCCAACTGCTGCGGCTCGAAGATCTGGTAATAATCCCTTTCAAGGTTTTTCCGAACATACTCCAATTCGGACATCTGGTCATCGGGAGTGATATTGAACGTGTTGAAAGCAGTCCAGAAACAGTCTTGCTTGGTGGATGTCCCATCGACCGAGGGGAACGGGTAGGTGTATAGGCGGGACCGGGCAAACGGTGGGAGAAGATAGATCAAGCTGACATCTAGGCCACTCTTGACTTGATGCACAGAGGAGAGAAAAGACTCGATGTCCTTTCGTTGACCACCAATTCCCCAATAATTCGCCAACTTGGAAATATCCGTTTCCGGGGTGATCCGGATATCGGCCAGCAGGGAAGGCTTTCGAGAAAGCGTTTTGATAAACAAACGCTTTTCGGCGTCGTCTGGGATCTGGCGGAGCGCCACTTTCCAATCCGAAAAAATCAGAAGAGGGGACTTCGGGTTGCGATATAAAAGCCGCCTCAAAAGCGCAATGGAATGACTCGAAAGCCCGCTTTCCCGAAGCTGCTGTTCCAGTATTTCGGGCTTGAAACAGATAACTTCTTTTTCATCGGAGTTGGCGGACATTCCCGTCAGGGTCGGATACAGGATGCTTCGTGATTCGGGCGACAGCTCCAAGATCTGGTGATCCGTGGGCATGATCCGTATGCCGTCTCGATCATAACTCCAGGGCGTATCGGTAATCAACGAGTGAAGCGCCTCATCGGATAAGCGGGCGGATTTTAAAAGATCAAGCACCCTGTCCCACGTGTAATCCGCAAAGAACCACTGGTTGGTCTGCGAACCTTGAGGAATATCGACAAATTCATCAGGCAGATCAATCATGATATCCTTCGTGACGATATCCCCCCACGGACCAAACCTGCTGTTTTTAAGAGAGGCGTTTTGTTTATCAATATAAACGCCTATAAGAAACTTACACGGGTATATAATACCCCAACACAACAAAAGTATGACGACCGCGCCCACGATCATCCTCGGCGACCCTTTAAAATTAATTTCCAGCATTAACAAAACCCATACTAGATAGGGTTAAAATGAATGCAAATTCTTTTTTTATAAAAATTTTCAAACAAGCAAGCGAAATCGCTGTAGACAAGCGAGACATTTTGTATCTGCATTCGAACAAAAAATTTATAGCTCGTCTGCGTAGAAAATTGGTGAGATTTTAGATCCGCATCGCCATGATTCTGTTCAACTTTAAGACACTCAGATATACGCCGTTCCGGAATCTAGGATTTTTTTCATCCCTACCAGTTTGAATCTCAAATCGATGGCACTCCTTGAGGTTGATCCTGGACATATGCAAATGCACAGCGCACGATTTCAATTGATAACATCTAGTTGAGTGCTGACTTGCGGCTTCGGCGGCTTGGATTGACACTACGGATGCGCTCTGGTCTACAATTTGCCCTTCAATGAATCTCTCCTCCACCGTTTTTTGCCGCTTCAAATTTGTTTTCTTATCTTTGGTCTCCATCGCCTCCTTTACCGAGTTTGCGAGCGCCGGGGAGGTCGCTTCCGATATCGCTGATAGACTGGCCCGAATCGAATCCGCATTTGGCGCTGGGGCCAAAATCAACTCGGGCGACAATGCCTGGATGCTGGTCTGCACGGCCCTTGTGCTCATGATGACGGCACCGGGTTTGATTCTTTTTTACGGAGGCTTGGTTCGCCGAAAGAACGTGCTCTCGACAATGATGAATAGCCTCATCCTGATGGCCGTGGCTTCGTTCCTCTGGATGGCGGTGGGTTACAGCCTGGCCTTCGGCGAAGGGAACGCCTTTTTTGGAAATCCGATGCAGTATTTTTTCCTCAAGGGCGTGGGATTGGAGCCGAATACCGACTATGCGGCCACGATCCCGCATCAAACCTTCATGCTCTTCCAGATGATGTTTGCGATCATCACACCGGCCCTCATCAGCGGCGCTGTGGCCGAGCGGATGCAGTTCAAGGCCTACCTGCTGTTCACCATCCTTTGGATTCTGTGCGTTTACTGTCCGCTTGCCCACATGCTCTGGGGCAAAGGCGGGCTTTTCAATTGGGCTTTGGGCGGGAGCATTCCCGTGTTGGATTTTGCGGGCGGCATCGTGGTCCACATCAGTTCGGGCATTGCGGCGCTGGTGTGCGCCGTCTTCATAGGCAAACGCTCTGGCTATCTCCATGAGCCCATGATCCCGCACAATGTCGTATTAACGCTCATTGGAACCGGGTTGCTGTGGGTCGGTTGGTTCGGTTTCAATGCGGGAAGCGCAGTGAGCGTGGGGTCCTTGGCTACAAGTGCTTTTGCGGCGACACACTTCTCGGCTGTGGGGGCGACATTGGCTTGGGTGGGCTTGGAATGGATCAAAGTCGGCAGACCAAGCGTGCTTGGAGCGGCTTCCGGCATGGTGGCGGGATTGGCGACGATCACACCGGCCTCGGGCTTCGTGACGATCCCATCAGCGTTTCTGATCGGTCTTGCCGGAGGCGCCTCCTGCTATCTTGCTGTGACAAAGCTGAAGAACATTTTCAAATACGACGATTCGCTCGATGTCTTCGGTGTGCATGGCATGGGCAGTACTGTCGGCATCCTGCTCCTCGGCTTTATGGCATCGTCTGAAATCAACCCCGCCATCGCTGGCACTTTTCATAAGGCCGGGGTTGCGGTTTCGCTTAATGGCGGCCTGAACCAGTTTTTTAATCAATCCATCGGCGTGGGATTCACCGTCCTATTTTCGGGAATCCTCACCCTGGTTCTGCTGGTTGTGGTCAAGACGCTCACTCCACTGCGAGTCTCGGAGGAGGAGGAAGATCAGGGCTTGGACTTGTCTGAGCATGGCGAAAGCGCCTACAACGACTAAGCCCCGTCCCAAAATAAGATCGATTCAATCGATGCCGGATTCCAAGATCCTCAAAATCGGTTGTATTTTCGGAAAAATGGATATCTTTTGCGCCGTATGATTCCATTATTGATTTTTGCCATCACCATGGGGCTTTCGATGTGGGCTTCGCATCGCGTCAAGAGTGTGTATCGCCGCTATGCCGAGGAGCCTTCCGTTTCCGGCATCTCTGGCGCGGAAGCCGCGCGACGTGTGATGGCGGATGCGGGTATTCAGGATGTGGAAATCGTGTCGCAGGAGGGCGAGTTGGTGGACCATTACGATCCCATTCACAAAAGACTCGTGCTAAGCACGGACAACTACCGAGGACATTCCATTTCCGCGTTGGCGGTTTCCGCACATGAAGCGGGCCACGCCATTCAACACGCTCGGGCCTATGCCCCCCTTAACATGAGAATGGCAGCCGTGGGTGCAACGCAGTTTGCGAGCCAAATCGTGATGTGGCTGCCGATCATCGGCCTTTTCACAGGGTTCGTTCGACCTCACACCGCCCTGTTCATCATGGCCATCGGCTGGGGTGTCATCATGCTTTTCAATCTCATCACCCTCCCCGTGGAGTTTGATGCCTCGAATCGGGCTCGCGCGGCACTCCGACACTCGGGCATTCTCTCGACCAGTACGGAAGAGGACGGTGTCGGCCGGGTTCTAAACGCTGCCGCGCTCACGTATGTGGCCGCCTTCCTGACCTCGTTGGGCTATTTTATCTGGCATCTCCTACCGTTGCTCACCGGCCGCCACGACGAAGAATAGAAAAAGCTTTTTTGGCGAGGGTTTGACCCGCTGCGGCATCCAGTCAATATCTGACGCTGTGATCACACAGGTTCGCCTGAGCCAATTTCGTTGTTTCGACTCGCTGGATGTCCGGCCCGGACCGCAGCGCACGTATGTCGTGGGAAAAAATGCGCAAGGCAAAACCTCGATTCTGGAGGCAATCTGTGTCCTGCTACGACTCCAATCCCCACGGACTTCGACAATCACCGACCTGATCAAATCGGGAACCGATGGATTTGCGATTGAGGGGATTTTCAATGACACCCGCTTGAGTTGCCGTCACACCGGGGATGGCAGGGAATTGGCCTTGGACTCCAAGATCCAGCCGAAATCAGCCGACTACCTCGCGTTGGGAAGGGTGACTTGGTTTGCCAATACCGATCTCGAACTTGTCAAAGGGAGCGGGGCATTGCGCCGGAGATATCTGGATTTTTTGGGCGTCCAATCCGTACCTGGATACAAGAAGGCGCTGAGCAATTATGAACGCACGCAGAGATCCCGGAATGCGCTTCTCAAGGAAGGGCGTCCCCGCCGTGAGATTGCGGCATTTGATTCACCGCTCATTGAGAGTGGCGAGTTGCTCATGAAAGCCAGGGCCGCGCTTTGCTCCAACCTTGCCCCTTTGGCTCGGATCGCCTGCGAGGAGATAAGCGCTCAATCTGACACGCTTGAAATTCGATACCGACCAGGATGCAACAGTCCCTTTGCCGAGGCCCTCGCCGCTTCACGCGCGGAAGAGGATCGCCTGCGACAGACGATTTGCGGACCTCACCGTGACGACATCGAAGTCACGCTCAATGGACTGAAGGCCTCCGCTTTCGCCTCCGAAGGACAGCAGCGCAGCATCGCCCTGGCTTTAAAAATCGCCCAAGCACGGCACATGGAAAATCTCCACGGCCACCCTCCCCTGCTTTTGCTGGATGACATCTTTGGCGAACTCGATACCGGGCGGAGAAACCGCTTGCTCACAGCCTTGCCAGCACAAGCTCAGGCGGTGATCACGACGACTTTTCTGGACTGGGTCGATAATACCGCCAGTGATGCCGTTTTTCTGCTCGCGGACGGGAGACTCGCATCAGGCAAATAAGCGCCGCTAAGGCATCTCGTTTCCTTGGACCTCGATAACGGGGAGCGGAAAACGGAAGCGCAACTCGCCATCGATCTTGATCTCAACTGTATAAACTCCGTGCTTGTGGAATTGGAGGCCACCAAATACGTGGACATTCGTGGCATGGGTTTCGAGTGTTGGTAGCTCAAACTGCACCTCGCTTGTCGCAATCGGCGAATCATCCTCCGGTGTTAGAATCGAGGATTGTTGCGTGAATACGCCCGTGCCTCCGCACCAGCGCGTCCAAAGACAAAGCTTAAAAAAGCCTAGCGGGACCATTGGCGCGGGAATCACTCCCAAGATGCCCACGAGGGTGTGCTGTCCACTGGCCTCTTGGCGAACGTCCTCGCAGAGGAGGCAAGCCTGCAAATCGGGTAGGATGAATTGAGCCATGCGAAATCAACGTGGTCGCATCGTCCAAAGCAGAAGAACACCGAGGATAATGCGATAAACGCCAAAACTGACAAAGGTGTGGGATTGCACAAAACGCAGCAACCATTTGACCGCAACGAAGGACACCACGGCGGCGACGGATGTGCCCATGAGCAAAAGCCACCAACTCTCATGGGCGCCCCCGTCCCCGTTGAGGGACTTGAATATTTTGTAGGCACCTGCCGCGAGGAGAGTCGGTATGCCGACCAGGAAGGATAACTCCGTCGCGACAGCGCGATTCAACCCGCAGATCATCGCAAAAATGATCGTCGCGCCGGATCGGGATGTCCCCGGAAAAACGGCGGCGGCAAGCTGGCCGGCAGCGACCATGAAGACGACCGGCCAAGTAATGACGTCCTGCAATTCACGGCCCTTGAGATGCCTCTCGACCAGAATGAAAATGAGACCGCCTGCGATGAGAGCCCCTGCCACAGGAACGCAGGTCTTGGGCAACTCTATACCGAACTTGTCCATCGCCAAACCGCCAATGACCGTAATCACGAACGCGACGAGGATTTTGAGATTGAACTCAAAGGTGAGTGGATTCCTCCAGTTCGCCATCATTTTGAGCCTCTCCTTGAAAAGCGGGAGAACAGCCAAAACCGCGCCGCACTGGATCACAATATTAAAAAGATCGCTCTGGCGGTAGTCCAACCACTCTTGAAATATAAGGAGATGGCCGGTGGAAGAAACCGGGATGAATTCTGTTGCCCCCTCGACAATGCCAAGGATGACGATGACCAACCACTCGGGAAGTAACAAGGGATCTGAAAATTAAATGGCGCTCTCGCCGGACTCCTCCGTGCGGATGCGAATGGCATTTTCCATCGGCAAAATGAAAATCTTTCCGTCACCGATCTTGCCGGTTTTCGCAGCCGAGGTGATGGCTGAAACCGCCTTTTCGACCATGGCATCGCTCACGACGATCTCGACTTTCACCTTCGGAAGGAAGTCCACCGTGTATTCGCTGCCGCGGTAGATTTCGGTGTGACCCTTCTGGCGACCAAATCCTTTCACCTCGCTGACGGTCATGCCCTCGATACCAACCTCGGCCAAGGCTTCCTTAACGTCTTCCATTTTGAATGGTTTGATGATGGCTTCGATTTTTTTCATGTTGTCCGAAAGGAATCACAAGCGATCTTGGCTGGCAAGCCCCAAGAGGAAAGTGCAGTATTTTAAGAAGAATGAAACCCATCCACTGGCGCCGAACAAAAATCGGCAAATACCTGCGACATCTTCCGCGGGCCAAGCACATCCGTGGAACATGGCTCCACCGCCGCTTGGGCGAACGTCTTTTTGCCCCTGAACTATGGCATCCCACCCGGCAACGCTTTGCCTCCGGCATGGCCGTGGGAGCCTTCTTCGCGCTCCTGCCCCTCCCTGTGCAGATGCTCGCGGCTGCATTTATGGCCTATATCACTCGAGTGAATATTCCTGCCGCTATCGCAGGCACATGGATAAGCAATCCTCTCACGTTTGCCTTTTGCGTTTATGCACAATACCGCGTCGGGTGTCTTCTGACGGGACGGGAGCCCCTTGGCTTCAGAAGCCAGGATGCGCTTGCCATGCTCACCCATGCACCTATGCCGTTTTTTGTGGGGATCGTTCCGACCGCCCTTCTGCTGGCCATCATCGTCTATCCCCTCACTCTTTTGATCTGGGACCTCTCCGCCACGGGCATTCAAAAAACACAGATGAAAAAGTCATCCTCAACCGATATACTGCGATAATGCAAAGCCCCCCCCCGGTAACGCTCGAAAAATCACTCGAGATTTATAAAGGTCTGGTGGAAGTCAGTTGTCTTATCAACTCCATCACCGACTACAAAACACTGCTGAGAGCGGTTCTGAATGTTGCCCAGCGCGTTGTCAGGGCCGAGGCGGCTTCGCTTTTCATGCTCGAGGAGGACACCCGGGATCTGCGACTCGCGATAGCCACCCGCTCGGATGGAGGTTTTGATGAACCTGGCATCACCGTTCCCAAGGGGAAGGGCATTGTGGGTTGGGTCATGGAACGAAACGAACCCCTCTTGATTGCAGATGCCTACCAGGATGTTCGCTTTTATTCCGAAGCCGACAAAAAAACCGGATTCATCACACGCTCGATTCTTTGCGCTCCGTTGAGGGTCGAGGGAAAAATCCTAGGTGTCTTGCAAGTTTTGAATCCCTTGGACAAACCCGCGTTTGAAGAACTCGACCTGGAGGGATTTATCGCTTACGCGAACCTCACTGCCACGGCGATCGAGAAGCTTCGAGGTCTCGACCTGCAGCGTGAAAGGGAGCGCGTGCAAAGAGATCTGGCGATCGCTGCGGATATCCAGAGCGAGTTGCTCATTGGCGCTATTCCCGAAGGGCTTCGTGGAGCCAGATTCACAGCCCGAAGCTCCCCGGCAACCGAGGTGGGCGGGGATTTTTACGGTGTTTTTTCCCAAAACGAAGATGCCATCGACTTTGTGGTTGGCGATGTGTCGGGAAAAGGAATTCCCGCAGCCTTGCTGATGGCCCGCACGTTGAGCGCTCTGCCTTTCGTTTTTTCGGGAGCGGACGGCCCGGCGTCCGCGCTGCACGAGTGGAATAACAAATTCCAGCCCGCCATGATCCGGGGAATGTTCATCACGGCCATTGCAGGTCGCCTGATCCCCTCCAAGCGCCTTCTCCGCCTAGCCAATGCCGGACACTGCCAACCCCTTCTCGTAACCGCGAGTGGCGATGCGCGCGAAATCACCATGCCATCAAGCCTTCCGATTGGAATCGCCCCCGGCATCGACTATGAGGAAACCCGCCTCACTCTGGATCACGGCGACCGATTTGTGTTGTTCACCGATGGGCTAAGCGAGTGCCGGGCCAAAGAAAGCGATCCAATGTTCGAAAGCGAACTCATTCGTGTTGCAACCGGGCGGCACAATGACGCCGGCGAACTTATGCAGCGCATCCTCGACGCCGCCGCGCATCACCTCTCAGGCGAAGCCGCCCGGGACGACCTTTCCATTTTAGTGGGAGGGTTTGAATGAATCGAAAGTGGATATTTTCGGGCAAAACCGAAGACCTTGCCTCTCTCAGAGAGGAAGTGCGCGCTTTTTTAGTCGATACCAATATCGAGGATGACGTTTCCGCGGCGATCGTGCTTGGCATAGACGAGGCCTGCACGAACATTATTCGTCACGCCTACAATGGAGAATCCAGGCCCTTTCGAATCGAAATGCGCCGCATGCGAAACCGCCTGCGTTTTATTTTAAGAGATTACGGATCCCCTTGTGAAAGACCAAAAATCCAATCCCGCGATCTGGACGAGGTGCGCCCAGGTGGACTGGGAGTTCACATTATCCAACAGGTTTTTGAACATGTGGAGTACTCTCCCCAAGCTCACGGGACTAGACTGACTCTCGAGAAGCGGATTTCCGCGAAGACTTAGACTTGCGAACATACTGGCGCCTTGGCTTGATCGCCGGCGGCGACTCGGGTGCTGGCTCGGGTGTTGGCTCGGGTGTTGGCTCGGGTGTTGGCTCGGCAATCAGTTGAGGTTCAAAATCGAGCCCAAAATCAACAGAGGGTGCCGAGTGCGTGAGGGCACCGACGGAAATCAAATGAACGCCTGTTTCGGCGATGGCGCGAATCGTTTCGAGGTTCACATTTCCACTGGCTTCCAATTGAATCCCAGGCGGGCACATTTTTACTGCCATCCGGATGGCAGCGAGCGGCATGTTATCGAGGAGAATGACATCAACCCCGCGCAATGGGAAAAAGGATTTCACCTGATCAAGGGTGTCGGCCTCCAACTCCACACGAATTCGGGGATTCGCAGCCCGCGCACGATCGATCATTTCCTGAAGCGTCGGGAGATCGAGACCGGCAGCGAGATGGTTGTCCTTGACCATGAACATGTCATAGAGGCCCATTCGATGGTTTCGGGCACCACCAGCAGCGACGGCGGATTTTTCAAAAAGCCTCATTCCCGGCGTGGTCTTGCGCGTATCGAGTATCACGGCGCTGGTTCCGCGAACGGCTTCGACATACATCCTTGTGATCGTCGCAATACCAGAGAGCCTTTGCATGAAGTTCAACGCCGTGCGTTCGGCGGTGAGGATCGAAGCTGCTGATCCCTGAACACTGAGAACAACGTCCCCTTTGGAAAATGCAAACCCATCCTTTTTTGTTTCTTCAACGAGAAGAGAGTCATCCACCCTCCTGAAAACCTCTGCGGCAACCTGAACGCCGGCTAGGACACCTCTCTGGCGAGCCACGATCTTGGCGCTGGCTTGAGCCCCTTCTTTGGTAAACCACTTTGCTGTCAGGTCTCCCTTGTCTATATCTTCAGCCAAGGCGAGCTCAATGATGTCCTTTTTTCTCGTCCTCATGCGATCGAGCGAATTTCTTAAGGGTTTAAAACGGGCGCCAGACCCAAAAGTGAACGTTGCCAGTTCATGAGTGCCGGAGCATTTTCGTCAGCGGCCGTTGCCTCCAATGCGGCCCGGGGAGCGATGATCGAGGGATCCAAGGCCAATTCCGCAGCGACTCGATCGCGCGTTTTTTTGAGAGCCTCACTACGATCGACCTGTTCCTTGGAGACGCGTTTGCGACGGACTTTTTCGATCCGAGGCCATTCCTCTTCGGGAATTTGGAGAGCGAGCGCGATCATGACATCGAAACTCTTTCGACGCCGACCATTCATGCGCGGGGTCGAAAAAGGTGCCCCGTTTGCAACTTGGGATGCGACTCGAAGGAGATCCTCGTTGCCAATGACGTGAAAAGAGGGGCGATCCCATGCCTTCGCCTCGGTATCACGCCAGAACCATAGGGCCCGCAACACAGCTTGGGCGCGGGGCGAGAGGGCCGAGGAACCGCTGATTCGCCAGACAGTGGCCTCGTCTCGCTCTTTGACCTCCCGGGTCGAAGCGATCATGCGGTCACGACTTTCGACGAACCATTCCCAACGTTGGAGCCGATGAAGCTCGGCCTCCAGCGTATCGGCAATCTCAAAAAGGTAGCGGGTGTCGTTGAGAGCATATTCCACCATGATCGGCGGAAGCGGGCGAATGGCCCAGTTTGCCTTCTGCGATGCTTTGGAAAGGGTCACACCGAAGCGTTCCTCGACCAATGCCGCCAATCCAAGCGCAGGCTTTCCTGAAAGTCTGGCCGCAATCATCGTATCAAAGAGATCCAACGGTTCAAAACGACCAGCACGGCGGAGAAGGCGAAGATCGTAGTCGGCTCCATGGAAAACCAACCGCCGCGAACACACCACGTCATAGAGCGGCTGCAGGTCCACACCCGCCAAAGGATCCACAAGCACATGCTCGTCCCCCGCACTCACTTGAATGAGGCAGAGCTTCTCAAAGTAGCAGTGCAGACTGTCAGCCTCTGTATCGAGGGCGATGCGCGAACATTCGGAAAGGCGGGATACTAACTCCGAAAGGGCCTTATCTTCAGCAATCAAGGTTGGGCGATGATTTTTTCAGGCGTCGTCAAGTCTTCAGCGTGACGAGCCCGTGGTTCGCGCACCTGAGTGGTGCCGTCGGTGGGCACGGTAACAAATGGTCCCCCGGCAAGCGGCGCCGGATGGCTGAATGCCACACCTGGCGTGTCGCTGTTCTTGCCCTCGAGGGGAAAATCCTTGCGTAGCGGATGGTAGGGAAACCCTTCCCACATGAGAATCCGGCGAAGATCGGGGTGATTCACAAAACGGATCCCCATCATGTCGTAAACCTCACGCTCATGCCAGTCGGCCGCCGGCCAGATGTCCGAAACCGTGGGAACTTCGCAATCATCTTCGCTCACGGCGGCTTTCAGGCGAAGATGAATGCGATCTCTGATCGAATAAAGCTCATAGACCATTTCGAAGCGGGGCTCTTCACCGAAGTGATCCACGCTGGAAACGTCGATCAGGTAATTGAAGCCAAGCACGTCACGGGCATGGAGGCAGATGTCGCGAAGCGAGGAGAGCGAAATAGTAAGGGAATACTCGTCGCGGAAAAAGGTTTCGTTGAGAACCGCATTCGGAAAAGCGGCACGGATTTTTTGAATGTTTTCGATCATATCGATTCGAGCAATTCTCTTTTCTGTTCCTGAACAGCGTGTTCACCCATGATTTTTTTCTGAAGTCTCATGAGCCCGTCGAGGAGGGCCTCCGGACGGGGCGGGCAACCGGAAATGTAGACGTCCACGGGAATAAGATGGTCGATGCCTTGCAACACCGCATAGCTCCGATACATTCCTCCAGAGGAGGCACAGGCTCCCATGGCGATACACCATTTCGGCTCGGGCATTTGATCCCAAATGCGTTTCACGGCGAGAGCCATTTTATAAGTGACCGTCCCGGCCACGATCATCACGTCGGCTTGACGCGGGGAAAACCGCATCACCTCGGCGCCGAAGCGCGAGATATCAAATCGGGAGGATGAAGCGGCCATGAGCTCGATCGCGCAGCAAGCCAATCCCATCGGCATTGGCCAAAGCGAATTGCTGCGCATCCAGTTGATGGCGGCATCCACCTGCGTGAAGATCACATTCCCTTCGATCTTGGCATCGTAGGCCACGGGACTAAGTGTGTTTGACATGGCGACCAAGGTATTTTCAGATTCCCCAGCGGCAAGCCGAATTTTGAAAAAAACAGCAAACCGTCTCCGATCACACCTGACTCCCATTTAGGCCACCGCCACCTCATGCAAATCCACCGTCTCATCAAAACCGCGATTTTCACCGCCTCTCTGCTTATCCTGTGCGTGATTCCGTCCCTCCCTGCACAGGAACCCCTCACCCGTTTGGCCTTTGGATCCTGCAACCGCCAGGAACTCCCCCAACCTCTCTGGCTCCCTATCTTGAATTTCCACCCTCAACTCTGGATCTGGCTCGGGGACAACATTTACTGCGATACGAATAACATGAACGTACTTGCAAAAAAATGGACCGCTCAAAAAGCCAATCCCGAATACACCAAGCTCCGGACCCTCTGCCCGGTCATCGGAATTTGGGATGATCACGACTACGGTCAAAACAATGCCGGTTTCGGGTATCCCTTCAAAAAAGAATCGCAAAAACTCCTACTCGACTTTTTGGATGAACCGGCCGAAAGCCCGCGACGGAGCCAAGCCGGCATCTATGACTCACGTGATTTTGGACCTCCGGGACGCCAGGTGCGCGTGATTATGCTTGATGTGAGAAGTTTTCGGGGAGCGCCAAAAAGCGGAGGCGATATCCTAGGTGAGGCCCAGTGGCAATGGCTCATAGACACCCTTTCAAAAAGCCCAGCGCAGCTTCATCTCATCTGCTCGGGGAGTCAGATCCTCCCCTACGAGCACAAGAACGAGAAGTGGGCTGACTACCCTGACTCGCGCCAGCGCCTGCTGGAACTGATCGCGAAGACCCAAACTCCAGGGATCCTTTTCCTGAGCGGAGACCGCCACATGGGCGAGATTTCACAACTCGATAATGCCGGCAAGACCATCACCGAAGTCACGTCCAGCGGAATGACTCATTTTAGACACGATGTGAGCCGGGAAAAAAACAGCCTCCGGCTCGGCGAGGCTTTTGCCGGGCTGAACTTCGGCACACTGGAAATCGACTGGTCTTTGAAAAAAATCCACATTGCGATACGGGATTCCGAGGGCACTCCGGTCAGAAAAGCCGAGGTCGCATTTTAAATAAACGTGACCATTGCCCACAACCCACTAAACACAAGTTTCTAACATACTGATTCCTTGAAACAACGCACGCTACCCGTTCTCACATTTGTCCTCGTTTTTTCGGTTTGCGGACTATGGGCGATTCTCTCCCAGATTCCCTTCAACCGCCTCCAGAAAAAAGAAAGCTTCCTCGGTCCTGACGGTATAATCTCATTCTTGGAAGAAAAGACGATCAACTTCCGATTCGATGCCCGTGGGCCGATCAAGGCTCCTGTGAAAGTCTGCCACGTGGATGTGGACACCTACGCGATCTCGAAAATCGGGAATTTTCCGTGGAATCGCGAATACTTCGCCATAGCTCTCAATGCCCTCTTTGAACACGGCCAGATCAAAGCCGCCGGCATGGATTTCGTTTTTTCCAATGCAGGCCTGCCCGATATTGGCCGTCAAGAAATGGAAGCTGGAAGCGCGAATCTCGGAAAGTGCATCTGGAAAAACAAAAATGTCGTCCTTGCTTCGACATATGGCACTTCGAACCGACCGCTCGGCACAGAAACCACATTCCCTTTTATTTTCGATAAAAAGAGCCCCGACCAGCAGGTGGGGCCACCGGAGTTGCCTGCCTACTCTGTACTTGGCCCCATGGGCCATGTGGGACTCATCGACACGGTCGGCAATGATGTGCGGTTCGTACCGTTTTTTGCAAAGACAAACATCCCTGTGGAGCACACCTACTACCCAATGTCGTTGAAGCTGGCCCTCCTCTATCTGGGCCTCGACGAAAGCGCCGTGGAGATCGGGAAGAAAGCCATCACGATTCGCAAAGGAGATGGCTCGCTGGCGGCCCGCATCCCGCTCCTTATGGGCCAACTTGTGGAGCCGAACTGGTTCAGCGCATGGGATGGCCCTGAAACGTTTCACGCCAGCATCTTCTATGTCATCGCCTATGCCCAGATCCTCGATGATGGCACCGAGGAACAAAAACAGGCGGCCAGGAAATTTTTTGAAGACTTCCGCGATGCGGTTGTCCTGATCGGTCCGGTCGATCCTTTACTGAAGGACTTGAGCCCAATGCCGCTCAGTGGATCCGGGCCCGTGCCGCGAGTCTCCCTTCACGGCAACCTGCTTAAAACCATCTTGTCTGGAAGAACGATTCATCGCCCGCCCGTATGGCTGAATGTGGCGATTATTTTTGCTCTCGGTCTGGTTGCTTCCGCTTTCAGCCTCCTGCCGGCCCAGTATTCCATACCCTCGAAAATCACAGGTGCTGTGGTAGTGATTTCATACATTTTTGGCGCCTTCTGGATTTTCTCGCATCACGACATCATCGTTCCACTTGTGGCCCCCGTGGGAGCGGCTTTGACTTGTGCTTTTAGCGGAGCCCTGATCGATCTCTCACGACTGAGTCAACAAAAACGCCGCATCAAAGGCATGTTCGGCACCTACCTCTCGCCAAATCTCGTCGATAAAATGGTCGAGAGCGGCGAGGAGCCGAAACTCGGCGGAATCGATGCCGAGATCACGGCGTTTTTTTCGGATGTGCAAGGCTTTTCCGCCTTCTCTGAAATCCTCACCCCCCAGCAACTCGTAGGCCTGATGAATGAATACCTGAGCGGCATGACGGATATTCTCATGGAAAACGGATGCTATGTGGACAAATACATCGGAGACGCGATCGTGGGCATCTTCAACGCTCCAGTCCCCTTGGAAAAACACGCACTGAAAGCCTGCGTGGTCACTCAGCTGCTGCAAAAACGCCTCGCGGAACTTCGTCAAAAGTGGGCCTCCGAGGGGGACAAGTGGCCGCCCGTCGTTTCCCGGATGCAAATGCGCATCGGCATGAACACCGGCTTCGCGACTGTCGGAAATATGGGCTCCAGCCGACGCTTCAGCTACACCATGATGGGCGACACGGTGAACCTGGCGGCCCGCTGCGAGAGCGGATCCAAGAGCTACGGGGCTTATACGATGATCACAGGGGAAACCATGCGCGCAGCTACAAAGGAGGGCGATGATTGTGTCTTCCGCTTCCTTGACAAAATCATCGTCAAGGGCCGCAAGGAACCCGCCGAGATGTATGAAGTGGTCTGCCTGCGATCCGATCTCAACGAGGAAACCACTCGCTGCTTGAAGATTTACGCCGAGGGTATCGAGCACTACCGCGCCCAGTGCTGGGACTTGGCTCTAGCGGCTTTTCAAGAATCCGCCGCCTTGGAGCCAAACCGCCCGGAAAAAAACCCCGATTCGCCCTCGACTCCCTCCCTCGTGATGCTGGAGCGAACCCGCTCGTTGAATGTGAATCCTCCCGGTCCGAACTGGGATGGCGTTTTCAAAATGCAATCGAAGTAGTCCCTCACCCCAATCCAGCGATGTTAACGAGAGCGCTCACTACCAGCATCCTCACTCTCGTTGCTTTGCTGCCGCATCCCGCTCTTTGCACTTCGCCACATTGGGTGGAATTGAGTCCCTGCCGCCTGGCGAAGTCCGATTACAGCGACGGGGACAGTTTTCATGTCGTCTGCCGTGGTCGCAACTATCACTTCCGACTCTATTTTGTGGACTGCCCGGAAACCGACACCCGCATACCGGAACGCGTGACCGAGCAGGGCCGCGCATTCGGGATCGATGAGAAAAAAATCATCGCTGCGGGTGAAAACGCGCACGCCTTTACTCGCCACTTTCTATCTGAAGACTTCAAAGTTTTGACAAAATGGGAGGACGCCCGGGGTTCCTCGAAGAAGCAACGATTCTGTGCCATCGTCATGGTCAACGATAAAGACCTCGCCACGGAACTCGTTCGCAACGGATGGGCGCGAGTCTATGGGAAACCAACCGACTTCCCCGACCAGCCAAACCGTTGGTTATTTCTTAAAAAACT
>JALQZP010000229.1 GCA_023258235.1 Terrimicrobiaceae bacterium | reverse complement strand
CCTATACCAGGCAACGCCCTGATAATTGACGCCTCCACTGGCTTCCAGAGGAACCAGTTCCAGCGTATGCGGGAGATTGACAACTTGCCATGCAGAGTCATCAAAACCTGCATCTTGTATGGCAACCCCGCCTTTCAATTCCTGACTACTGACCGAGCGACAAAAGCGCCATCCGACATTAAAATTCGATGCTTCACGAACCTTTGCATCAACCTGATAAAAACCGGCAGTGGAAAACTCCGGCCTCCACTCCTGTTCGGATGCGGTTGCCAGAACTCCAGTTGCCAGAGCTGTCATCATTACCAAATTCAATTTCATCTTGCTTTCCTTTTTTAGGTTCATAGTTGTATTGGGTTGGTGGTTATGTAGTCGCGGGAGCGGCGTCTCTGCCTGGTATTCCTCCTTTCACTCCAGAGCGACCGTGATCCGTTGGATCGTTGCGGCCCTTGCCGCCTCGGCGCCGTCGATCAAGATTCGCAGACCGGCACCCCTCCCATAGCGGTTTCCCGAGCGGTCATAAAGGATTGTCAGAGTCCGGCCGTGATAAACGACGCCATCGAGACAGAAGTATTCCCAATCCGCCGGCGCCAGAGGATTGACCTCCAGCATCCCGTCGCCCCGCGGTCGAAGCCCCACCAAGCCGGTGATGACGAGATCACAGTAGCGGGAATGATTGTAGTCGCCACCTTTCGCCAGCCAGCCGTTTTCATCCGGATGATGGTTTTCCCGAACCATCGGCTTCCCGTCAGGATCGCGCTGGGTTGCGGCATAAGTGTGCAACAGTGCGACGTAATCGTCGCGCGTCACCACGCTCTGCTTGTAATCATTGAGCAGGTTTGCCATAGCCGCCAGGGTCACGCTGGTGGAGTATGGCCAGGAGGGTCCGTTCCAAAGACATTTGTGCTTGAACGGCTTGAGGAAATACGTATTGCGGCGTTCCAATGTCGTGGGCCCGTATTTAGCCTTGAATCCTTGTGAATCCTGGAGTTGACGCCACGCCTCGGCATATTTGGAGTTGTCGTCAGGGACATGGAAGGCCCAGGGAAAGAACCCGATCTGTTCACGTCCCGAGACAAACCGGTAATCCTGGCTGTGCCGCTGCAGGAAGAAGTTCTTCTCCGGGCACCAAAGTTCTTGCTGCATCCTGGTTCGCAGCGCCTCTGCCTTGCGTGTGTAGGCACCAGCGACAGCCTGGTCGCCGGCCAGCGTCGCGATGGCGGCGATGGCGCGCATGTCGGCGACCATGTAACTGTTGAGAGACGGTCGGTAGCCATCGCCTCCGTAGATGACGGTATTCCACTGGAATTTGTCGCCGACGATGCCTGCGGTATTCCACTGGAATTTGTCGGCCTCTCCGGCTTCAAACCCGGCCAGCGAAGCTTCCATGCCATCGCGATCCGGTATCCAGCGGAACAGGCCGCGCGCCGAATCAAACCGCTCCCGCTCCCAGCCCTCTTGATTGGCAATCAGTCCCTTGAGGTATGAGACGATCTTGACTGAATCCCCATCCACCAGGTATTGCGCATAGCAGCCATCGGCAAACCAGGTGCTGTATCGTCTCGGATTGTCCCCAGCGAACCAGTAGCGGATGTAGTCGTCGAGGTAAACGCGGTTCTTGATCCAGCGCCCTTCGTAGAGATGATGTCCAAGTGGACAGGGTGTAATACCATAGCCGCCGCCTTCGTGAACCGCCCACCCTGCTTTCTCCTTGCGGAGATTCTTGTGATAGCTCCACCACCGGTAATAGTAGATCTCCTCGATCTCCCGGTTCGGGCACTCAAAGAACGGAACGTTCTCCAGCAACCAGGAGGCGGCGACATCGTCGGTATTCCGTGTATTCGTCATTAACACGGTTTTTCCATCGAGAACGCGAAGTCTCCCGGAATTCTCGCCGGAGCGCGGGGCGGGTGAAAATTCAGCCCGAAACGCCCAGGTGCCGGGTTGGACGGAGAAGGTGGTGTAGTGTTCCTCGTTTTCCTTAAAGGCGACGCCATCCACCGTGCCAGTTGGCTTCCCGTTTTCCCAGACTGGTTTGCCATTCACGGTGATCCGGGCAGGTGATGCGCCCTCGCGTTTGGGAATGCCCACGAGGGCGGTGGTGTCTTTCGGCGAGACAAGATCGAGTGAAAATTCAGCGGGTTCGTTGCGGAGTTCCAACGCGATCTCGCCCTTCACCGAGGGAACGATGGTTTTGATTCGTTTCAGCGGGCCCATTTGCGGGAGGACATGGTAAGTCCCGTATCCTGGCGTGACCGGTGCCACGCCAGCGCCGTATTGGGAAAGAAGCGTGAGGAAGCCACCACTCCACGCATGGTTTTGGGTGCCAGCTTTGTTCCACAATTCCCAAAGAGTGGTCTTGGGATCCTCGACCATGTCTTTGAAGCGTTTCTTGGTGCGGGCGATGGCGTCCTCTTCGAAGCGCATCTGGTAGAGCGCCTCGCCGACATATTTTTCCAT
>JALQZP010000228.1 GCA_023258235.1 Terrimicrobiaceae bacterium | reverse complement strand
CGCGTTGTCAGCCTGTGAAGCGGCCACATCTTTTTCTCGATCTGGTGGAGGCGCTGTCAGGATCTTCATTCGAAATGATCTGCCCGCGAGATGATGTTGAGCTTTGGGAAACCGTGGCCAAGCGGGCGGAGGCTCTGCCGAACTTGAGATTTATCGAAAAAGTGCCCTATCACGAAATTCAACGCCACTACGATGAGGCGAGGGTTTTTGTGAATACCTCGGAGTGGGAGGGGTGGCCGAATAGTTTTATTCAGGCCGGGCTGGGGCGGACGGCATTGCTTTCACTCGACGTGAATCCGGATGGGATTTTCGAGAAGTTCGGTCTGGGATCATTTGCCCGTGGGGATATGGAAAAGCTCAAGGCATGTGCCTCTGAGATGCTGGCGAATGAATCCCGGTTGCTGAGTATGCAGGAAGGGTGTGCGCGTTTCGTTGCCGAAATGCATGACAATGCAAAGGAGACGGAGGCTTTCTTGAGCGGTTTGGGATAGCTTTCGGGGCAGGATGTCTTCCCAGTATCAGCGCCCTTGCGAGATGAGATTTTGGACGTAGGCCGAGGGCTCGTAATTTTCGATCAAGACGTGTGTTTCGCCGTTCCGATGCATGCGAACTTGGGTGACCCAGATCTCCGAGGTTTTATGTGGGGCGAAGAGGATGTCGTCATGAGTGGCGTTCGTGTGCTCGGCAAATTTATCGGGCGTGAGGGAACCGCCAAGATGGTCGCTCCGGCCGGTGGCGACATGGATTGTGCCTCGTATCTTCTCGTCCTGAATGTCACGTCCGGATGTCGGTAGAATCTGAGTTCCGAATCCGAGTTCGCCAAGTTCGCCTGTGACGGGATCGGAGGCGAGCTTGGCATTGTGGATTTCAACGGTTGTGGGGTCTCCATTGAGCAGTTCGGCGTTGCGGATGCGCCCTCCGGCGACGTGCATGAGGCCAATGGTGCCATCCTCGTAGCGCATGGGAAACGCCCCGCGGGCTCCTGTGGGCACAAAGTAAATTTCACCGGCGGGCAGATTGGCCACGTCCGGTTCATCGCCACGGCAAAGTCCGTGGCTTTTTTGTGCCTCTTGCCGGTCGAGTTCCAAGTGAAGCGTGTGCACTTGGCCACTGTACAGGAAGTCGATTTCGACCCAGTCCGCCTTGGTCATGCCAATACGCATTTTTTCTGCGTCCACGCTGACATCGTCATAGCTAACTGCGAGGCCAGTGCGAAGGATCGTGGGATTCACGCCATGGAGGGTCGCACCACGGAAGCGGTATTGTTTTGCGAAGGCGGTGAGGGGCGCTGTCGCTGAGTAGGTCGAGATGCAGAGGATGATGTCGTAATTCGGGTAGACGTCTTTTTCCAGGCTTACTGAGGTTCCATCGGGCGAGAAAGCCTGATCCGGGAGGTCGAGGTTGCTCCCGCCGGTGATCTTGTAGGCAAAAATCTCGCCACCTTTGAGTCCAAGTTCCTCCATGGCTCCCTTGTGGAGCGCGTCGTAGAAAAACTTAACAGCGTTGTGCTGGATGGTGAGATCTGTGTTTTTTAAAAAGGCGTAGTCTTTGATCTGCGTGGGATCGGGGAGATCAATGAGGATGCAGATTTTTTGACCTGGGCGTGGAGCGAAGGTGCTGCGCAGCAGATTGGTGAGGCGAAATTTGGGAAACGTGCGTCGGGCGGCTTGCTCTTGAATGGTCATAGAATTCATGCAGCAAATTCTACGAGCCATTGACTGATGGCGATGCAAAAATCTTTGGCGCACCTGCACGCGACCACTTGCCATATGTCGCGAGTTCGCCGAACATCCCCACATGCTTTTCGAATCAGACGAACTCCATTGGTTCTGTATCAAGACCCGCCCCAAGCAGGAGGGATTTGCGAAGAGAAGTTTGATCCGGGATGTCGGAGTGGAGGTTTTTTGTCCAATGCTTCGCTTTGAGCGGGCGCGCAGCAGCGGAAAGGTTAAGGTCACGGAGGCCATGTTCCCAGGTTATATTTTTTCGCGTTTTAATTTTCGGGAGCAATACCGTCATGTTTCGGCCAGTCACGGGGTATCGCATATCGTGAAATTCGGTGGTGTTGCTTCCATCGTACACGAGTCGATCATTCAGGAACTCCGAAACGCGATTGCTTCCGAGGAGACGGTTGAGATCCTCTCTCAGATTCATGTGGGAGAGGAAGTGAAGCTGATTAGTGGCCCTTTCAGCGGCATTAGAGCCTTGGTAACGCAAGTGATGCCTGCGCAGGCCCGGGTCAAGGTGCTGCTTGAACTGCTGGGTATGGAACGGGAAGTCGAAATCGAATCGAGTGGAGTGATGCCGGATATGGTTCACCCGCTGGCACCTCGCTGACTTTCCCGTTTTTCGCCTCAGCTCTCAGCAGGTTTTGAGTCACGCACGTTTGGAGGGGTGGATTGGGGTTTGGGTGCTGGTGTTGGAGTCGGTGAGTTTGCTGGTTTGAGGGATTCGGATTTTTGTTTTGGAGAAACGCCTGGCGTTGG
>JALQZP010000227.1 GCA_023258235.1 Terrimicrobiaceae bacterium | reverse complement strand
TTTTAAAATCCCCTCGTTTTGTTCTGTGATTAGCGAAGCGAAAGCCGCTAAATCGAGGAGCTTATTTTCGCTGCACTCGCGGCTCTCGCGACAATGGCCAGCGACCCACCCCGCCTGATTGAGAAAGGAAATGAACACCCTTGCTTTTTCAGTTTCCCGGCGGGATTGACTAGGATCTCCATGAGGCATACGTTGAAAGAGGTGAAAAAAAAACGGCAGAGCATGGAAAGACTTCTGAGAAAAGTCCCCGGCCTCAGCGAACACGAAAGATACCTGTTCGCCCGAAGCCTCTCCGCCACCCCCGACGAAAGGTGGGAAATGCACCAAGCCCATCTGCGCTCGCTCAGCTTGTTGACGCGCTCGCAGCGGAAGGCATTCGGTTTCAATTCGCCGGCATGACGGCAGCCATACTTCAAGGGGTTCCTGCAACCACCTTGGATACCGATATCTGGCTGGAACTGCCGGAGCGCTGTTACGTCCAAGCACTCGATATCGCAAAAAAACTCGGCGCTGAGATTCTTGCCCGCACCGTTGTTGCCCTCAATGATGATACCTTGGTCAATTTTCTCTACCGCATTGATGGCCTCAAATGCTTCGACGTCGAGTATGAGCGCGCTGAAAAGCTGGAATGGTTTGGACGCGAAATTAGCGTCCTTCCTCTCCAAAGTATCATCGCCAGCAAGAAACACATCCGGCGCCCCAAGGATCTCGCCCATCTACCACTTCTCAAGCAAACTCTGGAATTGATAAAGAAGCCATCGAGGTAGACCTTCCATCGCTGGTCTATAGCGATGTGTGAGACAAATCCGGATCGTCAGTCCCACACATTCACGTATTTTGTAGGAATACCATAGTGAAGTGGACGCTTTTTTGGGGTCCGCTCGGCGAGCCCCCCTACCCTTTGATTTTCGATGTGCAGTGCTGTGTCTGGATTGGGATGAAAGAAAATGCACACTATCGCCTTTTTATATAGGGAGCGTTAGGACCAGAGCTTCGACGCCATGTAGAGCGGCAGGTGGCGTTTAGTGATACCGGCTTGCCCACGCGGAACTTTACCACTGAGGATAAAGGATAATGGGGGATGATATTTGGCCTGAAAGGAAGCGAGACTTTTGGACTGGGTGACTTGGCCGGATTTGACCTCCACCGGCAGGGCCCTTCCTTGGTGTTCGCAAAGGAACTCCACTTCAGCCTGTCCCTCCCGCCAACAAGCCGTCTGCCACCCCAGGGCGTGGAACTCTTGCGCAACAAAATTTTCGGCATAGTAGCCTTTGTAGGAGCCGTAGTCCTGACGCAGGATATTGGCCATGGGCAAGCGACTCAACGCTCCGAGCAGGCCGGTGTCGAAGACGAAGAGCTTGAAGAAATTCTCCTTCGCGTGTGCAGCGAAGGGGAGATGGCCGCTTTTGACGATCGGATGCCGGAGAATAAGCCCTGCAGCCTGTAGCCAGTCGATCACGCCGGCCATGCGCTCGTAGCCACGCAGACCGGGTACGGCTTCTTTGAAGGCGAACTTCGGCGCGGATCCACTCTGGTCGCGGCTCAACTGCGAAGGGATATTTTGCCAAAGCCTCTCGAGATGCATGGCGTTTTGCTTGCCGCAATGCTTGGCCATATCGGCAAGGTGGTTTGTGGTGAGCCGTTCTTGGATTTTTCGGGCCTCCGCACAGGCGTTCCACAAGTCAGCCCGCAGGGATTGGAAGGCGGCGACCACCTCTGGCATACCGCCCACTGCAAGATACATCGTGAATTCTCTCCACATCAACCCATGCACAGCCTCGCTCGGCAGACTCGTCGCGCAGAGGCTTTGGAAATGGGCAGCCAATGCGGGATCCGGCCCCGCGAGCAGGAATTCCTCAAAAGTCATCGGCGCCATTTTCAACTCCTCGACTTTGCCGACCGGATACGACACATCTCCCAAATGAACCCCGAGAAGAGATCCGGCCGCACAGATCGCGAGGCCTGGCATTTGCTCCGCGAAATACTTCAGCGAAGTCAAAGCACGCGGGCACTCCTGGATTTCATCAAAAAAAAGAAAGTCCGCAGAAACATCGATGGGGCGACCTTGCACAAGGGCGAGTTCCTGCAAAATACGAACAGGATCCAACGCGCCCTTAAAGACATCGCCAAACAGCGGATTCTGCTCAAAGTTGATGATGTGAATGGCTGAAAATGAGCGTCGCCCAAACTGTTCCAACGCATACGTTTTCCCAACCTGCCTGGCTCCCAGCACCACAAGGGGCTTCCGCCCGGGCCTCACCCTCCATTGCTCCAACGCCAATTCAACAAGACGCTTCATGCCATAAATAATACACAAATTATAAAAAAGTGGTATTAAAATATACCATTTTATTTATTTATTGATATCACTTTCGACATAATACGACCCCGATTTGAGTCATTTTCCCCGCCAAAGACGTCAGTCCCACACATTCACATATTTTGCCGCGATACCATAGAGCATTTTAAATAATAATGTGGCCGTTGATTTGCGAGCGCCGAGGGTTGCTGGGGGTGCGCCGGGTG
>JALQZP010000226.1 GCA_023258235.1 Terrimicrobiaceae bacterium | reverse complement strand
GAGAAAAGCAAAACTCCGACGCCACATGGAAAAAGCTGATTACCCAATCCTATACCGCCGGCGAGGGTGAATTTTTTGATCTTACGCGCTCCGAAGCTAACAAGCTCCTCCATGCCGGGCAGGATGCCTTCAGTGCCTGTGGATTGACTGCCAAGGGATTTATAGCCCCGGCCTGGCTTCTGGGAACGGCGGCCGAGGAAGCCGTTATCGAGACGGGCTTCGAATACACGACCCGCATAGCCACCGTGAGCGACTTTACAAATGACAGAGTATATGCCGCGCGGAGCCTGGTCTGGAGCGTGCGCGCCCGCTGGCGGCGCATCTGCAGCCTGGCTTGGAACCGGGGGCTTTTTCTCGCCCTGCGCCATGCCCCGCTCATCCGCATCGGCATTCATCCCCCTGACTGGGATTACCCCGCCATACGATCGCAGATTTTGCGTTTGGCAGGCGCTGATCTTGCCCGAAGGCAGGCTATCACGTATCAGCAGTGGCTTCACAACAAGCGATCGAATCCATGAAACGAAACACCACACGCGCCGACCTGCACATTTACTCGCGATACAGCGAGCGTGCCGCCGACTGGGTGTTGAGACGCCTGGATTTTCCGGCGAGCTATTCGGACCCGAAGGATCTGTATTCCGCTCTCCGTTCGGCAGGGATGGATTTCGTGACCATCACGGATCAAAACACCATCGAAGGATGCCTGGAAATCGCGCACCTGCCCGGCGTGTTCCTCGGCGAGGAAGTGAGCGCGCACTTCCCCGACGACGAATGCCGCATCCACATCCTCACTTGGGGCATCACAGAGGCCCAGCACCGTACGATTCAAGAGGCACGAAAAAACATCTTCGACCTTCAGGAATTCCTCTTCTCAGAAAATATCGCCCACTCCGTGGCACATCCATTCCACAGCGTAAACGGGATGCTCACGCCTCTCCACCTCCAAAAACTCATTCTTCTTTTTCGGCACTTCGAGGGCGTTAACGGGCGCTATTGCCAACTCCTAAGTCAAACGGCGCAGACCGTGCTCGGCGGACTCACCCCCCGCGACATCGAGGTTTTCAGCGCCCGCACCGGCCTCGCGCCGACCCATGACGAGGCTTGGAAAAAAATCTTCACCGGCGGATCCGACGATCATGGCGGCACCCACGCAGGCTCCGCCTACACCGGGACCGAGTCGAGTCCGCGTGTGGAGGATTTTTTGAGAAACATACGCGAGGGACGCTGCCATGCGGGTGGAAAATCCGGCACCCCCCTCTCGATGGCCCACAGCACCTACAGCACCGCTTTTGAATTCGCCAAGGCGCGACTTCCCTTGAAACCGGGCGATCCGACCACCCGCCTCCTCGAAAAAATCACCTCCCGCTTCATGGAAGGCAAGAATCCCACCGAGTTCTCGGCCATGGACAAGTTTGGATTTTTGGCCCAAGGCATCATCACCGGAAAGATTTTTGATCTCGCCAAAGGCGGGAATATCTCGCTGTGGAAACAACTCTCGGAAGCCCTGAACCACCCTGATCTCAAGGCCTCCATGGCCCGTGAAACCACGGGAATAGCGGAAGCGGAACGACGCTCCTTCCTGATGGCGAATCTCATCGCCAGCAAACTCGGCTATCGCTTCGTCACGGAATTCATCCACCAGATCTCGCGAGGAAAGTTTCTGGAGAGCATCCAAACGATCATTCCACTGGCTCCGATCGTCGCGCTGTTGAGCCCCTACATCCACGCCTTCCGCCTTCCTCGCCGCGAGTGGTTGCGTGAGACCACGCTGACTTTGAGCGGTGAAATTCCACTACCCCTCAAAAACACACGTCGCGCTTGGTTCACGGACACCTTGGAAGATGTGAACGGAGTCGCGACCACGATCCGGAAAATGACGGCCGCCGGCGTGGCCGCTGGACACGACATCACGATTGTCACCTGCCGCTCCGAGGTCGCCGACCATGGTGTGCCCCTGAAAAACTTCGAACCCATCGGCGAATTCGAACTCCCCGAGTATGAATTACAGCGCTTGAGCTTCCCTCCCGTTCTTCAGATTTTCGACTATCTCGAACAGGGCGGCTTCACCGAAGTCATCATCAGCACGCCGGGACCGACCGGCCTCAGCGCCTTGGCTGCGGCGAAGTCCCTCGGCATCCGGGTCGTCGGCATTTACCACACCGACTTCCCTCAATACGTCCGAATCCTCACCGACGATTCCTTCATGGAGACCCTCACTTGGAATTTCATGCATTGGTTTTACAGCCAACTCGACGTGATCTATGTGAACTCCGAGGACTATCGAAAATGCTGGATCGACCGCGGCATTCCCCGCGACCAATTGCGCATCCTCCCGCGCGGATTGGACTCCCAACTATTCCACCCATCGCGTCGCGACCCTTCCTACTGGAGAGCCCGTGGTCTTGCGGAGGGGGAACTCGGCATGCTTTTCGTGGGACGGGTTTCCAAGGAAAAAAATCTCGATCTGATTGTGACGGCGATCGGCCGATTGAGGGATTCCCGGATTTGCGTGCGCCCCCTCTTCGTGGGCGATGGA
>JALQZP010000225.1 GCA_023258235.1 Terrimicrobiaceae bacterium | reverse complement strand
GCTTTCTGGATACAAACATTCTTCTTTACGCCTACGATTTGGATGCCCCAGCCAAAAGGGCCGTTGCGAGGGCCATCCTCGAGGAGGCGATGCTCCAACCTAGCCGCACAGCCCTGAGCGTGCAGGTGCTACAAGAATTTCATGTCAACTTTGTTCGAAGCGGCCATGCAGTTGCTGAGGCTAGCTTGATCGTAGGAGATTTCTTCTGTTGGACAGTCATTGAAAATTCATTGGATCTCTTTCAGCGAGGGCTAAGGATCCAGTCTCGATGGCAGATCTCGCTCTGGGATGCCATGATCTTGGCGGCTGCCGAAAGCAGCGGGGCTCGCGAACTTCTCTCAGAAGACCTCAACCATGGCCAGAATTACGGGCAGGTTTGCGTTATTAACCCTTTTCTCGCATAGATTTTCAAAACGTAGATATTTTCTAAAAAATAAGTCGCTCGCGATCCGGTATTGCTGATAATACCTCATGAGCTTGCGATTCTCGACACATCAGTCCTTGTGGCTGCCCTTCGCTCCAAGCGTGGAGCCAGCTTCCAGATCATTCATGCAATTCGCGCTGGGGATCTCAAGATTTCGGTGTCGGTGGCACTGGTTTTGGAATATGAGGCCGTTTTGCTTCGTCGGGGGCTTATTCCCGGCTTCTCGCCAAAGGAGATTAGACGAATTCTGGATGCTTTCTGCCTTATGGCGCAACATCAAAAGGTGTTTTTTGCATGGCGACCATTCCTCAAAGACTCCAACGATGACCTTGTTCTGGAGCTCGCGGTTGCTGCATCTGCCCCCTATATCATCACACACAATATTTCCGATTTCGTCGGTTCGGACACATTGGGAGTTCGAGCAATCAAACCATCCGCAGCCCTTAAAATAATCAAACCATGACTACATTATCATTACGCGTTCCAGACTCCCTTCATCGTGCGATCAAAGAGCTTGCATCGCAAGATGGTTATTCGATGAATCAGTTTTTGATTACAGCGGCCGCAGAGAAGCTCTCGGCATTGGAGACCGTGGACTATCTTCGGGCGCGCGCCAAGCGTGCCAATCTTGATGATTTCGACCGTCTGCTTGCACGCGTGCCGGACATAGAGCCAGACGCAGGCGACGAACTCCAACAATGAAAATCGGGAGCACAAGGCCTTATTGTAAAATCGGGGTAAGTGTTCATTTTCTTTCATTTTTAGTGAAAAAAGGGCTTGGTCCCACAAATGCACATATTTTTTATTCGGTAGCTCGTTTTTTCAAGAGCCTGGTTTTTAAACCTAACAGGGTCGAAGAATCGGCCATTTTCTTGTCTGCTGTGATCAACTCCGGGGAACCCAGTTTCAAGGCTGTGGCTATATGAATCCCGTCAAGCGTTCGCAAAAAAACCGGAGGCGCTATGAGGAGAATTTTGGAGGCGATTTCTATGGCGCTGGACTTGATATCGCTGCCTAACGGAACAAGGAGAAATCGCCCGGATTGGATGTCGGTTTGAAATTGGGAAAGCACTCTTCCGGAACTCCCGGTCGGAATTTCGCCTCGGGATTCCTTCGCATGAATGGCAAAGGTCATTTCAAATTCAAGGATGGCGCTCGAATGGATCGGCCCTTTAAGCACGGAGGCTAACTCGGAGGCTTGTGATGAGATTTGCTCTGGCAAATAGAGGGCCAATACGCATGAAGTGTCCCAGTAAGCAGCTTTCACCAGCGATCCTCCCGCACTTCATCCAGCGCACTCGGCTTCTCGACTGTGGAGGGTTGACCTAAACTCGAGCGGAGGGCTGCCAAGTCGCATAACCAATCTGTGGTATCAGACAGCGGTGTCGATGCAGGAAGAAGTCGGGCCTTGGGCTGACCATGAACAGTGATCAAAATCTCCTCGCCTGAATTGGCAAGGCTAACAAACTCGCTCAATTTGGTCTTGGATTCACGCAGAGTAGCAATCATGTGACCATAATGGTTCTTTTTTTGATTTAATCAAGGGAATTTTTAATTTGAAAAAAAATCTGACCACCCTACAGCAGTTGGTAAAGTGCGAATCGGGCGGCAGAGGTGATGCCTTTTGAGTATCGCTCGACTATTGATAGTCAACTGGATACATGAATCAATGCTTGATATTTTTGTCTGATTGTGCAGGGGTTTCTGGCAGGGGGATTCTTTATTCGCGCATCGGTTCCCATAGTGTCATCACATGAGACATTGACCCAGCATATTCATAGCAATGGCTACTAGGTTTTAAATTTTAGCGAGCGGTTTTCACTTGCAGCGGCTTCTCTACGAACGCCGAATCGTTGCCCAGCGGCGGTCACGGAGCGCTGCTACAGCATGAGTCAAAAAGCAAGCGGCTTTTGGCATCAATTCGAGCTGGTTTCGGCGCGGTCAGCGAACCAGTCGCCACCTGCGTTGCGAACAATCAAACATTTTTATTGCTTTTTCCCGTAAATATGGCAGCCTTTTAAGTCATGAAAACCACACTGGACATCCCCGATCCGATCTTTCGCCAGGCTAAGGCCCGGGCTGCCTTGCGAGGAGTCTCTCTCCGACAGTTTGTTGCGGAGGCACTTGAAGAAAAAGTCACTGCTCTAGCAGCGGGTCGTTCCGGTTCGGTGGAA
>JALQZP010000224.1 GCA_023258235.1 Terrimicrobiaceae bacterium | reverse complement strand
ACAGTTTTATATACTTGTTTTTCAATGAAGATTAGTGATTTATCCATAATCTTTACTTCCAAACTAGGCAAGACCCTTACTGTTTGAGCATAATCAAGCAATCGCATAGCGGGAGGGGAACGGCGTGGTGCCAAGGACGAATCGCTCCGCATATTTCAAGACGCCTCGGCTCCATGGGTCGGCAGTCGTGAATCCCGAAGCCATGCCGGACATATTGGCGCTCATGAATGTTTCAATGAAGCCCAACGGAAGAAAGGGCAGTTTCATCTGAAATTCGCGCCCCCGGTCGTGCAGTTCGAAAATCCGGCCATCGTAAAAGTAATCAATCAGGTCCCGCCAGGCGCTAAGGATTCCCTTCATTTCTGTCGAGTAGGCTTCGAGGGCAGCTCCCAAGGGATGTGATGCCAGATTCTTGTCGAGCAGCTCTGCGGATTGGAGAGCCAGCATCATGCCGGGCGACAGCATGGGATCGACAAACCCGAAGGCATCACCGACCGAGGCCCAGTTTTCGCCGACACCCTGGGTCGATACGAGTTGATAGTTGGCATAGGTCTCGGCTTCGGAAACCCGCTTCGCTCCACGTGTCTCCAATGATAGAAGGGGATCGTTTCTCATCGCGGCTTCAAGGCGTTCCGCGGGTGTTTTTCCGAGTGAGGCGGCGGCTTTTTGATCCATCACAATCCCAAAGGACATTTTGCTTTGAAGTGGGATTCTCCAAGACCACCCGTCGGCAAGGCGGTTGATTCGCACCTGTCCACTTGGCGTTTCGGGATCGAATCCCTCGTAATGGGCGAAATGGGAGACATCGCGCCGCGGTCCCACATCCGCCTTGATGTTCAGAAGGCGTGCGGCAAGGCGCCTTCTGCCGGAGGCGTCGATGATGAAGTCGGGTTGGCAACCGTTCCAGATACCAGCTGATGCGAGTGTTTCCGCGCTCAGTTGAAGTTTTTCGCCGTGGGCGATGAGTTCCGCTCGCTGTGGGATCATGAGTGCGCCAGCCCTAGCGGCGCGAGCCTCAAGGATCCTGTCGAAAGCCGGGCGCGGAACATTGTAGGCATAGGGTGGAAATTGGCGCGGAAGAGAGGAAAAGCTGAAGGCATACTCTTTCCCCGGGGCTGGAAAAAACGTCACGCCGGGTTTGCGAACGCCGATGGCCGCGACTTGATCCTCGATGCCCATTCTCCGGAACAAAGGAATAAGACCTGGCACTAGCGACTCGCCCGCGATGTGTTCCGGTCGGCCTCCCTCGTCGAATACCGCCACCTCGTGACCGCGTTGGGTCAATAGCGTTGCACACACGCTTCCGGATGGTCCACCTCCTATGATAGCTATTTTCATCGGCGCAGGATCTTTCCACTTGGGGTTTTTGGTATGGAATCCACAAAAACGATTTCGGCGGGAATTTTGTAGCGCGCCAAGTTGCGCCTGCAGTGTCCGAGAAGCTCGGCGGATGTCACGTTGGATGCCACGACCTCCGCAATCGAGATCGAGCCGAAATGAGGGTGCTGGAGGCATGAAACTCTTGCTTCAGTGACGCTCGGGTGGGAGCAAAGAAGTTTTTCGACCTCCTCGGGAAAAAATTTCATCCCGCCTATGTTGATGACAGTCTTGGAGCGGCCTTGAAGATAATAGTAGCCGTCCTCATCGACCGAAGCGAGGTCGCCGCTTGAAAACCAATCCCCGTCGAGGAGCGCTGCGTTTCTGTTTTTCCACGGGTCGATGTAGGCATCAAACAGGCCTGGGCCCCTGATCAGGAGCTGGCCTGGTGTGCCGGGCGGGACCGGCCGACCATCGTTGTCCAACAAACGAACTTCAAAAGAGGATTGGGGGCGTCCGATGGAGTCGTAGCGCTTTTCCGGCTCGACGTGGTTGAGGAAGGGAAGGCCGACTTCAATGATTCCCAGAGCTTGAGCCGGGTAGATGCCGCAGGCATCCGCAAACCGGCGGGCCACATCTTCGGCGAGCGCCGCTGTTGTCGAAACCGCCAAGCGAAGGGAGGGCCAGTGGATTTTTTCGTTCCCTGCCGTTAGCAGGATGTAGTGGAATGGCGATGCGTAGAAGACCGTGGCTCCATGGGCATTCGCGGCGGCCAACAAATCCCCGGCAAGATGTGTTTCCGGAATCACAATCGCAGCGCCATTCCGGAGATAAAGAAGGATGGAAACGGCAAAATGGTGGGCCATTCCAAGAACCCAAAGCACACGGTCACCCGCTCCGATCGCCAGACCGGAGTTCGCAGCCGCGATTCTTGCGCGAATCGTCTCATGCGAAAGCAGGACCCCTTTGGAGTCGCCTGTTGTTCCGGAGCTAAAGCGGATGAGGGCGGGATTCCTTTCCTCGAAGTCTCTTTGCCATGCAGGCTCACGCTCCGTACGCATGGACTCGAAAGTGAAGTGCCCCGCCTCCTCTGAACCGGTGATGACGCCGTGGAGGTGCAATGACTCCACCAACGCGTTTTGCTCCGGGCGGGACGCCTCCGGCGCAATGGGAACAAAGCAGGCGTTCGCTCTTAAAATCCCCAATGCCAAAGCCACATAATTGAATCCATCACGGCAGCGAAGACCTATCCTTTGATGCGAGCGGAGTGCGTGGTTTTGAGCGAGTTCCC
>JALQZP010000223.1 GCA_023258235.1 Terrimicrobiaceae bacterium | reverse complement strand
GAGGCCGAACACGCCACTCTCTCGGCAGCGATTGCCAAGCAGGACATCCCCGCCGCACACGATGCGGAGCAGCATTTGCAGGCTTTCTTGAGAGCCATCCCCACCAAAACCTCGGCTCTCGAGGAATCCGTCCGCACCCGCATCGATGGACAGGCTAAAAACCTCGCCCGCGCTTATGATGGCGTCCACCACGCCTCCGACGAAAAAGCTTGGGACAAAGCCACATCCTCCCTTAAAAAAGCCGAAGGTTCGATGAAACTTCTGGCCGCACAAATTTCGAAAATCCAATAGCCGCTCTCTGTCGTAATTTAAGCCAAAACAGCCATCCCATGACTCTTCTCATCACAAAATATGCGGCGACCGCCTTCGTCATCGTTCTGGTTTCCGAGATGGCAAAGCGGAGCGACCGGCTAGGCGCGCTGATTTCCTCGCTGCCGTTTGTCACCATCATGGTCATGGTGTGGCTGCATCTGGAAAAGCAAGGCACCGAAAAACTCGCCAGCCATGCTTTCTACACCTTCTGGTATGTGATCCCGACCTTGCCGATGTTCCTGCTTCTGCCGTGGCTCCTGCATAAGGGCACGGGATTTTGGTGGGCACTTCTTTGGAGCGCCCTGCTGACCTTCGTCTGCTTCATCGCCACTGCCCTCGTTGCCAAGAAATTCGGCGTCGATTTGATTCCCTGAGCGCGCCAAAGACCAGGTGCATTGGAATCCTAAATTCGGCAGCGCCCAATTTAGGCTAATAGATTGTAAAGATGAACATTGTTCCCTTGAATGACTGTCCCGTCGAAAACCAAAAACCAATCAACCTATGAAAAACCCAACTGTTGCCCAATACACCCTCGCTCGACTGTCCCAACTCGGAATCGACAAGATTTTTGGCGTTCCCGGGGATTACGCATTCTCCATCGATGACGCCGCCGAACAGGTTCCCGGCCTCGAGTGGGTTGTTTGCGCCAACGAGTTGAATGCCGCATATTGCGCCGACGGCTACGCACGCATCCGCGGAGCAGCGATTCTCACTACGACCTACGGCGTGGGGGAACTCTCCGCCATCAATGGTGTCATGGGAAGCCTGACCCACCGTGTCCCTGTTTTCCATCTGGTGGGGATGCCCAGCGAGCGTCTCCAAGTCCAGAATCTCATCACGCACCACAACCTCGGCGATACCAACTACAGCCGCTTCGTTCCGATTTCCAGCACAGCGGCGGGCGTATCCGCCATTCTCACCCCTACCAACTGCGTTGAGGAACTCGAGCGAGTGATCCGCGAGGCCCTGCGCCTGAGCAAGCCGGCCTACATCGCGATCTCCGAACTCTCGGGCTACTCACCTCTCGTGGGCACTCCGGTCACTGGCAAACCTCTGGCCGAAATCAAGCGTCAACAGAGCGTTCCCCAGGAGTTGGAAAATGCCATCGGCTCGATTCTGGCGCGTCTCGAAAAGGCAAAAAATCCCGTGGCCATCGTGACCGCTCTGACCGCCCGCTACGGACTCCGCGACCAGGTGCATGAACTCCTAAGCAAGATCAACCTTCCCACCGCCATCGCGCCCGCTGAGAAGGGATCCCTCGACGAGTCGATACCGCAATTTATCGGCCTCTACCACGGTGACTTTTCGAATCCCGCCTCCGTGAAACAGGTCATCGAAAGCGCCGATCTGGTGCTCGATATCGGAGGCATCATTTTGGCTGAACTGAACGCGGGCCTTTTCACGGACAACCTCGACCGTTCCCGCATGATTTCCATCCGGGACAATCATGTGCAAATCGACACGAAAGTCTTTGTAAACACGGCCATCGACGATGTGCTCGCAGGGCTCCTGGCCAAGGTGACGACACGCACGCAGGCAGTCGTCTCGGAAAAAGTGGACCTTCTCCCTCTCTTGGACAGCGGCAACGACAAGCTCTCCTCGGCGAATTTCTACCCCCGCCTCCAGCGTTGCCTGAAATCCGGCGACACCATGGTCATCGAGACGGGCACTTGCATGATGCATCTCAACCCCATGGTCCTTCCCAAGGGAGTCGGCGCAGAGGGACAGGGACTCTGGGGCTCGATCGGATGGGCCACCCCGGCCACGCTCGGAGTTTGCCTCGCCAAAAAGTCCGGTCGCACTTGGATGGTAACCGGCGACGGTTCACACCAACTCACTCTCAACGAGCTCGGCGTCATGGGGCGCTACGGCATCAAGCCGGTCATTTTTGTCATCAACAACGACATCTACGGGGTGGAGGATTTTTTCAGCGAGCGCGGCCATGTTTACGACGACATAGCCCGGCTGAACTACCACCTCCTGCCCGAGGCTTTTGGTTGCAAAGGCTGGCTCACCGCCAAGGTCGGGACTGTGGCGGAACTCGAGGACATCCTCGGCAAAATCGAGAAACATGATGGGGCCGCCTACATTCAGGTGTTGATTCCGGAATCCGAGAGCCAACCCCTCCCCGCCGAAGTCATCGACCGGGACTACAAACTGAAAGTTCCACCCATCGGCTGATTGGGCAGGCATTTGCCGCACCTTTTGAAAATGGCCACGCTCCTAAGGGCTGTGGTTTGATCCGTTCGCTATGAAATACACCTATTTTGGCCACTCCTGCTTTTTGGTGGAAACCGGCGGTTGCC
>JALQZP010000222.1:2390-2650 GCA_023258235.1 Terrimicrobiaceae bacterium | reverse complement strand
TGCTACGGAGGTTTGCTACGGGCTCATAGCCGTCGAGCCATATGTATTCGAGTTTGTATTTAGCCATTTATTTAAGTGTATTTCTTTGAGCAGACCAGGCCGTCTAGTGCAGCTTTTTGTTCATTTTTCCCTGTTTCCCGTGCGGCGACTATTATTTAAGCAGTTTCAGTGCCAAGATTTCAAGAGATCATATAAAAAAGAAACCAAACCCTCGAGATCAGCATGTTAGAGATGAATCGTGCGCTTGGCGAACCCCCACT
>JALQZP010000222.1:0-2380 GCA_023258235.1 Terrimicrobiaceae bacterium | reverse complement strand
GGGATTATCGCCAAACTGGTCCACCTCCAACCGGGTCAGATCTTTTTGAAAGTCGATTCGGAAAAGCCCGAAGCGGGGCGTGTAGGAACCCCACTCGTAATTATCGGTCAGCGACCAGTGCATATAGCCCAGCAAGGGAACCCCACGGTCGAGCATGTGGCGGACTTGTCGAAGGTGAGCCTCGATATAATCGCTACGAAGAAGCTCATCCTGTCGAGATACGGAAAGCGAGTTATCAATCCGGCAACGGTGGGCCATGCCATTTTCCGCGATGAGAATCCCCAGACCCGGAAACGCCTTCGAATAATAGCTGCAAAAGGCCTCGAGACCCTCGGGAAGAAAATGCCAATCCCACCACTTGCTGGCCAAACCATCCAGCAGGTGCTCGGAAATGCTGTGGCTTCGGATTTCGAGATCGGAAAAATCCGGGATGCGTAGCGCGTGACTTGCGAAGGGGTCGTAGTAATCCAACCCCAGATAGTCGAGGGACTGCGGACGCTTCGCGCGAGCGGATTCGTCGAAGAAAAAACGGAACCCCTCGGGCTTGGCGGCTCGCGAGGCAAAATAGTTTGCAACCTTGTGCAAGCCGGCGCCGGCAATGGCAGCGAGGTCCGTGCGACGGTTCAGCGCGAGCTTGGTAAAATGAGCGGAGAGACCGGCTGCCCTTGCCTCGAAAAGGTTCGCGCAATCACCTGCCGGAATCCCGTTTTTTCGCATACAAAGAAGGTCGAGCAGCATCATCTCGGACCAATACACGTCGCTGCAAAAGGTGTTCATCGAGACCCGCGGAGTCTCCCAGCCTCTCGACTCATAGATGTCATGAATCACGTTGTAGGCGCGAATATGCGCACCCAGAAGACGGCTGTAGGCCTGTATCCCGACCGATATACCGATTTCCGGACCGCCAGGAAACAAGCGGTTAAGATAGGTATTCAAAACGAGCATGTTGGGCTCGTTGATTGTCACATACCAAGAAATCGGTGGCTCACCGTGGATATCGGCAAGTTGGTCGTTCAGCCGGGTGACCGTCGTTTGTACAAACGTCTCGAAAGCGGCAACCGTGGAGTCCTGAAGCCAAGCATTGACGCCAAGCCAAGCGGGATGGGTGAAATGGTGCAGCGTAACAACGGGCTCAAGACCCTCTTCACGGCAAGCGGCGATACGAGTGGCGTAGGCATCGATGGCATCGAAATCAAATGCCGGAGCGTGTGAGGTTCCTTTGGAAGTACTGGGTTGAATGCGCGCCCACTCGAGGCTGAGTCGAAAGGAATTGAGGCCGAGACCACGCGTGAGAGCGAAGTCATCCCGGTATCGGTTCCAAAAATCCACGGCGATTCCCGTGCGGGCGACGCGGCCCGAGTCCTCACAGTCAGCCCAGTTGTTGCGTGGCTGGCCGGGGCCATTGTAACCACCCTCGCTTTGGTAACCCGAGGTCGCAACGCCGATGAGAAAAGGGTCAGGCATGGCGCTCATTCAACCAACCGCCGCTATACGTTTGCGAAGCACTTTTTCACGAAGTTTGGAAATGATCGCCGGTTTGCGTGATGGCGACTCCATGACGATCCGGGCGATATCCGCCGCCGCGTTGGGACGGCCAAGGGCACGGGCATTATTCGACATTCGGCGCAGTTTTTCCGGATCATCCAAGAGAAGGCGAAGCTTGTGAATAATGAGCGTGAGTTCCGTGCATTTCAAGGCGGCGCCGCACTCAAGAAGGACGTCGGCATTTCTCTCCTCCTGGCCTCCGATGGGGTCGAGAATGACCATGGGCAAACCTCTGGCGAGGGCTTCAGCCGTCGTCATTCCTCCGGGTTTGCTTAGAAGAATATCCGCAACAGCCATGAAGTCGGGAATCTCGCGCGTGTATCCATAAACACGAAAATCATCCGGGCGATCTTTCACAAGATCGGAAATTTCGGCATGCATCTCCTCGTTTCGGCCACAGACAATGATCGCCTGGAAATCCCGGTCGAGTTGCAGTATCTGGCGAACGACAGCTGTTGCGGGACTCATCCCCAGAGCCCCTCCGGCAATGAGCAAGGTCGGGCGTCCGGGGGTGAGTCCATGACGCATGAATACCGACTCCGCATCCACCGGACGGGCGAACTCCGGATCGACGGGAATGCCGGTGACCTCGATCCGATCGCCAGGCAAGCCGAGCGCTTCCATGTGAATTTTATCCTCCTCTTGGGCGACAAAATACCAATTGAAAGCACGGGTGATCCAAAATGCATGAAAATGAAAATCCGTGACCACCACTCCCAACTGGGCATCCAGTTTCCCGTTTCCAATCAGCCAAGAAATCACGCCCGCCGACATGAAATGGGTGCAGAGAATAATGTCGGGACGAAAGTCCTTAACGAGATTGATCAAAGGGAGT
>JALQZP010000221.1 GCA_023258235.1 Terrimicrobiaceae bacterium | reverse complement strand
TAGGGTCGCGCCTCTTCAGCGCTCGCTGAGAGGTTGGTGTTCGGATCTTCAACAAAAAATGGGAATGAGGTCATTTGTTGATATTTTTGGTCAATCGCAATGGGCGATGAAGCGTAAGCGATAGTTGTTTCACTGCCATGAGCAATTGTAGCTGCAAGTGGACACTCTGGAAGACGGATCCTGCATAATGAAAAACCGATCGATGGTTTTTCAGCGAGGACTCCTAAATGGGGAGTAGAAAAAAGATGGAGCGGGTGAAGGGATTCGAACCCTCGACATCAACCTTGGCAAGGTTGCACTCTACCAACTGAGTTACACCCGCATCTTCTTAAGAAGTTATGATTCCCCAGCGAGAACGTCAATATAAAAATGACCCAGAACTCGCATTCGCTTTTAGTGCCCTACAATGTCCTCTTCGAATGCGGTGCTGGTGGGACCATGCGCAAGCGGCTCCTCGAAACCACCGACCTCCACACCATTTTGCGACTGCCCACCGGCATCTTCTGCGCGCAAGGGGTGAAGGCCAATGTGCTTTTCTTTGACAACCGACCCGCGGGCAAGGATGGTCGCCACACGCGAAGTCTGGTATTACGAATACCGCATCAACATCCACCACACGCTCAAGCGAAAGCCGCTTCGTTTCGAGGACCTGGCCGATTTTATCGCCTGCTACACCCCCGCCAACCGCCATCAGCGCACCGACAAACTGGCATCCAGAAAAAATCCCGAAGGCCGCTGCTGGAAGTTCAGTTGCTCCGAGTTGGCGGCCCGCGACAAAACCAGTCTCGATCTCTTTTGGCTCAAGGACGAAAGCCTCACCGACCTCGACAATCTACCCGAGCCCGCCGACCTCGCGGAGGAAATCATCGAAAACATCGAAGCGGGTCTCGCCAGCTTTAGGTCCGTTGCGCTGGCACTCGAGAAATAAAAAACAAGGAGGGGACTTGGGTTGGCTGGGACTCGAACCCAGAACCAACGCCTTAAAAGGGCGTCGATTATGTAGGGAAGACTATTTTACTTGCCAGATACTTGCCATTTAGACAGTCTATTCGGAGTGATTCGCAATCATTCGCATCTATGAGGAAAACCAAGCTCACTCCGCCGACCCGTATCAAGATCGATGGTCAAATTTATTGGCGGGTGGTTGCTCCTTCTCCCACGGGTGGGCGAATCCGAAAGACATTCAAGGATCGCGAGGACGCTCGAATTTTCCATGAGCAATGCAAGGTGCAGATCGCGCAGTTCGGTGCGCAGTCGATGGAAATATCCGACAGGGTGAGGGGACAGGCGGTGGAGGGCATGAAGTTGCTGGAACCCTACGGCGCGAACCTCATGGATGCGGTGAAGCATTATGTGGCTCATCTGGAATCGAGGCGCGGGGGCGTTCCGCTTTCCCAAGCCATCGAGGAATTGCTTCTGAATCGCAAATCAGCCGAGGTTTCTTCGAGGTATGTCAATGACCTGCGGTTGCGCTTGGGTCGCTTCCATGCGGCATTTCCAGATGCCAGCACCCGCTCGATCACGACCGCGAATATTGGTTCGTTTCTGGAGGGGCTTGGGGTGGCGGCTTCGACGGCGAATACCTTCCGCCGCGATTTGCGGACGCTTTTTGAGTTTGCGGTTGAGCGGGGCTATGTGGAGGTCAATCCGGTTCGCGTAAAGCCGATCAAATGCAAGGACGCCAAAATCGAAATCCTCTCTGTGGATCAAACAGCCCGGCTTTTGAAGTCCTGCGATTCTGAAACCCTCCCAGCAGTCGCGATTGCGGCTTTTTGTGGGCTTCGGCAAGCCGAGATCGAGCGTTTGGATTGGAGCAAAGTCGATCTCGACGAAAAAATCATTCAAGTGGATGCAGACATTGCCAAGACGGGAGGCCGCAGGGTTGTGGATATTCCCGATTGTGCGATCAAGTGGCTTGCGACCCACGCAAAGGACAGGGGAAAGGTCATGCCCTCTGCGTTTCGGATTCTCTTTGATAGGGTGCGAGTGCGTGCAGGCTTCAAACCATCGTTCGACCAGCGGCGGGATGCGGTGCTCCAGACGTTTCTAAATGGCAAATCAAATCTTCAGCCGTGGCCTGCAAACTGCCTTCGACATAGTGCGATTTCTTACAGGCTGTCGAAGTGGAAGGATATAGGGCAAGTCGCCACAGTTTCGGGAAATTCTCCCTCGGTCATCAAGAGGAACTATTTGGAGTTGGTGAAGCCGTCTGCTGCTGATGCCTACTTTAAAATCACGCCATCCACAGCCGACGGGAAAATCATCAAGATTTCCTCGGCAGTTGGGTGAGATCGCCCCCATCCAAATCAGGCTATTCTTGACATTCTCGGATTCTGTGAAACATTTCTGTGAAACAATGAAAACTGCAAGTGTCCGAGATATTCGTCAGAACTTTCCAGCCGTGATGCGCTGGATCGAGGAGGGGGAGAATGTGGCCATCACCATGCGCCGCAAAATTGTCGCCCGACTCATCCCCGAGCGCGCTCCAATGACCCGCACGGCACCGGCTCCTGACTTTGATTCGATCTCCAAGAGGATTTTTGGTGCCAAGAAATTCCGTGGGAACCTCGCCGACTTGGAACGGGAGTGTAATTATTGTAAGAATTCTAAGCATGATTTTTTGTTTAAATATATGAAATTCGGTAAAACGGGAAACTAAAATTTATTGGAAC
>JALQZP010000220.1 GCA_023258235.1 Terrimicrobiaceae bacterium | reverse complement strand
ACACCTGTGCTGTCACCGTTATTGGCAACCATGAAGCCATGTCCTTCCTGCCGAAAAAAATCTTAAAAACGGATTGGGACATCTCGATCCGGCAACCCCTCCAACTCGCCAACGAACAACTCTCCAAAGCCCAGAAAACCTGGCTCCGCAATCAACCCCTCACAGCTCATGTCGACCCCATTACGCTCTCCCACGCTTCCCTCCACGAACCCCCGGAGTTCCACTACATCCACGACGACGCGGACGCCGAATCCCACTTTGCCGCGCAATCCACATTCATCAGCTTCAACGGCCACTCGCACGTCCCCGCGATCTGGGAAGAAGACGAGCACACCCGTCGTTGCCTCAAGCCAGACACGAAGCCCATCCAGCTCGATACCAAGAAACGCTACACGGTCAATGTCGGCAGCGTCGGCCAGCCCCGCGACGACGATCACCGTGCCTGCTACGCGCTCTACGATTACGAGAAACACCTCCTCATCCACCGCCGCGTCCCCTACGACATTGCCCGAGCGCAAGAGCGCTTTGAGAAGGCCGGCCTCCCAGCCTACAACGCCCGCAGGATCGCAAGAGGACGCTGAAAAGCCCGCTCGCCCCTACAGGCACCACCGATCCCAGCCATGGAGTTTTTTGCGGCCATTTTGGCAGTCCCTCAACACGGCAATCTGGCTTTTCCGATGAGGACAGAAGCCATAGCTCAAAAAATCATCGAACAACTTCCAACCTCTCTCGCAGCGCAACAGAACAAACCAAACCCTAATATGAGTGAGAAATTCACAGGTGAAAACCTACAGATAGTCATCCACGTCAAGGGCGGGTACGTCGTATCCGTTCTGAGCAGCACAAACCCCGACATCGATGTCCACGTCCTCGATGAGGATCTGGATTTCCACGATGATGAGGGCCGCGACTGCAAAACCCAGTGGGATATAGCAGTGAAAACCCTCAAATACGAAGTCCTAAACAACATAGGGAGCATATAATATGAGAGACATACCCATCAAAGACATACTCAAAGCAGGGCACGTATTATTTTGGTACTACTTTTACACGTACCTTAATTTATGCACCGCCTTCATTTGGAACTACCTACTAATCCCCATAATAAACGCCCGCATAGAAAACAACTGAACAAGTATCCGCTTAAGTCGGAGATAGACGATCTCACCCGCCCCTTTTGTTCCCCTTTAACCATGTAACCCTTATCCAAGATTCCGGATAACGATGCACATTCTTGCAACCTCATTTCCCCCCCCGTCTTGAGTTCTCTGGTTGCGTATTTCAGCACCACCCACGCGCTAGTTGTTAGGTAATTGGAGCACACTCTCATTCAGTGAATGAATCTCCTTCATGCTTCTTTCCTACGAGGCAGTTGCGATGTCATCAACGAGCTCACAACTTGGAAAGTAATATATGGACTTATGGCAATAATTCCATATATTTCTCAGACATGTCAGCGATAGATCGTGGTCGAGCAAGAATGGTAGCGGGGTTGGCAAACCACCGCCGCATTGAAATTGCCAGGTTGCTCATTCGCAACCCCTCCCTTTGCGTCAACGAAGTCGCGTCTGCGTGCCGCATCGATCAATCCACGGCTGTGGAGCATTTGAAACGATTGCACGAGGCCGGCCTTGTGTTGAAAAAATCAAAGGGGCGTCAGGTCCTTATCTTCCCGACCGCCAGAGCCAAAGCCTTTATCGAGACCATCGATGCGATCTGGAAAATCAGTAAGTGATATATGGACTTATTGCCATAAGTTCATATATCCAGAAACTCGGGGAGGCCTTCCCTATTTGGCTTGGATCGATTCACAGAGGTCTGCGCCGATCGGGTTCTCAGGCATCCTTCGCGCTGTCCCGCTCAATGCTCCGTCTGAAAATCCGGATGGTTGTTTATGACACACGCTCTTGTTGCATCGGCAGGCTCTTTTGTTAGCGTCTCCTCATCATCAGGAATTCCTGTGGCCTTTAAAAAAGCTGCAGGGTGCCTACCGAGGAATTGGAGAATATCCCACGGTGGCTTGCTTGGATAAAACCAGGCGATGTGCGGGGCGAATGGCCCGAACAACAAAAAATCTCCACGGTTCACGCATAGACCGCCGCTCCTGATCGATCGGCGGTTTTTTGTTGGTCCCGATTCCTGGTGCGAAACCGAAAGGCCACACACCATGAAAAAAACAGCATCACCATCCATCCGCATCCTTGCGGACAATCCAGACCACCACCTCTGGAACAACAACGGCACCTTCTGGTGCCACTACACCCTCCACCTCCCCGACTACACCAAGCGCCGCGTGCGCCAGAGCCTCGGCACACCGTGTCTCGAACGCGCCCGAAAGCTCCGGGATCAACTCCTGCGTCGCGCGGAGAAAGGTATCGCTCTATGAGCGTCGCACTCCTTGATCCATTTCAAAGGAAACTCCTCGCTGCCTTTGAGGAGAAGGTTCCGATCTCGGGATTAACCGGGATCTTCTTCAGGAACCCCAGAGCACCATCCCTATTGCTCAGCAGATCCCCGGATGCAAATCAGGATGTCCCCATCCTTTTGGCTGGAATCCAACACGGCGGCGAAAATGCAAATGCCGACTTGGGAATGATCATCAGCAGCTCAGGCAATGGGCGCCTGCCCCTTTTTCAGTGCATGTCCGAGGGCGAAACTGTCACCGGCATTTTT